>JBKQMH010000133.1:0-55740 GCA_052146795.1 Verrucomicrobiia bacterium
AGGCCATGTCCAAGGACACCATCATTATTGCCGGTGCGCGCGAGCACAACCTTATGAACATCCATCTCAATCTCCCCCGTGAGAAGTTGATTGTGGTAACGGGGTTGAGTGGGTCCGGGAAGTCCAGTCTCGCTTTTGACACGATTTACGCCGAAGGCCAGCGAAAATACGTCGAAAGCCTCTCCGCCTACGCCCGCCAGTTCCTTGAGCAACTCCAAAAGCCCGACGTCGATTACATCGAGGGCCTGTCTCCCGCCATCGCCATCGAACAACGGTTTGCCGGTAACAATCCGCGGTCGACCATCGCCACCACCACCGAGATCTACGAGTATTTGCGGCTGCTCTTTGCCAACATCGGCAAGCCCCACTGCTACCGTTGCGGTCGGCCGATCACCACCCAAACCACCAGCCAGATTGTCGACCAAATCCTCGGGTTGGGGGAGGGCGCGCAGCTCATGCTCCTTGCCCCGCTCATCCGCGGACGCAAAGGCGAGTTTCGCGACGTGTTCGCCCGCATCAAACGTGAGGGGTTCGTGCGGGCGCGGGTTGACGGTGAGATTGTCGACGTGACCGAGGCGGTGAAACTCGACAAGCGCCGCAACCACAGCATCGAGTTGGTCGTTGACCGCCTGATTGCCGCGCCCAAAACGCGTGCGCGCCTTGCGGACTCCGTGGAGACGACGCTGAAATGGGGTTCAGGTCTGTTGATGGTGCTGTACCGCACGGCGACCACGCCCGTGACCGTGCCGTGGTCGGAGCGGCTCTTCAGCAGCCAGAACGCTTGTCCCGAGTGTGGGATCAGTTACGGGGAATTCACGCCGCGCCATTTCTCATTCAACTCGCCCGACGGCGCCTGCCGGACGTGCCACGGGCTCGGCACCAAACTGTTCTTTGATCCTGATCTGGTTGTACCCGACCGCAACAAGTCGGTCGCCAACGGCGCCATCGTGGCGTGGCGGCGCGGCGGTCGGCGCTTACTGATCTATTACAAAATGCTCCTGCGGGGCCTCGCGAAGCATTATGGCGTGGATTTCGAGGTCCCGTTCAAGGATTTGCCAGAAAAGGTGCAGAAGGAATTACTCCACGGGTCCGGCGGCGAGGAAATCGAGTTTACGTACTGGCGCAAGGGCGCGTGGCGCAAGATGACCAAAGTGTTCGAGGGCGTCGTCCCGAACCTGGAGCGACTATACGAAGAGACCGATAGCGAGTTTACCAAGGCTCGCCTGCAACAGTTCATGGTCGGGATGCAGTGTCCCGACTGCAAGGGGGCGCGGCTCCGCCCGGAGAGCCTGGCGGTCACGGTCAGCGGCAAATCCATCATCGACATGACGCGCATGAGCATTGAGGAGGCGCTGGTCTTCCTCGGATCGCTGGGGTTGTCGGAATTTGAGGAAAATGTCGCTGGCGAAATCGTCAAGGAAGTGCGCTCGCGGTTGACCTTCCTGCAAAACGTCGGCTTGTCGTACCTCACCCTTGACCGCCAGAGCGATACACTGTCGGGTGGCGAGGCGCAACGGATTCGGCTGGCCACGCAAGTCGGCGCGGGTCTGGTCGGCGTGTTGTATGTGCTCGACGAACCGAGCATTGGGCTGCATCAGCGGGACAACCATCGCCTGCTCGATACGCTGAAAGGGTTGCGCGACCTTGGCAACACGGTGATTGTCGTCGAGCACGATGAAGACACGATTCGCGCGGCGGATTATATCGTCGATCTCGGCCCTGGGGCAGGATTGCACGGCGGCTATCTCGTGGCTGCGGGCCCGCTCCAGACCATTCTCGACTCGCCGAAGTCCCTAACGGGTCGTTACCTGCGCGGCGAACTGCAGATTCCCGTGCCGAAGACGCGCCACCCACCGAAGCGCGGCTGGCTCACCGTCCGTGGCGCGCGCGAGAACAACCTCAAGAAGATCGACGCGCGGTTCCCGCTCGGGTTGTTCACGTGCGTGACCGGCGTGAGCGGTTCGGGTAAAAGCACGCTGGTGGACGACATTCTGCGGAAGGCATTGTTCCGAAAATTCTATCGGGCCAAGGACCGGCCCGGCGCGCACGAGGCGATTGTCGGCTTGGAAGAACTCGATAAAGTTATCGTCATCGACCAATCGCCCATCGGCCGCACCCCGCGCTCAAACCCCGCCACGTACACGGGCGCGTTCAACCACATCCGCACCCTGTTCGCGCAATTGCCGAACGCCCGCGTTCGCGGCTACGGCCCGGGCCGATTCAGCTTTAATGTGAAAGGTGGGCGTTGCGAGACCTGCCAGGGCGACGGCATCATCAAGATTGAAATGCACTTCCTGCCGGACGTGTATGTGACGTGCGAACAATGCGCCGGGAAACGCTACAGCCGCGAGACGCTCGAGATTACCTACAAGGGTCGCAACATCGCCGATGTTTTGGATCTGACCGTCGATGAAGCGGAGGAATTCTTCCGCGCGGTGCCGAAGATTCGCGACATTCTTCAGACGCTTCAGGAGGTGGGACTCGGTTACCTGAAAATCGGCCAGCAAGCGACCACGCTCAGCGGTGGCGAAGCGCAACGGGTGAAGCTGTCCACGGAATTGGCCAAGAAGGCCACCGGCCGCACGCTGTACATTCTCGATGAACCGACCACCGGCCTGCATTTTGCCGATATCGCCAAGTTGCTCGAAGTGCTCAACAAACTCCGTGACGCCGGCAATACCGTCCTCGTCATCGAACACAACCTCGACGTCATCAAATCCGCTGATTGGATTCTCGATCTCGGCCCCGAAGGGGGCGACGCGGGCGGTCGCGTGGTCGCCGAAGGCACCCCCGAGCAGGTGGCCGCCAGCAAGCAGTCATACACGGGGGAATTTTTGCGGAAGTCGTTGCCGGGTGGATCAGCCTCAGCCTGAAAAGCGTGTTCGACAAGCTGTGTACGGGAACACTGGGGGATTGGCGGCAACAATCGCTTGGAGTCTGAACGAATCTCTTGGCCTTCTACATGTCGATGTCGGGTACGCTGGAGTCGAGGTCTTCCTTCAATTTCAAGGAAATCGAGGGAGACGATTGCTCTGGCGAATGTTTCGTCAACGTGATGGCGACGGCGGGGACCCGGGCGATGACCGTTGCGCCGAACCGGGAGTTCCGGACGATTTGGTCATGGCAGAACTGACTGTTCGTCAGATTCAACGCCACCGTGATCCAAATCATCAGGCCGCCCGCCCAGAAAAATCCAGCCAGCGGAGCGCCAACGAGGTCGACGGACCGCCAGACTTCGATTTCGAGGAGTTTACGCCGGGCGAGATGCTGGCCGAGTAATGACAGCAGCCGAACCAGAATGGCGATGCCGATAAACGCAGCCGGTCGGGCGGCGACGGCGGACATGCCTGTGACCGATTCCAGCCGGGCGCTCACCGGGCCATACCACTCAATCCCGACAACCAGCGCCAACATCATCTCCGCGACGCCAAAGATCTTCTCAGTGAACGGCGCCTCCCACCCGTTCCAAACACCATAGGCCAACACAATCGGCACGACGGCATCGTACCAATTATATCCCTTGAACATGTTGGACACGGCTGCGATCACTGGTCAAACCCCTCGTGAAATCCGCATGTGTAGCTGGAATCGTACCTGTATTGTCGCCACCGATTGACGGTCAGGCCGTTTTGAATCTCGACAGACTTTCAACCTCGTCGAACGGTGAAGAATCTGAGATTCCTTTTTGCGTGGTCGAGGCGCGTCCGGCATACGCTGTTGTTCCTGTACGGCGTCAGGTGACTTCCTTGTGGCACCGAAACCGACGGCCGTTACCGGTGTTTAGTCTGAGGGGAGCGGAACAAACAAGGAGACGGTTGGATTGGGGACTGATCATCACTGCTGCGGCGATGGGGCTTTTTCGTTACCGACTTCAACTCTTGCGGCGGGGTGAACATTCTGCCATAACTGGAGTCCAAGGAGTGGCATGAGGAGGGGATACATTATTCTGGCGGTGGTGTTGTCCTGTGGCGCGGTGTTTCGCGTCGCGGCGGCGACGCCGGACGAGACGCGGATGTACCGCGTCGCTGAAGCCGCGTTCAAAGACGGACTCAACGATCTCGCCGAACGACAGTTTGCCGAGTATCTGGCGCAATTCCCGGATTCGGATCGCGCCGATGGCGTCGTGTTGGACCTGGCACAGGCGCAGTTGAATCAGGGAAGGTGGGAAGCGGCGGTCAAGACACTGGAGGACGCATTGGCCAAGTGGCCCACCGAAAAGCGTCCCGACGGCTTTCGGTTCTGGCTCGCGGAAGCGCTGTCGCGCTGCGAACGCTACATCGAGGCCGGGCAACGGTATTCGGAGGTCATCGAAAAGTATCCCCACAGCGCCTATCGACCCCAGGCGTTCTACGGCCTCGCCTTCGCCCGGTTCAAGCTTGGCCATTTCAAGCCGGCGATGCAGGCGCTGGATGAGTTCGACAAGCTCGGCCCGAAGCCGGATCTCGCGCAGGAAGGGGAACTTCTCCGCGGTCAGGTCCATCTCGCGCTGCAGCAGTTTGACAAGGCGGAAACCGTGCTCGCCAGCGTCGTCAACAAGTATCCGAATACACGCGCGGCGTTTCGGGCCGACATCTGGCTGGGCGAATCACTCTCGCAACGGAAGCAGGCCGGCGAAGCGCTGAAGCGCTACGGGGCGGTCATCGATTCCTACAAGTCCAGCCCCAACAAACCCGTGACGGGCGAACTGGCCGCCAAGGCCTGGCGCGGCGAAGGCTGGGTGTATTGGGGTCAGCAGAAATTCAACGATGCCGCCCAGTCGTTTTCCCAGGCGCTGGCGCTCGCGCAGGACCGCGGCCTGAAGCGTGAGGCGATGCTCAAGCTGGGCGAATCCTACGTCCGGGCCGGACAACTGGCCGATGGGGTGGCGAAATTGAAGGCATACCTGCAATCCACGCCGAACGACCCGCTGGCCGACGAAATCCAGATGACGATCGGAGATCTGCTGTTCGCCAGCAACGATTTCACCAATGCTTTGCCGGAATATGCCAACTTGATCGACAAATACCCACAGAGCGCGCTGGTCGCCAAAGCCAATCTCAATGCGGGTTGGTGCGCGTGGAAGCTCGACAAGATGTCCGATGCGCTTCCGTATCTCCGCCAAGCGGCGACGCTGGCCACGGATCCGGCCATTGCTGCCGAGGCGCTGTTCAAGTCGGGCGACGCCGAGTTCGCCCTTGGCCAGTACACGGATGCGATTACGGATTACCAGCGGCTGATCAGCACGTATCCCGATACCAAGCTTCTCGACCGCGCCATGTTCCAACTCGGCCAGTCGTACCAACGCACGCATAACGGCGAGGCGGCTGTCCATGTGTTCGAATCGCTCGTCCAACAATTCCCCAACAGCGCGCACGCGGCCGAATCGCAATTTAGCATCGGGGTGATCGACGGCGGCTTGGGCAAGGAACCGGATGCGCGAGCCGCATTTGGAGTGGTGGTGACGAATTATCCCCAGAGTGAATGGGCGGCCAAGGCCGGTCTGGCCGTCGGCGAATCGTTCCAACGCGAGGGCAAATACGACGACGCGGCGGTCGAATTCGAGAAGCTCATCGCCACGGCGCCCGATACCGAGTTGGGCCAGCGCGCGTTTTACAATCGCGGCTGGTGCTACGCGCAGAAGGGGCAACCGGAGAAAACGCTCGCGGATTTTAATGATTTCCTGAAGAAATATCCCGAATCCGTGCTCGCGCCGGACGTCCAGTTCTGGGTGGCCAACTACTACATGAAGCAAAAAGACTACATCAAGGCGCAGGAACAATTCCAATTCCTCGTCAAGAACTACGCGACCAGCAAGTGGGCCGACAGCGGACAGTACATGGCCGGACGCGCGGCCTATCTGCGCCAGGATTACACGACGGCCATTGATTTGTACGCGGCGCTGATCAAGAACTTTCCCAGCTCCGGGTGGCGCTGCGACGCCCGGTTCGGGGAAGGCGATGCGCTGAGCGACCTCAACAAGTTTGGCGACGCGCTGGTTGTATTCGATGCGTTGACCAAGGATTTTCCCGACTGCTATCTCCTGTCCGAGGCGTTTGGGCGCAAAGGGGACATGCAATTCACACTGGGCCGGTTTGACGAAGCCATTCCGAGCTATCGCCGGGCCCTGGACGCGGCGCGGGAGGGCGACCCGGCGCTGCGCAACCAGTTGTACTACAAAATCGGCCGCTCCTTCGAAAAGGCGGCGAAACTGGAGGATGCGTTCGAATGGTACAGTAAGGCGGTGTATGAACAAGCGGCCGCGCCGGATCCGAACGCGCCGCCCGAGCGTTTCTGGATGTGCAAGGCGGGTCTGGCCGCTGGTGGAATCAAGGAGCAGCGGCAACAGTGGCGCGATGCCATTATTCTCTATCAGAAACTCGCGGATTTGTGTCCCGACATGAAACCGTCGATCGATGAGAGCGTTCGCAAGCTGCGCGTCGAGCATCTGATCCTGTTCTGAGCACGCAACTTGCTCGGTTTATCGTTGAAACTGTGGCGTTACTGAGGTAAGCAAAGGACAGATATGTTGACAATCATGACAAAGGGCGGACCGTTGATGTGGTTCATCCTCATCAGCGCCATCTTGGCGATTGCGGTGTTTTGCGAGCGGCTGTTCCATTATCACCGCGCGCAAATTCACACCGATGACTTTGTAAAGGGTGTCCTGAACTCGCTGAAGCGCGGCAATGTCAAAGAGGCCATCGACACCTGCCGGGATACCGCAGGGCCCGTGGCACAGGTGGTCATGGCGGCGGTGCTCAACCACGACCGATCACGCGATGAGATTCGCGAAGCCGTTCAAGACACCGCGCGCACGGAAGTGACGCGCCTGGAGCGCAACCTCCCCATCCTGGTGACCATTGCCCAGGTCGCGCCGTTGATCGGTTTCCTCGGCACGGTGTGGGGCATGATTCGGGTGTTCATGGTGATTGAGATAACCCAGGCGACCACGGCCGGACAACTCGCCGGTGGCGTCTGGCAGGCGTTGCTGACGACAGCCGGCGGCTTGGTCGTGGCGATTCCCAGTTACATCGCGTATAACTATCTTGTCAGTCGTGTGCAGAATCTGGTGCTCGATATGGAGAAAGCCGCCAATGAGACGGTGCAGTATCTGGCCCGCAAGGAAGAAGGCGGCGAGCAGTCGGCGAAAGTGGTGGAGATGCGATGACGTTCAAGACGCATTGCCAGATGTCCAAGGGAATGGTTGATCTAGCCCCATTGGTGAACGTGGTGTTTTTGCTCCTGCTGTTCTTTATCCTCAATTCGTCTCTGGTCATGCAATCGGGCTTTGGCGTATCACTGCCCGGGGCGGGGAGTACGCCGTTGACCGGCAATTTTCAAACGCTCGTCGTCACCGCCGCCCGGGACGATCTGCTCTTCTTTAACGATCAACCTGTTCCCATTGACAAGCTGGAGCAGACGTTGCGCGAGGCCGTCCAACGAACGCGCGCGCGCGAGCTGATCATTCGAGCCGATAAGCAAGTCTCCATTGGAACCGAGACTGAAATCATGAGCGCCGCGAACCGGGCCGGCATTACGACGGTCAATATGGCTGCACGGCCGGAGGGGCCTGCGGCGGTCCCGGCGAACTAAGTTGCCATGAGGCGCGTCCCCAAGCTGTCCTTCGCGCAAGGGCAACTGATGCTGTGGATTCTGGCCGGGTCCATCGTGGCGTTTGGATCGATGTTTCTTTTCTTCCGGGTTTCGGGCGTTTCCCTTACCGCAGCCCCGCGGGAAGTTCCCCGTATCAATTTCATGCCGACGCCCCGTCAGGCCCCATTGTTGGCGCAGGACCCTGCGTACGTCGTTGCCGACGTGTTCGATCCGAGCCTGATGTCGTTGCCCAGCGCACATGGTTTTTCCAAGCGCATGTGGTCACGAAAGATTGAGGCCAGCCAGCGCGATTTGGGTTGGAACCAACAGCCGGCGTTTCTTGGTGTCACGGTTCCCGGTGTGCCACCACCGCTCCTGCAGCCGGTGCCGGTCGATGCGGCGGTACTATCCGCGGCCGAGAAAACCCCGGCGCTTTCCGAGGAGTCGAACGACAGCGAACTGCCCGAAGCGCCGATCTCAATCAATCGATCTGTCTACCGCGTCCTCGGGGCGCTGGAGAATCGAAGTGTCGCCTCCGTACCATCCCTGCCGACGATTAACAACTCCGCGCCGCTTACGCCCACCCAGATTCGCGTGGGTGTAAACCCGGACGGTCTGGTCCTCTACGCGCTGCTGGATCGATCCAGCGGGGATGATGGTGTGGACACCCAGGCCCTGGACATTGCGCGGCAATTTCGCTTCGAAGCGGAACACGTCAGCAGCACGCCCCCGCTGACATGGGGCATCTTGCGGTTTCTCTGGGCGACTCAACCGCCGTCGGTGACCAATAGCGACACGGCGGCGTCACAGCATTGAAGAGGCCCGGCTCCGGCCAGTCTTTTTTCCCGGTTTCTTGCTTCCCTGAGGATTGTCCTGGTTCCCGCCGGTTTGTATGAATGAGGCGCGAGGGGGGGCGGTCTCGAGTTTCATCGGGGCCAGCAGATAGCATGTTGGTCGCGAGACCCGAAGTGCGAATTGCATCTGGGGTGCTTGCCCTGTACCTCACCGTCGAGTAACATCCTCGCTGCATGAAGACCCTGCGGTACGACCAACCGGATTTCGCGCGCGCCATCGCCGAGGCATGCGCGGCATCGAGTCTTTTCGATCCACAGATCGAAGAGCGCGTGCGCGTCGTCATTGCTGATGTGCGGAGCCGTGGTGACGATGCATTGGTGGAATTGACGGAACGCTTTGATCAAGTCCGGCTCAGACCGTCCGAATTGCGCATCACGGGAAAGCCGGTAAAACCGAAAGCCGGCCTGGCTCAGGCCATTGCCGTGGCGCAAAGAAACGTGTCGGCGTTCGCCAAGCGGTCGTTGCGTAAGGATTGGCGGATGCGTAACGCCCAGGGCGGCGCTGTTGGTGAGAAGTTCGATCCGCTTCAACGTGTGGGGATTTATGTCCCGGGCGGGACGGCGCCATTGGTGTCGACCGTGCTGATGACTGTCACGCTCGCGAAAGTGGCAGGTTGTCCTGAAATAGTCGTTTGTTCGCCGCCGCCGGTTAATCCGGCGTTGCTCTACGCGGCCCACATCGCGGGCGCGACAGAGGTGTATCAACTCGGCGGCGCGCAGGCCATCGCCGCGATGGCCTTGGGGACCCAATCGATCAAGCGCGTCGTGAAGATTTTCGGCCCGGGCAATGCGTACGTGACCGCCGCGAAGAAGCTGCTCTTTGGTTGTGTCGGTATCGATTTGCTTTCGGGGCCGAGCGAATTGTTGGTCGTCGCGGATGATTCGGCCGAGCCGGGATTTATCGCAGCGGACATGCTGGCTCAGGCGGAGCACGGCAGTGGTTACGAGCGCGTGTGGCTCGTGACGACATCGCAGCGGGTGTTGGAGGCGACGCAAGCCGAGATTCACAAACAGGTCGGCGGTCTCAAACGGCGTGAATTCGTTCAGCGGGCGCTGACGAACAGCGGCGTGTTCGTTCTGGCAAAAGACATCAAGCAGGCCATCGATATCACCAACCAGTTTGCTCCCGAGCATTGTGAATTGATGACGAAGAATGACACGAAAGTGTCACGGGCGATTCGGACCGCCGGAGCCATCTTTCTCGGGCCGTGGACGCCCACCGTCGTGGGCGACTATATCGCGGGCCCCAGTCACGAATTGCCGACAGGCGGGGCCGGGACGATGTTCGCCGGACTGACCGTCGACCAGTTCCAGCGGCGCACCAGTGTGGTGGAACTGTCGCGGAAGGCGCTCGACAAATCTTTGCCGGCGCTCGAAGCGTTTGGGAGCGTCGAGGGCTTGGATGCGCACGTGGCGTCAGCGCGGATACGGTTCTCATGAGCCTGATCCGCCGCCAGGTCGAGCGGATGAGCGCGTATGTCCCCGGCGAACAGCCGAAGGTCGCCGGTCTCATTAAGCTTAATACCAACGAGAATCCGTACCCGCCGTCGCCGAAGGTGCTGGAGGCGCTGCGTGGAGCCATCGACGGAAAGCTACGGCTGTATCCCGACCCGACTTCTTCTGGATTGCGAACGAAGCTGGGCAAGATTTACGGATTTGGCGCCGATGAGATTGTCATCGGCAACGGCTGCGACGACATCCTGAACCTCTGTGTCCGCGCGTTCTGCGGGGAGTGCGAGAAACTCGCGTACTTCTGGCCCAGCTATTCGTTGTATCCCGTGCTGGCAAATATCCAGGGCGCGACGCCGGTGGAATTGCCACTGGACGAAAACTTTCAGATCACGGCGCACCCCCCGCTGCTGGCGAAGCTCGCGGGCGTCAAACTGGTATTCATCACGCAGCCGAATGCGCCGAGCGGCGTGTGGCTGCAACGTGTCGCATTGCAACGGGTCATTGAAGAGGCCGAAGGGGTGGTCGTGATCGATGAGGCGTATGTCGATTTTGCCGCGGAGGACTGTCTCGACTTCGCGCGGGAATATGACAACGTGATTGTGGCGCGAACATTTTCGAAGGCGTTTTCGTTTGCCGGGATGCGCGTCGGCTGGGCGGCCGGATCGCGTGAGTTGATCGCGGCGCTTAACAAGGTGAAAGACAGCTACAATGTGAGCCGTCTCAGTCAGCTCGGCGCCGAAGCCACGCTGGACGAGTGGCACTATTTCCAGGGAAACGTGAAGAAGATTTGCGCCACGAGGGAGCGAACCGTGTCAGGTCTCGCCAAACTCGGGTTCTTTGTTTATCCTTCGCAAACGAATTTCGTGTTCGCGCGTCCGCCCGCGCCGGTGACCGCGAAACAGTGGTTTGATAGCTTGCGCGCGCGGAATATACTCGTGCGTTGGTGGGACGCCGATCGGATTCGCGAGTTCGCGCGGGTGACGATTGGGACAGACGAGGAAATGGACAAGTTTCTGGAATCCACAAAGGAGACCATTGAAAAAGCGAAGCGCTAAGGTTCAACGCGATACGGCGGAGACGAAGATTGTGCTGGCCCTGACGATCGACGGCAGCGGCAAGGCGAACGTGTCGACGGGGGTGCCGTTCTTCGATCACATGCTGACGTTGCTGGCGAAACATTCGTTGTGTGATTTGACCGTCAAGGCGAAGGGCGATCTCGACGTGGACGCGCATCATACCGTCGAAGATATCGGCATCGCGCTGGGGCAGGCGTTCGTGGAGGCGCTCGGCGACAAACGGGGGATTCGGCGGTACGGCTGGGCGTTGGTGCCGATGGACGAGGCGCTCGCACAAGTGCGCATCGCCTTGGATTTTAGCAACCGACCATTCCTCGTATTCGAGGCGAAAAATTGGAACCGCGTCGCCAACGTATCGCTTGGTCGGAAAAACGAATTTCGCGTCGGTTTGGTGAAAGAATTTCTGCAAGGCTTTGCCAACGAAGCGCGGTGCAATCTGCACGTCGATGTGTTGCGCGGTGACGAACCGCATCACGTCGTTGAAGCGATCTTCAAAGCGTTGGCAAAAGCTCTCGATCTCGCCTGCCAGCGGGACCCGCGCGTCAAAGGTGTGCCGAGCACGAAGGGGAAGTTGTAGTCAACGAAACTTCGATGTGCGGCTGGTGGAACGGCCCCAGGTGCGGGGCAGGGGAAGCGGCGCGGCGGGCAAGGTGTTTTCCAGCGGCTGCCATTCGTCCTCGTAAACCAGATCGAGCATCGGCTCGGGGATATTGTCCATTTTGATTTCCATCTCGCGTTGGGGGATGAACGGACATTTGGCTTTCTCGCCGACCAGATACGCCGCCTCTTTTTCCAGCAGCATGCGCGTGCCGGTTTTGACGCTGCGTTTGCCGTAACGCGCCTCGATGGTTTCCAACGCATGATGCAATTCGCGGCGCTTGTATTCCACGTCGTTGTTGAACATGTCGGGTTCGAGTTCCAGCGGCTGCATGTTCCAGAAATTGATGCAGACCTGGCGGATCGGCTGTTCCTGATGGGCGACAAGTTGACGGAATAATTGTTCCACGTGCGGATTGATCAGGCGCGGCTCGAACTGTGCGGCGGGAAATTTCACGCTCACGCCGTTGCCTTCCATGTTTTTGAAGCGCACATACACGCCCATCTCACGGGCCTTGAGATTTTCGCGAAAGAACGTCGTCACGGTGCGCTCGGTCTGGTCGAGCAGGAACAACAGGGCGGTTTCGTAGTCGGGCTCGTCGTAGGGCAGGGTGGTGGCGCTGCCGATGCAGGTGCGCGGTTTATTGGCCAGCGACAAGCGTTCGCGAAATTGTCCTGTGGCCAGCAGCCAGAGTTCGAGTCCGAAAAATCCGTAGCGTTTCTCCAGTAATCCCAGCGGCAGGTGGGCCACGTCGCCGAGCGTCCAGATGCCGAGCGCCCGGAGTGATAAAGCGCGGCGCTTGGCAATGCCCGCGAGTTTTTGCACCGGGATGTCGCGGAGGAACTCGCGTTCCTTGTCTTCGGGCACTTCGTGAAAATTGTCGGGCTTGCAATGTTCAGTCGCCAACTTTGCCAGCCAGCGCGAGGAACCGAGGCCCATCGATACCGGCACGCCGACTTCCTCGTTCAATTCGCGTCGCATACGAATGATCAATTCCGCCGGGGTGCGACAACGAAACACAGCGGGCGAATCGGTGAAATCGAGGAACCCTTCGTCGATGGAGGTGGGCACGAGCAGGGGAGTGTAGTGGCGCACGCGCCGGAAAATTTCCAGGGAGAGGCGGCGGTATTCGTCGTAATGCGGACGGACGAGCACACCGTCGGGACATTTATGTTTGGCTTCGAAACACGCCATGCCGGTGATGATGCCGTAGGCTTTCGCGAGGTAATTGGCGGCGATGACGATGCCGTCGCCGCGTCGTCCGCCGCCGACGAACACGGGCAGTTTTTTCAACTTCGGATCCAGCGCGATCTCGCATGAGGCGAAGAACGAATCGCCGTCAACATGAAGGATTCGTTGGTATCGCGCTGGCATACCACACAAATGTGTGGTATCGGGTGGAGATTGTCAAGGCGTTAACTCAGAGGTTTCTTCACAATCTTTAGAAAGTCATTAGGCTCTGACTGCTCATAGACCTCTTTTGTGCCTTTGACCTCGATAACAACCCAGTTGGGAAAGGTTCCTGCGGGTGCTTTTTCGCGCTCCGAGTCGGGATGCCAATACCCGCAACCGATTTCTTCCTGGATTTTCTGAAAAAACCATCGGCGCTTATCCCGAACCACAAATCGCACCTTCCACTTGGGTGTGGTCGTCGCTTCGTATTCTATTATGGTAACGCTGACTTGATCTCGCTTCACTCCAGCTGGGAGTACTACCCAAGATGGCAGTGGAGAATCGTCTCGCAAATGTCCCACCGCTCCAATCACCCCGTATCGATCTACACAGGAAGCCATGAACCCCAAAACGACCAGTCCCACCAGAATGGACGTTGATTTGCTGTACCACATCTTCAGTCACAGGATACTGCTGGCAGAAGGCGGAATGCAAGATGTCGCGCCTAATCCGACAAATCCCGGTACATTGTTTGCGAATGCGGTTTGGCGCCGGCGTTGTCGACCATGAGATGGAAGGTGGTGCCGGCGTGGAAGGCGAAGCGCTTGGAGAGCAGGGACTCGATGCGTTCGACCAACGGGCCGTTCAGCTCATCGATTTCATCGAAGCGGATGCGGACGGTGGGGTTGAGGCCGTGTTCGGGCGGAAGAAGGTCGGCGAGCGTGTCGGCTTGGGCGAGGGCGGCATCGCCGGGAGATTGGTCGACGTGATAGCGGCGCACGTCGAAGTTGAGCGGCGTGTCGGACGGATAATTCGCGAAGGTCTTGGCGCGCTCGCGCGTGCAATGGGTTGCGTCGTCGAATTGCACGATGCAATGGAGCGGGTCGGGAAGATAGAGGTCGGCGGTGATCGTCACGTCGCCCCAGGTGAGGGATTTGTTGCGTTCCGCGTCCACGCTGAAACGCCGCCGCATCAGCGATGCGACGGCGTCGAGCACAGCTTGTTTTGTGATCGTCACAACGACTTCAGGCAATCATCGAGCATGACATGCAGCTGGGACACGGTATCGAGTGTTTCGTCGCCCATGTGGGCGAGGCGGAACGTCTTGCCCTTGATCTGGCCGTAACCGCCGTCGATCTGGACCTTGTATTTGTCCTTGAGCGCCTTCTGCAACTTGGCCACGTCGATGTTCTTGTTGTTCTTTATGCAGGTAAGCGTGACCGATTCATAGCCGGCTTTCGGGAAGAGTTCGAACCCGCGCGACTTCGCCCACTCGCGGGTTTTCTGCGCCATCTTCGCGTGGCGCGCATAGCGGTTCTCGATGCCTTCCTTCTCGAACTGGTCGAGTTTGAATTTCAATCCGTAGATATGCGCGATGCTCGGGGTCGATGGCGTCATGTTCTTGTCATGGTTCGCCTTGAACTCGAGGAAATCGAAATAGTAACCGCGACCGGGAATCGTCTCGGCTTTCTTCAACGCGCGTTCGCTGACGGCGAACACGGCGAGGCCCGGCGGCATTGCCCACGCCTTTTGCGTACCCGCGAGCAGGACGTCGATGCCCAACGCATCGGTGTCAATCTTCACGGCGGTCATGGAGCTGACGCTGTCGACGATGAAGATCACCTCGGGATACTTGCGCACGACCTTGGCGATGTCGGCGAGCGGGTTCATCAAACCCGTGGAGGTCTCGTTGTGGATAAGTGTGATGGCGTCGAACTGACCCGTCTTGAGCTTCGCGTCGACCGCTTCGGGCAGGATCGGTTGACCCCAATCGACCTTGAGGGCCTCGGCTTCCTTGCCGCAACGCTTGCTCACGTCGAACCACTTATCGGAGAAGGCGCCGCAGCAGCAGTTGAGGACTTTTTTGGCGACGAGATTGCGGATGGCGGCTTCCATGACGCCCCAGGCCGACGACGTGGAAATGAAGACGGGATTCTTCGTATAGAGAATGGCCTGCAATTTCGGCTGGATGGCGGCGTAAAGGTCCTGGAAGCCCGTTCCGCGGTGCCCGATCATGGGCTGGCTCATCGCCTGGAACGTATCCTCGCTAACCTCCACAGGGCCAGGGATAAACAACTTAACGTGCGGTTTCATCATGGGCAATTTCCTCTCTTTTCTCGTGACAAACGGGGCGAGCCAATGAATATAATGTTTCCCGCCAAATCTCAATCTTTTTTGCGAGTGAGGGAGAGCCTATGCCAAGAACCCTGAATGTCGGAATGATCGGCTACAAATTCATGGGCCGCGCCCACACCAACGCGTGGCTGAAGGCGGACAAGTTTTTCGACCTCAAGGCCAAACCCGTCCTGAAAGTGATTTGTGGCCGCGAGAAAATCGGCGTGATGAACGCGTGCACCCGCTGGGGTTGGAACCAGTTCGTCACCGACTGGCACGACGTGGTTGAGGACGCGACCATTGATATTGTCGACATCAACACGCCCAACGACACGCACGCGGAGATTGCGATTGCGGCCGCCAAGGCCGGCAAGGCCATCCTCTGCGAGAAGCCGCTCGCAATGGATGTCAAACAAGCCAAGCACATGGTCGAAGCGGTGAGCAAGGCCGGCGTGGTCAACATGGTATGTCACAACTACCGGCGCATCCCGGCGATTGTGCAGGCGAAACGGATGATCGACGCGGGCGACCTCGGAACGATCTACCATTACCGGGCGCGGTATGCGCAGGATTGGATTGTGGATCCGAATTTCCCGCTCGTGTGGCGGTTGCAGAGCAAGATTGCGGGATCGGGCGCGCACGGCGACATCGACGCGCACATCATCGACCTCGGCCGGTACCTGATCGGCGAATTCACGGAGGTGTGCGGCCAGATGGAGACGTTCGTCAAAGAGCGACCACTGCCCGGCGAGGCGAACAAGAAGGGGAAAGTCACGGTTGATGACGCGGTCATGTTCATTGGACGATTCGCGAACGGGGCGCTGGCGAATCTGGAGGCCACGCGCTTCGCCCTCGGCCGCAAGAATGGCATCCAGATCGAGATCAACGGCAGCAAGGGCTCGCTGGTGTTTGATTTTGAAGACATGAACCGATTGAAGTACTACAACGACGCCGATCCGGCGGACCGTCGCGGTTTCCGCGATATTCTGGTTACGCAAGGCGGCGGGGTCCACCCGTACGTCGGCAGCTGGTGGCCGCCGGGCCACATCATCGGCTACGAACACACGTTCGTGCATACGATTGCGGACTTCATCAACGCGGTCGCGGACAAACACTCAGTGCAGCCGACGTTTGAGGACGGCCTGGCCAATCAGATCGTGCTCGAAGCCGTCGAGAAGTCCGCCAAAATGCACCGGTGGATTTCCCTCGGAAAGTAATCTAATGTGGTGTCCGAAACAGGTCTCTACAATGATTGGGAAAACGCACCCCTCACCCTTCCTCTCCCCCAAGGGGAGAGGGGTCGTTTTTTTGAAGGCTGCCTTGGAGATTTCCTTTCCCCTCCGGGGGAGAGGTTTAAGGCGAGGGGGCTGGGAAATTGTAAAGCTATCACTGAGACAAGACACTAGATGACATGGACTGAAATACTCGGGGTGTTCACGAAGCCCTTGTTCCAGTTGGGGCAGACGTGGATTTCGCTGGCGACGATGGTCGAATTTGTCGTTGTCACCGGCTTGGTCGTGCTGCTGTCGCGTCTGATTCGGTACCTGTTGCGGGCGCGGGTGCTGGCGCACACGAAGTTGGACGTTGGCCAGCAGTACGCGATCGCGCGGATCGTCAGTTATGTGGTGTTGATCCTGGGATTGCTCATCGGTGTGGAGACGGTGGGCATCAATCTGAATTCGCTGGTGGTGATCGCGGGCGCGCTGGGCGTGGGCATCGGACTGGGGCTGCAAAACATCGTCAACGATTTCGTCAGCGGCCTGATCATCCTGGCGGAGCGGCCAATTCAGATTGGCGACCGCATCGATCTCGGCAACAACACGGTGGGCAAGGTGGTGCGGATTGGCGCGCGCGCGACGCATGTGTTGACCAACGACAACATCATGGTGATCGTGCCGAACTCGAATTTCGTGACGAATCGAGTGGTGAACTGGACCCATATCGATCCGCGGGTGCGGCTGCGGCTGGGGATAGGCGTCGGCTACGGCAGCGACCCGCACGTGGTGGAGAAGGTGTTACTCGAAATTGCCAATGAGAACCCCAACGTGCTGAAGGATCCGGCTCCGTCGGTCGCCTTCAAGGGGTTCGGGGACAGTGCGCTGAATTTTGAGCTACGGGTCTGGGCGTCGGACATGTCGCATCGGCCGGGCAATCTGGAGAGCCAACTGAATTTTGCGATTTGGGACAAGTTCAAGCAGAACGGGATTGAAATCCCGTTCCCGCAGCGTGACGTGCACATCAAGGAACCGGTGCGTGTCGAGATGAAGCCGGGCGCGGACTGATTGTCATGTGTAACCCGGTTTTCACGCGAGTTGGCCGTGCTCCAGTTTCAGTGTTTCGCCGTTGAGGTCGAAATCATAGGAAACGGGAACCGGGTTGCGCAGCGACTGTACGGCGTGACACCCTTTTTCAGCGTGCTTGATCAACGCCCGGACCCGGTCAATCGGCGATGGGCTGAGTATGGACAACTTTACAGTTGCCTTCTGGAAGGCCGTCCCCGCGCCAGGAAACCCATATTTTTCCGAGGAGTCGAACTCAGCGCGCAGGTCAATTTTCACCTCATCCAAAATGACATCGAACTCGGGGCTGAACTGGGCGACCTGCGAGACCATGCAGAATGCGGCCCCGATTACAAAAAACTGGAGCGGACTGGGCGCGGCATCTTTGCCGCCTCGTTCGGGCGGTTCATCCGCTGTAAAGTGGAACTTACCCACCCGTCCTTCGATGCGGGCCTCGTCAACCAACCGCGCCGTTGCCCGGATCGTCGCGCGACCGTCCCAGTCCCCGTTCTTTATTTTGAGCCGCATCGCATCGATTACGCTGCGCCCATGTTCCAGGTCAACCAACCCTTTTTTCGTCGGCATCATGGGTGTCACCTCGACTCGACAGCGAATGTCTGTCCAAGACCAACCGCCTCCGCCAGCGGACGCTTGCGTGATGGAATTGATAAGACTGTGCTTTTTCGGCGCTCGTGCGGCAGGGGACAATTCGTATTCATTCTGAAAATTCTAAATCGCAAACGATGGCGAAGTCAAATCCGTTTCGACCCTGTGGCGCATCCTGTCCATGTACGTCGCTCCCCAATTGCGTCTTCTCAAGATGGCTCCGCGCGGTGGACGGTTGGCGAAGCTGGCGGGTTGGGATGCTGAGACGACGCGCAGTGCGGCGTGCACATCGAGGGTCCAGTGCGAGTGGAGATGAAGCCCGGCGCGAACTGATCCCCGCCGCTATACCCGCCGCATTTCGCCGGTGACGAACGACCGTGCTTTACCCCCCCTCCACAACAGACTCGTGCCGACACGGATTCACAGCGTATCCAGCGGCCTTCCGGTGAATTCCACCGCTGACCCCCACGCTTGCTTTAATTCTGACGTCTCTGGATCCCTATACCACGCAGTCCCCCACTGCCTTTCAAACGACCACTCCCAAGCGACCTTCTGCCCCTTCCTGAAGTGATCCCTAGTCGTTGGGAATATCATGCGCGTCTTCTCCACACCTCCAGGACCCGTACCCTCAAGGATCACCCCTTTCGCACTCGCGATCAACGTCTTGCCATCGGCATCAGAATAGACCGGCACCCCCGGGTGGAGTACCGTAAATGTTTGTCGTGGAACTGCACGTAATGCTCGAAGAATACTCATGCCTGAATCAATGGCACGCAGAACGTCATCGTCAGTTGCTCCGTGACCGTGAACGATCCGATTCCGCACCTCCCAGAACTGTTTTAGCGAACCTGAGACATGCGGAAGCAACCACTTCTTCGATTCGATCTCCGCGATTGCTTCGCGAAAGGGAACATGGCTTCTCCCCTTCAGATGACCAGACACCGCCAACACGTCCCGGGCCTCCTTTTCCAGCGTCGCCGAGAGTGCGACCAACGCCGCTTTCGGGGATCTAGCAGCCAGATCAATGATCTCACCGTCTTCTGTCGATCCTTGAACTGCCTCGCCCTCATCCCCTTTCGTCTGTGGCAACTTGCTAACTTCGCTCGCGGCGGCGGTTGCGCTCATGTCCAATTTCCGTAACGATGCCTCAAGTTCCACCTCCTGCCCGAAAAACTTCCCCTTTTTAAGCCGCCCGATCACATCTCGTAGTTGCGCTCTGAATAGGAATACAGCCGTAAAGCCCAGGAGCGGCCAGAGCAGCGCGGCGATTGCTTTCAATAGCTCAGCAAATTGTGACATGCCAACACCTCATAAAGCATCAGCCCTCGGCAGTGAAACCCTCATCCTCACATTATCCCCCTTCTCAATGTCCTTACACCGCCTGTATGGATTCTGTACGTCTTGCATTACGGCTAGAATCTGCGCAACCCATCTCAGCCACAAATCCCCATCCCCTGACCCAATCACGCAACGGCCACACAAACCAATGTTATCAATACTAGACACGACATCGATCTCTTTTTCGTCCCAGTCACACTCTACCGTCACAGCCCCCTGACCCGTATGCGGCAAAAACGTCAGGGTTTTAGGCAATGGCCTTGTGTACCTCAAGGTCGCGCTGAGAAATAGCTCCGCAACGTCCACAATCTCCTCCGCCGCCTCTTGTGACGGAGCGGTGTACTCATGTTCGATCACGTTCCTCAGACGGTTGTACTTCCCCAATATCGAAGGCGCAACGATCCCGAGGCGCTGCAACAACTCAAGCTTTATAGGGAAATCCGCTTTCCGAAGAAACCTCCCGCAATTATGCAATAAAAAATCGACGTGAGCGTGAATTGCCCGTTTGCCATGCCCGAACGCATTGATACGGGACCGACTATCGTTGCCCCTCAACTCTTGTCGCGCATATTCAAGATACTCGGGTGGCGTGATGTCCCCTGCATAACAGGTCGCCCCGGAACCTACTCCGACTAGTGTCAGCCCTTTCAGAATGCTAGGATCACACTTTTGCATCGCCATCTCACTCAATCCACCGCTAATCATCACGCACATGTACCGACGCTTCCAGCGAAAAATTCGCCAAAGTCACACCTTTCGTTTTCCTGCACTCGCAGATCCCTCTTATCGGCCGCATGTACAGCACCCGTAGCGTCACCCCAAGACTGGCCCGTTGTAGACATTGGGCCTCGACAGCCCAGTCTCTCAGTAGAGGTTCCGCAATTGCGTCGGGTCGGCATCCGCCGTCGCTGAAGCTACGGCGCGACATCCGCCTTCGCTGAAGCTACGGCGCGAGAAGAGGCGCACGGCTCATAGAGCCGTGGCTACACCGGACGAAGATGGCGGACATCCGCCTTCGCTGAAGCTACGGCGCGACATCCGCCTTCGCTGAAGCTACGGCGCGACAGGGGGGGAGGCGGCACGACGGGGGATGAGGGATGAGGGATGAGGGATGAGCGCTCAACCCCGACAACGGATGTCGGGGCGGGTGGGCGACGACAAACGGCAGAGCGGCGACAAGGAGCCGGGAATGCGGCTCACCGGGAGGTTCGCCCTCCAATGCAGGACGCGCCGCGTGAGGGCACGCGGCTACAGCAGAAACGGCGTTTCGGCTGGGATTGCGCCGAGGGCACATATTCGGCGCGTGTCGTCGGACTCCGCTTCCGACGCTACAGCGGAAACGAGGACGGACCCCGACAAGGGATGTCGGGGCAGGGGGCGGCGTGGCGGCAGTACGACGGCAACCGGGACGGTCGCCCTGCAATTCGGAAGGCGTCGAGGGTCGATATTATGCGTTGACGTGGGTATCGTGTTGTGATATCGGTAGGGCGATAGGGTTGATCTTTGAAATAAGGGAAGAGGGCACGCACGAAAAATGGCCAATGGGAGATGGCTGATGGGGGATGGGACGGACGGCAAAGCCGCGACAACCGAACTGCGGCCTACAACACCCGGAACGGCAGGATTGCGACCCAGGATACTACGTGGTCGCGTCTCAAGGACTCGGCTCCCTCGTCGGACTCGGGCATCCTGCCCTACAATACGAAGCCTGCGGGCCCTTCGAGCAGCCTTCGCCAAGGCGTCCGCCGTCGCTAAAGCTATGGCGGACAAGGGGGCCGCAAAAAAATAAAAAATGCAAACGAACCCAAGTTTGTGTAGGCCGGCGTGGAAAATTGTTCCGGGGAAGCGAAAAACGAACCCAAGTTGCGGCGGTCGAAAGTGCGTTTGGCCCTGTAGAAGCTTGGGCAGGATGGGCACCGGGGAACACGCGAGACTACATTCCGGGCTCGTTCCGGGATGAGGTCGTTTTCTTGTAACGTATTTGGCGACAGGGTGATACAGGGGCGCGCCGGTCTCTGGTGGCGCGGTTCGGTTTGATTTGTGCTAAATAGGGGAGTGGATCTTGGCCCTTCGAAGGAGGGGGGCGTGAGATGAAGAGTCTATTGGAAAACGGCAACCTCCTCGCTGATGAGTTGATTCGATCCCAGCGAGAGGAAATTGAAAAGTATCGGTGGATCGAGAGCGAGAAGGCGGGGCGCGATATCGGATGGAATCGGGCCAGCGAGGAGTGGAAGCAGAAGCATTTCACGGGCTGGAAGCGGAATTTTCGCGAACGCGGCCTGGAGCCGTCGCTGTTTGAAATCTTGTGGTCGCAACAGGAGGAGATCGAAACGTACAAGTGGATTGAGAGCGAGAGGAACGGGCGGGATATTGGTTGGGAACAGGCGGTCACGGAGTGGCAGGACCGTCATTACCGCGCGTGGAAGAACCATTTGTTGACGACCAGCTCCGAACCTCGCGCGAGTTTCGGAGCCAGCTCGAACGAACCCGGCCAGGCGGGTCGGGCCGAGACAAGTGTCGCTCTTGGATCGGTATCCGCGAAGCGGCGGCGGTCGTTTTCAGCCGAACACCGCGAGAATCTCGCGCTGGCGATGCGGGCGTGGCACGAAAAGAAGAAGGCCCGACAGGCTGGCGAAAACTGAGGGACGGAGACGGGAGCGGAACGCGGCTGGATACGCTCGTCGGACTCGGCATCCAGCCCTACAATCCGGTTTGAGGCGTCCAGCGCGACCAACTTGATTTGAAGGTGTTGATGTGATACAAGTGTCACAGCTTTTGAATCGCGCGTGTCGGTGGAGAACCCGAGCGCGCGGGCGAAGCGGGTCGCAGATTGCCTCGTGACGGGGCAAAAAAACTAACAACCTTCAACCAACAGGTTACAATGAAGAAACTGTTCACAGTGGCCGCAACACTTCTTCTCGCTGGCATTGTTTACGCGGGCGAGGTGCAGGACATTACCATTCCGGATTTAAAGGCAGCGATTGACGCGAAGAAAGTCACGCTGCTGGACGCCAACGGCAGCAAGTCGTGGAAGGAAGGCCATATCCCTGGCGCGATCGACTTCAAGGCGAGCACGGACAAACTGGCGAGCCTGCTGCCGTCGGACAAGTCGGCGCTGGTGGTGGCGTATTGCGGCGGGCCGAAGTGCATGGCGTACAAGGCCGCAGTCGACGCCGCCCAGAAACTCGGCTATACCAACATCAGACATCTTCCCGCGGGCATCTCTGGCTGGACCAAAGCCGGCGAACCGACGGACAAGGGAAGTTAGAGCGTAAGCGTTTGAGGATATCGGGCGCCTCGCGCGTTGGGCACGGGGCGCCCGTGTTTTTTTGGGTTGTTTGCCGGTTGGTCCGGCGTTCAGGCTTTCCCGCCAAAGCTCACGTAGTCGTCGAGATCGAGCAGATCGGACCACGAGAGAATGTCTTCCCGTTCCTTGCTGAGCTTGGCCAGCATGGCGTTGAAATATTCTCGTGATTCCAAATCCGCCGGGCCGCGCTGGTTGTGGAGCGCACTCCACTGGGCGATTTCCCACGGTTCGCGCTTGTGCTTGGAACGGGCTGTGACCCATTCCAGAATCTCGCCATCGCCCTTGCCGAGAGCCAATTGCTTTTTGAGGTTGGCGGCCTTGATGCCCACGAATTCGAAGAACCTCTGGTCGAGTGGACAGGCGAAACGGTACTCGCCGTTTTTGCCGGCGAGTGTGGCGCGGCCCTTGTCGAGGCAGCGCGGCAGAATGGCGTAACCGCCCAGCGTCGCGCGCGGGCTGCGCGGCGGACGTTGTGTCAGATCGGGCGCATGGATATTTTTGGATTTCATGATTCCTCCGCAAGCTTCGATGCACGGACGAGGCGATCGGTTTCACGGATGCTACGCACTCGATCCGTGAGCCTTTGGTTCGCGACGTTACATCACATCTCATCAATCCTGCGGTTGCGACCGCGACAGCATTTTGGTATGGAAGGCCATTGATGAAAGGAGTGTCGGCATGCATGGGAGGTTTGCTGTGGCTGCGGTCGGCGGCGTGCTTCTGGCTCTCGCTGTGAATTCACGCGCTAACGCCCCAAAACCAGTCGTGCTCTGGCCCGAAGGCGCGCCGGGCGCACTCGGCACAAATGACTGGGATGTGCCGACGCTGACGCCGTATCTGGCCGATCCGAAAATCGCCACGGGCGCGGCGATGGTGATTTGCCCGGGGGGCGGTTACGGCCATCTCGCCGATCACGAAGGAAAGGATTACGCGTTGTGGTTGACCGAGCATGGTGTCAGCGGCTTTGTGCTGAAGTACCGACTCGGCACGCACGGTTATCGCCATCCGCGGATGTTGGAAGACGCGGCGCGCGCAGTACGATTGACCCGGTCGCGGGCGAAAGAGTGGGGGATTGATCCGAAGCGGGTGGGGATCATGGGGTCATCCGCGGGCGGGCATTTGGCGGCGACGTTGCTGACGCACTTCGACGCGGGAAAGGCCGACGCGACCGACCTCATCGAGCGGGAGAGTTGCCGGCCGGACCTGGGCGTGCTGTGCTATGCCGTCATCACAATGGGGGAAAAGACGCACGACGTCTCGAAGAGGCTTTTACTCGGCGACAATCCCTCGCGTGAATTGGTGGAGATGCTGTCGAATGAACGGCACGTCACGTCGCGGACGCCGCCATGCTTTATCTGGGCCACGGATGAAGACACGACGGTGCCGGTCGAGAACAGCCTGCTGTTTGCCGAGGCACTGCGGAAGGCGGGCGTGCCGTTTGACCTGCATATCTACCAACACGGAAAACACGGCATGGGACTGGCGGGCGACCATCCATGGACCCGGGATTGCCTGTTCTGGCTCCAATCACAGGGGTTCGTCAAGTGACAGGACGGACGTCATGCGAGAGCAAGCCGAGGCTCTCGAAGCGCAGATACAATTCGCGGCAGGCCCACGCATCGGTCGCCGCGTAGCAGAGCTGGTTCGGCGAGAGATTGATTCGCGCCCAGTTCGACGTTTGCGGCCCTTTGGTGATGCGCCCGCCGAGGAATAACCCGGCCAGATTCCGCAGGCCCGTCTGTTCCATCCCGCGGCGTTTGGCGATCTCGCCGAGGTCCACCACATTGGCGGGCGTGAACGGGAAGAGCTTCTGCAGTTCCGCCAGATCGCGCATCAACGCGACCCCGGCCTTGATGATCGTCGCATTCCCGAGGACTTCGGCGAGCGCCGGCGAACAATCCAGTCGCGCAAGTTGGAACAAATGCACGGAGTGGCTCGTGGCGATCTGTACGAGGCTGGGCGCGTGCGACTTGCCCTTGCGAAACGACGGACGCGATTCCGTGTCGAACCCGACCACGCGCTCGGAGCGGATTTCCTGCACGGCGCGATGCAAATCCTCCTCCGTGGCCAAGGGGCGGATCGGGCCGCGATAGCGGACGACCGGCAGGCCCATCAGTTCCTCATGCGGAATCGTACGGCGCGGTCCCGGCGGCGGATCGGGCGCAGTTGACAGATGACGGTCGGGGCTCACACCTGGCACTCTGGTAGCGGCACGGCGCGCGGACTCCACGAGCCGTTGGTCAGCCGAAATAGGCCTTCGGTTAGATTCATGGCTGCTGGCCTGCAGAAAGCTGCTCAGGTCTCCGGTCGTTCATGTGCGGAACGTCAGGTTACTTCATTAAGTTAGCGAGTGTCTCGCCCATCTCGGCGGGCGTTTTGGCCACGGCGATGCCGCTGGATTCGAGGGCCTTGATTTTGTCGGCGGCGGAACCGCTACCGCCGCTGATGATCGCGCCCGCGTGACCCATGCGGCGGCCTTTCGGCGCCGTCGCGCCCGCGATGAACGCGGCGACGGGCTTGGTGAAGTTGTCCTTGATCCAGCGGGCCGCCTCTTCTTCCGCGTTTCCGCCAATCTCGCCGATGACGATGACGGCCTCGGTTTGCGGGTCGGTCTCGAACATTTCCAGCAAATCGATGAAATCGAGTCCCTTGACCGGGTCGCCGCCGATGCCGATGCAGGTGGATTGCCCGAGGCCGCGCGAGCTGAGTTGCCACACGGCCTCGTAGGTGAGCGTGCCGCTTCGGGAGATCAGCCCGACGGGACCTGGTTTGTGGATGTAGCCGGGCATGATGCCGATTTTGCACGCGCCCGGCGTGATCACACCGGGACAATTCGGGCCGATGAGCTTGATGCCGGTCCCTTGCAGCGCGCGTTTCACACGCACCATGTCAACCACGGGAATGCCTTCCGTGATGGCGACAATTAATTCAATGCCGGCATCCGCCGCTTCGAGAATTGCATCCGCGGCGAACGCTGCGGGCACGAAGATGCAGGAGACGTTGGCCGCGGTCTCGCGCACGGCCTCGCCGACGGTGTTGAAGACGGGAATCTTTTGGGAACCGAGTTCCACGACTTCGCCGCCGCGGCCCGGGGTGACGCCGCCGACGAGGTTCGTCCCGTATTTGACGCATTGCTCGGCATGGAATTTCCCGGCGGAGCCGGTGATGCCCTGAACGATCAGGCGCGTATTGGCGTCGACCAGAATGCTCATGGTCGCACCGGGGCGTGCTTCTCGTGGACAACCGCCATCAATCCGGCGATGCGGAAGCCGGAGTTCTTCCACTGGAACGTCTCGACGGAGGTGTCATGGAGCGCTTCCTCGTACTCCTGCAAGAACCCGTCGACTTCGTTTTCCGGTATCTCGACCACCAGCGGGCGGTCCACGTTTTCATAGTACAGGTAGAGTTTCATGTTGTTACTTCGCGGCTTGGACGATTTTTTGCGCGGCATCGGCCATGGAATCCGCGGGGATGATGGCTAGACGGCTCTCCTTGAGGATCTTCTTGCCCAGTTCGACATTGGTGCCTTCGAGACGCACGACGAGTGGCACGCGGACGTTGACCTGCTTCACGGCGGTCAGAATGCCATTGGCGATCACGTCGCATTTCATGATCCCGCCGAAAATATTGACCAGGATGCCGCGGACGTTCTTGTCGGCGCAGAGGATCTTGAACGCCTCGGTGACCTGCTCAGTGGTCGCGCCGCCACCGACATCGAGGAAGTTGGCGGGCGAACCGGTGTAGAACTTGATGATGTCCATCGTGGCCATGGCCAGGCCCGCGCCGTTGACCATGCAGGCAATGGTGCCGTCCAGACCGATGTAATTGAGGCCGAACTTGCTCGCCTCGACCTCACGCGGGTCTTCCTCGTTGAGGTCGCGCATGGCCTGGATGTCCTTGTGGCGGTACAGGGCGTTGTCGTCGAAATTCATTTTGGCATCGAGCGCGAAGACCCGGTCGCGCTGGTCGACGATCAGCGGGTTGATCTCGATGAGCGACGCGTCGGTCTCGATGAACGCGCGATAGACGTTGAGGATCAAATTCACCGTCGCCTGCAGATGGGGCCCGCCGAGGCCGAGCGCGTAGGCGATCTTGCGCGCCTGGTACGGTTGCGCGCCGATGGCCGGGTCGACCGGTTCCTTCAGGATCTTTTCCGGGGTCTTCGCCGCGACGGCTTCGATGTCGACGCCGCCCTCGGTGCTGGCCAGGAACGACGGACGCGCCAGCGAACGGTCGATCAAGATGCTCAGATACAACTCGCGTTTCGGGGTGCTGCCGGCTTCGATCAACACCTTGCGCACTTGTTTGCCGAGCGGGCCGGTCTGGTGCGTGACCAACACCTTCCCGATCAACTCGCGTGTCGCTTTCGCCGCTTCTTCGGGGGTCTTAACCAGCTTGATGCCGCCGGCCTTGCCGCGACCGCCCGCATGAATCTGTGACTTGACGGCGATGACGTCGGTCTTCAACGAGCGCGCGACCGATTCGGCTTCCTCGGGTGTGGACGCGACGCCGCCATCGGCAACGGGGACACCGAACCGGCGGAAAATCTCTTTGGCTTGGTATTCGTGGATATTCATAAGTTGAACTGGCCCATTGAGGCTGCCACGCGGTGACAATCGACTATTCAATATCCCGCATTAAAGAAAAGCCAGTGTTTACAGGGGTCAAATGCTGATTTTTTCGTGTTCTCTGACTGTTTCGTTTTTTGGCGTCGCCCAACCTGTCGTCGATTATGCGTTAGGCAAAGGCGGCAGTCAAGGCGTTCACGGCAGCGCGGACTGTGGCGGGAACTCCCAGGAATTGCGGTTCGAGGCAGTTGGCGCGTTTGGCTTGCGAAATGGCAAGGGCGGGAGCAGGATTGGGGCTATCCAGTGGTTGTGATGGGAGGAACAATGACCGACTCAACTACAAAAGTCTGCAAGATGTGTTTCATGGCGATTCCCGTTGAAGCCAAGAAATGCCCTCATTGCCAACACTTCCAGAGCCGACTCTACCAAATCATGTTCAACCCGGGGATTCTGGCTCTGGCTTTCCTCATTCCGATGCTTGTTGTTCCGTATTTTTTCTCAAGGATGTTCAGTAAGGGAGAAGACTACCTGCCGTATTCGGGTCAGGTTCAAATCACCGAGAGCAAAATTGCTTTTGGAGAACTTACGAACGCAGCAACCGTCGCAGTAATTGGAACAATCAAGAACAGCAGTCCAATTCCTTGGAAGGACATTCTCTTCCAAGTTGATTTTCAAGACGCAAATGGTCAGCGGGTGGATGCTGGCCAAAAGGAACCGTATCCCTACTTTCTGCCTGCGGGCGATAGCCTCTCCTTCAAGGTCTCATTTCGACGGGAGTTTCCAGAAACGAACTATGTCCACCATACGATTCGAGTAGTGTCTGCAAAAGACGGAAGAGCCATGTGGTAGATACGGCTCTGTTGACCGCTGGCAGCAACTCCTTGGCGGCTGATGACGGCGTGACTCATCGGCGGCAGGTGATTTAGTACCACGCACCTATAGCCGCGCGTCTCACGCACCGCAACGGACGCGACGGAGCGCGTCCCTCCAAACGCAGACCGCCTTTCCCATTTCCCTTGAAATACACCGTCGATGTGTGCGACGTTGCCCGCGAACTTTTCAAGGAGGAATGGTTTTGCGTCGGTTGGCACGATCTCTGTCGCTCAGTATCGGTGTTGCCATGCTCGCTCTGGCGGGCAACACATGGGCGCAACCGGGCACGCTCAAGGCCTACCGCTTCGGCGGCACGTACTACGTCCCGGTTGTCGAGGTGGCCGGCTACTACGGACTGGGCGCCGACACGCGCGGGGGTCTCACCCGCGCCGAGTACAAGACGAGCTTCGGCCAATTGGAAATCGAGGCCGAGCGCCGTGACATTCTGATCAACGGCGTGACCCACTGGATCTCCACGCCCGTGCTGGCCGAGCGCAACCGATTGTGGATCGCCGAGCTCGACGTACTGAAGACGATCGACCCGATCTTGCAGCCCCAACACTTGCGCAAGCCGGGGGCGGTCGTTCGCACCGTGGTGATTGACCCCGGTCACGGCGGCGCCGACCACGGCACGCACGGTCGCGCCAGCTTCGAGAAGACCATGACACTCGACGTCGCCAAACGGGTCGAGCGGGACCTGGCCGGCAGCGGATTGCGGGTGATCATGACGCGCACGACGGACGAGACGGTTCCGCTGGAAGACCGGGTGGAGCTCGCGCGGGCGAAAGGCGCGGACGTGTATGTGAGCATCCATTTCAATTCGGGCGGCTCGGCGGAGGGGATTGAGACGTACTGCACAGCGCCGGCCGGCATGAGTTCGACTGCGAATTTCGAGGGGAATGGCAGCGACCGCGACATCGGCGGGGGAGAGCGCAGCGCGGTGACGAATAATCGGTTTGACGCTCAAAACATCTGGCTGGCGCATTGCATCCAGAAATCGGCGCTACGCGCCACCGGCGCGCTGGACCGGGGGGTGCGTCGGGCGCGGTTCTGGGTGTTGCGGTACACGAGTTGCCCCGCGATTCTCATCGAAGGCGGTTTTCTTACGAATCCGTCGGAAGAACAACGCATCCTGCGCGCTGACTATCGCGAGACGCTGGCGAAGGCCATTGCCGATGGCATTCTGACGTACGCAAAAACGGTGGGAACGCCCGAACCTGCGCGCTAGATTACGTGGATTATGAAGCCGATCATCGTCACACTTCTCTTGGCACTCGCTTCCGGGTGCAGCTACAGCCATGTCGGACAGGCCGTCGGGACATTCAGCCGTCCCACGCCGCCGGTGGGCGCCGGTTCGCTGGAAAGCCAGGTCAGCCCGCTGGTGTTGCAGATCGACCGGCATGTGGACACGGTCATGAACGGACCTGACAACGAAGAAGATCAGACGCTCATCCTGCAGGTACACGGCTATCATCTCAACCAGCGGCTGGCGATCCCCTCGGATAACGTCACGCCTGATTTTACCGCGACCCGGTTCGGACCCACTTCGAAGGGCGGGACCTACAGCGGTTACCTTATCATCAGAAAAATCACGGGAGCACGGGTCGAGGCGTATCTACACCTGGACGTAACCGCCAGTACCGCTTCGGGCAAGTACACGCAAACCGCCAAATACGACGGCAACTTTACGTTTCGGCACAGCGACGAGGACATCGCGCCGCCGTCCTCCAATTGATTGGCGAGACCATCAGGGACGAATTCTGACTTCGGATGTTGGGGTCAACTCCGCAGTCTTGAAAAGCCGTTGTTTCGGCTTGTCCCCATCTCTCGCAGGGGTAGAATTCTCCCAACGTCAGAACGTCCGATGAGATGGGCCGTATTGAAGACCGTGCAAAGGAACCGTATGTCAGCCAAGAACCGCCCAACGTTCCTAGTCCTGTTTGCGCTCCTGGTTGTTCTGACCCTGCGGGGTGTCGCTTTCGGCCAAGAGACCGCAAAGGATTTTGTCGACCGTGGCCATGCCAAGGTGGCCGAAGGCGATTGGGATGGCGCCATTGCCGACTACACGAGAGCCATTGAACTCGACCCGAAATACGCCGAAGCCTACAACAACCGTGGCATTGCTAAAAAAGGCAAGGGTGATTTGGACGGTGCTATCGCTGACTACTCGAAAGTCATCGAACTCAGCCCAAAATACGCCATCGGCTACAACAACCGTGGCAATGCCAAAAAGGCCAAAGGGGATTGGGAGGGCGCCATCGCTGACTTCTCGAAAGCCGTTGAACTCGACCCGAAATACGCGATCGCCTACAACAACCGAGGCGTTGCCAAAGAAAACAAGGGGGATCGGAATGGCGCCATCGCTGACTACTCGAAGGCTATCGAACTGAACCCGAACCTCGCCTCCGCCTACAACAACCGAGGCGTTGCCAAGAAAGCCAAGGGGGATTGGGCGGGAGCGGACGCGGATTTCGCTCAAGCCGCCAAACTCAAGGGCCGCTGAGAGCCGTGGTTATAGAATTCGGCTAATCTCGTTTGTTTAGGAGTTCGGTACGCAGTTTGTTCCCGAGATCCCAACCTCGGGAATAGAGCATATCGGCGATGGTGATGGTGGCATCTGTTGGGGATTGGATGGCTTTAGCAAATCCGTCAAAGCCGTCGATAAAGCCGTCAACGAATTCTTTTTTGGTTTCGAGAATATTGGCGACGACAACTCGTTCGCTGGGATACTTAGCCCAGGGCTCATTTTCGGGCAATTCCGCCAGGGATTTAAGTTTTTGGGGGTCATTGTCCTTGGTCATGATAACGGCACAGAGTGGACAGCAATAGTCGAGGGTTCGGACAAATTGGCCTTTGGTCGGAGAGAAGATGATGCCGACGTGCCCGGGTTTTATCGAGAAGCCCTGGGTGGATTGGTCAAGGATGGCCTGACGGATGGTGGTTTCAATGGGGTCGGGGCTCATGAGAATAGTATTCCACGACTGGTTGCACGAACAGGATGACAGCCTGAGTATAGGCCGAGGGATCAGGACGTTCAAGCCAAATACCGTCAGGGCCGGACGGATGGGAGGCCGTCAGCCAGGGCAGTTGTTTCTCCTTGTCCCCATTTCTCACAGGGGTAGAATCCGCCCAACGCCAGAACGTCCAACGAGGTGGGTCATATCGGTGACCAGTGAAAGGAATGTTATGTCAGCCAAGTATCGCCCAAACTTCCTGAGTCTGTTTGTTCTCCTGTTTGCGTTGACCCTGACAGGTGTCGCATCCGGTCAACAGACTGCAGAGGAGTTTGTCAGTCGAGGCGTTGCCAAGATGGCCAAGGGCGATCTGGACGGTGCGATTGCTGACTACTCGAAAGCCATTGAACTCAACCCAAAACTCGCCGACGCCTACAACAACCGTGGCAATGTCAAGGATACCAAGGGCGATCTGGCTGGGGCGATTGCTGACTACTCGAAAGCCATTGAACTCAACCCAAAATTCGCCTCCGCCTACATGAACCGTGGCAATGTCAAATACACCAAGGGCGATCTGGCGGGAGCCGTTGCTGACTACACGAAAACCATTGAACTCAACCCAGAATTCGCCTCCGCCTACATCAACCGTGGCAACGTCAAGGACACCGAGGGCGATCTGGCTGGGGCCATTGCTGACTACTCCAAAGCCATTGAACTCGACCCAAAGTTGGCCATCGCCTACGTCAACCGTGGCAAAGCCAAGGTGGACAAGGGCGATTTAGATGGAGCGATTGCTGACTACTCGAAAGCCATCGAACTCAACCCGAAATACGGCGATGCCTACTTCAACCGTGGGAATGCCAAGAAGGCCAAAGGGGATCAGGCGGGAGCGAATGCGGATTTCGCTCAATTCTACAAACTCAAAGGCCCCTGATAGCCGCGCCAACAACAATCTGTTAGCCTACGACCGTTGCTTACTCGAGTGCCGGGCAACCGTCCCCCGATTGATTCGCCCGATTGTCACCCCTGACGTGTCGCAGATATCCGTGTGGAACCGCGTAGGGTGGGCCAGGCGTGAACAGGACGATTGCCGCGGTAGGACACGTCAATGTGTGCGTCGATTGCCGTCAGGGGAGCAAAACCAAATGGAGAACCTCTGCTGGGGGTGTGGGCTGTCGAAGCCCACAATTTTAGGTGGGGGTGGGTGTCGCGGCTTAGAAGCGCGAGCGTTACTCTCGCTGTTAGGTGCCGTTGAAAGTTAGTGAAATATTTCACTTGCAATAATAGCGTTTCGGATAATACAATCAAGGCTGCGAATGCTGTTGGTGGCTATGAAAAGATTGGAGATGGTTTTCGGCGTTAGAAATTTCAGGATGGTAGGGTAGGTCGACGTTCACCCGCATCGCGCGCCAAGGCATAGTGGAAATATCGGTTGGAGTGCACATCTGCGAAGGGACCGCAACCGGAGAAGGCAACAAACAAGGCGAGGCGAGAAAGGGTGGGGAGATGAGAATTTCTACGAGCAGGCTAATCAAGTGTACGAAAGGACTTGACGTGAGAAAAGGCGTGTTATTTTTAGTTGCAGTCGCTGCGGCAGTGGTGTTGTCGGAGGTAAACGTACACGCCGATGACGCCGGCGACCTCTATGGCCTATCCCAAAGTTCTTACAACTCGTACGGCGTGTACGACAACGAATACGGCGTGGGCTACGATCTCAACAGCTATCCGGTCATCACGGCTGTCGTGTCACAGCCTGGTGTGACCGAAGGCAGGAATTACACCGGCTGGGCAGTACTGGCTCAAGATCAGACCGGGTCCTTGGGTCTGTTCGTCTCGAGCGCCACCCTTGCGGGCTTGAACAACGCAAATGACCCAAACCCAGGCTTCGGCACCGATTTAGCGCCCGCCGTGGGCGATGGCGTAAGCGCTGCTGGCCAGATGCAAATGTATTACTCGTTGCCTGAGATGGTATTTAGCACGGTTGTTTCCAGTGACAACTTCCTTACCCTCCAGTCCCGCGAGAATCCGACTGCATCGTTCTCGCCACTGGTGCTCACGATCAACCAGCTCAACACTGTCGCGTTGGCTTCCAATGTCAATATTGAAGGCTACTACATCGAGATCAAAGGCGTCACGTTCTCAGGTGGCGGCACCTTCTCGACCGTGTTCGCGAACTACGCTGACAGCTCCGGCAACGTTTCTTACATGCTCACGGACGCCACGGGCAGCGTGCAGGATTATGACAACTGCTCGTCCTACTCGGCTGCTCAAGCATTGGGTGGCCAGGCGGTCCCGAGCGGCCCCGTGGATGTTTATGGATTCATGGAGGTGTCCCCCAGCAGCGGCCTGTCTGGTGGCGGACTTCCGGAGTTCACTGGTGGCGGACTTCCGGAGTTCACGGTGACAGCGATTGTCCCGGAGCCGTCGGCGTTGGTGCTGGCCGGCATGGGCTTGTTGGGGCTGTTGGCGATTCGGCGCCGCCGTTCCTAGTCGCGCTTCTCAATAGCCGACAGCGGGAGGCAGTCGCCCTTCGGCACTTTCTCCCGCCTTGCTTTGGCCGTGTTCGAGGGACGTTTGCGGGAGGCTTCGGAAGTTCAAACCGCAAGGGTCGCAAATCGTCCAAAGCGGCAGGGATGCCCCGCAGATTTTTACAACCTTTTTACATAACCGATTTGCGAACTGGCGTACACTCGTACCGTGTGCAAGAGGACACACGGGAGGAAATTATGAAGCTACGGACTGCACTGCGGAGTTTTGGGTCGAGTCGGAAGTTGGACCGAGCGGGCAATGTACTTCATTTCGGATTGTTCGCGCTCGTGGTCCCTTTCTTTAGCAGTGCCTCTACACAAGGAGATACCATCTACGTGTCGGACGTAGGCCCGCGGGCCATAATCCAGTTCAACTCGAGCGGAACTGAAACTGTTCTTCCCGATCCCAACTCGGTCCTCGAAAGCCCGGTATCTATCGCCTTGTATGGCGGTTATCTCTACGCGGCGAATTTCCAGAACAACACGATTGTGAGAATTGACTCAAATGGAGTCGGTTCCGTTTGGGCCGACGCGAACTCCGGGCTCAGTGCACCAGAAGGTCTCGCTTTCGATAGCAGTGGCAACCTCTATGTGGGGAATACAGGCGATGACACGATCGAGAAATTCAATTCCGCCGGACAAGGATCGGTCTTTGCCGGTCCCTCGCCCGGTCTGTACGGTGCGGTATCTCTGGCCTTTGACAGCAGCGGCAATCTCTATGTAGCAGAATGGGGTTCCCACGCAATCGAGAGATACGATTCAAGCGGAAACGGGTCCCTGTTCAGTTCGGCCGTGATGACGCCCTCTGGTCTTGCGTTTGACAGCGCTGGTAATCTCTACGCAACGGACTGGACTGACGGAATTGTCCTGAAGCTCAATTCCAGCGGAGACGCGTCGATCTTCGGTTCGGGCCTCTACTTCCCTGATCGTATTGCCTTTGACAGCGAGGGGAACCTCTATGTCGCCAATCAGGGATCCAACGACATTGTGAGGTTCAATTCGAGTGGGAACGGCTCTGTCTTTGCATCAGGGTTGGGCGAGCCGGAAGGAATAGCTATACTGATTCCCGAGCCTGCGACTTGGGTGACGGTGGCAATGGGCATCGGTGTAGTCCTAGGCGGTCTGCGATTGGGCCGCCGCTTGTCCTAATACGCTGGATGATTGGCAACTCTCGGAAGTTCAAACCTCGGGGTTCGCAAATCGTCCAAAGCGGGGAGCCATGTTGGACGGTTCGCCATCGTTGTTCTCGCGCGGCGTAAGGCGCGGTCGGTTGGCGTGGGCGAAAGGCGGCGGGCGTAGCGGTGGGGCGAGGGAAGGAGGGTTATCTTGAGTTTGAGGATGGCCGACGTCTGGGGGTGCGCGTGCCGGCACGGCGACAGAGCGCCGTGGCTACACCTTCCCAGCTCGGATGCCGTCATGCCGTTGACACACCTCGATGTGCGTGATAGTTTTGCCCGCTCTTGGCGGGGCGAACATGACGGAAACCGAAGCGAATTATAAAGATACACTGAACCTTCCGCAGACGGACTTCCCGATGAAGGCCAATCTGCCGCAGCGGGAGCCCAAGATGCTGGCGCGCTGGGAGAAGGACAAGCTGTACGAGAGAATCATGGCCGCCCGCCGTGACGCGCCGCTGTTTGTCCTGCATGACGGCCCGCCGTTTGCCAACGGCGACGCGCATATCGGTCACGTCCTCAACAAAACGCTCAAGGACATGGTCGTCAAATACAAGACCATGCGCGGGTTCCGCGCGCCGTATGTGCCGGGCTGGGACTGCCATGGTCAGCCCATCGAGTACAAGGTGAAAAAGGACCTTGGCAAACAGGCCGACCAACTTTCGCAAACGGAATTGCGCAAGCTCTGCCGCGCCGATGCCGAGAAATACATCGGTCTCCAGCGCGAGCAATTCAAGCGGCTCGGCGTATTCGGCGATTGGGAGCATCCGTATCTGACGATGAGCCCGGCGTACGAGGCGGAGGTCATCGGCGCGATGGCGGACATGGTGGGTGACGGTTTTGTGTATCGGGGCAAGAAACCCGTGTATTGGTGCCCGACGTGCCGGACGGCGCTGGCAGAAGCGGAGGTCGAGTACGCCGACCACTTCTCACCGAGCGTGTATGTGAAATTCCCCGTCAAGGGCCGGGAGAAGGAATTTGCGGTCATCTGGACGACCACGCCGTGGACATTGCCGGCGAACCTGGCGATTGCGGTGAAGCCGGATCTCGGTTATGTCCGAGCGAAGACATCGACGGGCGAGGTATGGATTCTCGCGGAAGGACTCGTCGAGCGGGTGGCGCAGGCGTGCGGAGTCGAATTGACGGTTGCACAGAAGCTTTTGGGCAGCGAACTCGAAGGATTGGTCACGCGCCATCCATTTATGGAGCGCGATTCGCCGGTGATTTTCTCGCCGTACGTGACGTTGGAACAGGGCACGGGCCTGGTGCATACGGCGCCCGGACACGGCGCCGAGGACTACGAAATCGGGCGGAAGTACAAGCTCGATACGCTCGCGCCGGTGGATGATGGCGGCGTGTTCACCAAGGAAGCCGGGCCGTTTGCGGGACAATTTGTGTTCAAGGCCAACAAACCGATTGTCGAGCATTTGCGGGCGACCGGAGTTTTAGCAGGACACGCCGAGATCAAGCACTCGTATCCGCATTGCTGGCGGTGCAAGAACCCGGTCATCTTCCGCGCGGTGGAGCAGTGGTTCATCGCGCTGGACCATCGAGGCTTGCGCCAAAGCGCGCTGGAGGCGGTGCGCAAGGTCAAGTGGGTGCCGCAATGGGGCGAAACACGGTTTTCGAGCACCATCGAGCAGCGGCCGGACTGGGTGATTTCGCGGCAGCGCGCGTGGGGCGTGCCGTTGCCGTTCCTGGAATGCAGCGACTGCGGCAAGTCGGTGCTCGACCGCGGTCTGATTTTGCGGTTTCGCGAGAAGGTGGCGACCGAAGGCGTCGATATCTGGTTTGAGCGGAGCGTGTCGGAGCTGTTTGGCGACGTGAAATGCCCGTCGTGCGGCTCGGTGAATTTGAAAAAGAGCGCCGATATCGTGGATGTCTGGTTCGAGTCGGGGCTGAGTCATCGGGCGGTCTTGAGGACGCGGCCCGAACTGGCCTATCCCGCGGACATGTATTTGGAAGGCAGCGATCAACATCGCGGTTGGTTCCAATCGGCGGTGCTGACAGCGATGGCGACGGAGAAGCGCGCGCCGTTCAAGACAGTCGTGACGCATGGGTTTCTGGTCTTGCAGGTGGAAGAGACGGGCCAGAAGCAGAAGGTCTCGAAATCGGCGGGCAAGCCGGCCAATTCCGAAGTCTACGTAAAACGGTACGGGGCCGACGTGTTGCGGTTGTGGGTCGCCTCGGAGGATTACCAGGGTGACATTCCGCTGTCGGAGGAGATTTTTGAGCGCGTGTCCGAGACGTATCGCAAGGTACGCAACACGTTGCGGATCCTGCTGGCGAACATCCATGATTTCGATCCCGCGAAGCACGCGGTGCCGCCGGAGAAACTGGCGGAGATCGACCGGTGGCTGGTGTCCCGGCTGCAGGCGCTGGTTGCCGATGTGACCGACGCGTACGAGAAGCTCGAATTCCATCGCGTGTACCATTTGGTGAACGCCTTTTGCGCGGTGGAGATATCGTCCTTTTACGTTGACGTAATGAAAGACCCGTTGTATACGCTTGCGCCCAATTCGGCGGAGCGGCGGTCCGCGCAGACGGCGATTTTTGAGACGGTGGCGACGCTGGGGAAGTTGATCGCGCCCGTGATGCCGTTCACCGCGGACGAGGTGTGGAACTTTCTGCCGGGGCGAGAGACGGAGTCGGTGCATCTGGCCGGGTTCCCGACGGCAGACCCGGGTCTGCGGGACGAGGAGTTGGAGCAGCGGTGGAGAAAGGTGCGCGCCGTGCGGGCGGCGGTTGATTTGGAATTGGAGAAGGCGCGCCAGAGCAAGATGATCGGCAAATCGTTGGAGGCGCAGGTGGAGATCGAGCCTCAGGACGAGGAGGTCAGCGAGTTGCTGGAAAAGCTCGGGGCGGCGCTGGAGACGGTGTTGATTGTGTCGCGAGTTCGTGTGACCCGGCCAACGGGCGGCGAACTGCGCGTGAAGGTCAGCCCGGCGACGGGAAGGAAGTGCGTGCGTTGCTGGCGATGGACGGAGGACGTCGGGACGGACGCGGCGCATCCCGGGTTGTGCGGGCGCTGCGCGGACGTGATGAAAGCGCTGGCGTGAAAATTGCGGCAGGATGGGAAAACTTATGAAGAAGCAGGCGAAGAAAGCCGGGACGGGTAAACCAAAAGTCAGTTTGGGGAAGGGAACCATGGGGACAGCCAAAGCGGGTCGTAAATCGAGGGTTGTGGCGGTGGGCAGACCGAAGGCAACGCGGGCCGAAGCGAAGAGTAATGCGGAAGCGGAAGCCGCCCGCGCGGAAGCGGAGTTGAACCGTCCGCCGAAAACGTTGAAGCTCTCCAAGGAAGATGCGGCCAAGTTCAAGAAACTGCTGCTTGATTTGCGCGATCATCTGATCGACGGCGTGAATTTTCTGGCCAGCGACAATCTCAAGCGGTCGCATCGCGATGCGTCCGGTGAATTGAGCGGGTACAGCCTGCACATGGCCGACGCGGGCACGGACAATTTCGACCGCGAATTCGCGTTGAGCCTGGTCTCGAACGAGCAGGAGGCGCTGTATGAGATCGAGGAGGCCCTCAAGCGGCTCGAACATAGCACGTACGGGATCTGCGGCAATTGTGAGAAGCCCATTCTGAAGGCGCGGCTGGAGGCTGTTCCCTTCGCGCGGCTGTGCGTAAACTGCCAGTCCACGGTCGAAAAGGATCCTCGCCGGCCCGTTGTCCAAGGGCCAATGTTCACCGAGTCTGCGGAGGAGGAGGGCGGAGAAGCGGAGGAGGCGGAGGAGTAGGACGCGAGGCGCCCCTATGCTGTGGGTCGCACTTATCGCCATCGCGATTGCCGCACTTGACCAGTTTAGCAAGTGGGTCGTTGTGCGCTTCATCAGCCCGGAGGAGACTCACGTCGTCATCACGGGTTTCTTCAGTCTGGTCAACTGGCGCAATACCGGTGCCGCTTGGGGCATCTTTCAGCATTATAATCTGCTGCTAACCGCGGTCTCGCTGTTGACGGTGCTCGTGCTCTGGTTGTTCCGTCATTCCTTCTCGCTGGATCGTCCGGGCCCGCGCCTGGCCCTCGGGCTGATTGCGGGGGGGATCATCGGCAACCTGATCGACCGCGTTCGGGTCGGCTCCGTGATCGACTTTCTCTACTTCTCCATCGGGCAATATCACTGGCCGGCGTTCAACGTCGCCGACAGCTCGATCTGTGTCGGTGTGGGATTGTACATCATCCTGTCGTGGCGAACGGGCGGTTCCACGGAGAAACACCACGCCACGATCTCCTCGTAGGGCGGCGCTCGTCGCGCTTCACAAATCGTACACAGCCCGCTTCCGTCGGTCGAATTTCGCCAACTGACGGCAGCCCTTCCGTTTCAGGAAGGCTTCGACCTCGGCGAACTTCAACCCGACTTGATCGGGCGCGTGCGCGTCCGAGTTGACGGTCAGCGGGATGCCAAGCGCCAAGGCTTGCTCAGCGATTGGCAGGGCCGGATACGGCTGCGGCTCGGGAAGTTCAGGGTGTCGATAGCCGGACGTGTTGATCTCCAAGCTGATGTCCGCCGCCTTGATCTCTTCCAACGTGCGCGTGATCTCCTCGGCCTCGCGTTCGCCGGGCAGGCAACCCGAGCGCTTTGTTACGTCAAAGTGGGCGACGATGTCGCACAGGCCGCTCCGCGCCATCCGCCGCATCAAATCGAAATAGCGCGCGTAGAGTTGGCGCGCGTCTCCGTCGTAATGGCGCGGCCAGGAACTCTCGTGGCAGTCCTTGTCGAGGAAATGGATCGACCCGATCACGTAGTCCCACGGATATTTGGCCAGTTGTTGTTCCAGGTAGTCCTCGAGCCCATCGATGTAATCCATTTCCAGTCCGAGCATCACGTCGATCTTGCCCCGGTACCGGAATTGCAGTTCGGTCACGCGCTCGACGTAATAGTCGATTTCAGCCTCGTCCATGCGCACGTTGGCGCTGCGGCCGCCGGGGAGAGGATTGTGGTCGGAAAACCCGATCTCGCGCAGGCCGAGTTCGATCCCGCGCTCGACGTAATCTTCCATTGGCCCCGCGGCGTGTTTGCACAACGGCGTGTGCATGTGATAGTCGCACTGGATGGACATGGCCGTTGACTCTAACGGCGGAGCGCCGCGTTGACAATGACTTTGGCGGCTTCTACACTGCGCGGCGCATGGAAACCCCCATCGTCTTTGAGTCCAAGGGTCAACAGGTCGTCGGTATATTGCATGTGCCTGAGGGACACAGCCGTTTTCCGACGGCGTTGCTGCTGCACGGCTTTACCGGTACGAGGGTCGAGCCTCACCGGATGTTTGTGAAGATTTCTCGCGCTCTCGCGCAGCATGGCATCGCCAGTTTGCGGTTCGATTTCCGCGGGTCGGGCGACAGCGCCGGCGATTTTGAAGACATGACGATCCGCTCGGAAACAATCGATACCCTTGAAGCGATCCGATTTCTGGCGCGACACAAGCGTGTCAACTCGCGGCGGCTGGCCCTCATTGGCATGAGCATGGGCGCCGCAGTCGCGGCGCATGTCGTCGCCCGCGAGAAACACCGCATCAAATCCCTGGTACTTCTGGCGCCGGTGGCCGAAGGCGAGGGGATTCTGGACGAGTTGTCGACACCCGACGCCGTTTCCTCGCTGGCGGAGACGGGTATCACGGACCACGATGGCAATCTGGTGGGCGTCGGGTTCATCCGCCAATTCGCCGAAATGAAACCGCTGCGCGAGGTGGTGAAGTGCCAGTGCCCCGTGCTGCTGATTCATGGAGGGAAAGACCAGACGGTTCCCGCTCACCACACTGACCTGTACGAGCACGCGCTGCAAACTCACAAGCGCGTCGTCAAAAAAGTCGTCATCCCCGGCGCCGACCACACCTTCAACAAGCACATCTGGGAATCCCGCGTCATCACCGAAACCGTCGACTGGCTCGGCGAGACGATGTGATGGGTTTGGGTGTGCGCGGTTTACGACCCTTGCGGAAGCTCGTCCGCTGTCATCGCGAACCATAACGAGTCCGCCCATTCGCCGTCGATGAAACGATCGCGCAGACACTCCGCCTCGTTTCGCATGCGAAGCTTTGTGAACAGGCGCACGGCAGCCTCATTCCGACTGTCGCATGTGGCGGTCACCCGATGCAGGCCGATGTCTTGCAGGCAGAACGAAAGCGTTGCTTGAAAGGCTTCGAAGCCGAGTCCTTGACGCTTGAAACCATTGTTCATCTGGATTCCAAGAGACGCCTGCTGACGATTCGAGTCCACATACTTCATCCACAGCAGACCAATTAGTTTCTGGCTGTCCCGGAGCACGATGCCCAAAGTTAACAAGCCGGAAATGTCCGACAGTTTCTCTTTCACGACTCGTTCCAGCCAGGGCTTAACCTCGGTTTCGTCCATCGGAGGTCGTTCTTCGTAACGAAATGTCTCCGGGTCCGACAGGACTTCGAGCACGTCTGCGAAATCCTCCAGTTGCAGCTTGCGCAAAACCAATCGAGGAGTTTCGATCGGGAGAGGTAGTGCGGAACTTGCCTGGTCGCCGCTACGGGGAACGATGACGTCCTCGCCACAGAATGGGCAGGGTTGCGCGCTACCGGCGTAGTCTTCCAAATACTCCACAGAATTGCCGCACTTCGGGCAGGAGAAAGTAATGTAGGTTTGCTCGTCCATGTTCCGCTCCAACTGGCCGTGATCACCGATGATGCCCAAGAACCGACGGTTGGGTCAAGTGTGACATATCGTGTGGCGGGCTGGCTTTCAAGTGTGCTAAATTGACTGCCTGTGCCATTCGAACTCGTCAGCAAATACAAGCCGCGCGGGGACCAGCCCCAGGCGATCAAGGCGTTGACGGAGTCGTTGCGGGCGGGCAATCGTTATCAGACCCTCCTCGGCGTCACCGGCAGCGGCAAGACGTTCACGATGGCCAACGTCATCCAGCAGTTGGACCGGCCAACGCTCGTAATCTCGCATAACAAGACGCTGGCCGCCCAACTGTTCAGCGAGTTCAAGCAGTTCTTCCCGCGCAACGCGGTCGAGTATTTTGTCAGTTATTACGATTACTACCAGCCCGAAGCCTACATTCCGCAGACCGACACCTACATTGAGAAGGACGCCAGCATCAACGAGCAGATCGAGAAACTGCGGCTCTCGGCTACGAGTTCGTTGCTGTCGCGCCGGGATGTGCTTGTTGTCGCCAGCGTGTCGTGCATCTACGGGTTGGGTTCACCCGAAGACTATTTTGAGATGATGGCGCTCATCACGGTCGGCAATGAAATGTCGCGCGACGATCTCCTGCGCAAACTGGTGGACATGCAGTACAACCGCAACGACGTCGAATTCACCCGCGGCAACTTTCGCGTGCGCGGCGACACGGTGGAGGTTTGCCCGAGTTACACCGAAGATGCGGTGCGGGTCGAGTTTTTTGGCGACCGCGTCGAGCAGATCACGCGCTTTGATTCGCTCACCGGGCACAAGATCGAGTCGGTCAATACCTTCTCCATCTATCCCGCCAAGCATTGGGTCATGCCGTACTCGAAAATCGCCCGCGCGCTCGATGCGATCAAGGCCGAGATGAAAGACCGCGTCGCTTGGTTCGAGTCGCAAAACAAACTCGTTGAGGCCCAGCGAATTTACTCGCGCACCACGTACGACCTCGAAATGCTCAAGGAGATGGGCTTTTGCGGGGGCATCGAGAATTACTCTCGGCACCTCAGCGCGCGCGCGGCAGGGGAGCGGCCATTCACGCTCATGGACTTCTTTCCGAAAGATTACCTGCTGCTCATCGACGAATCGCATGTCACGGTGCCGCAGATCGGCGGGATGTACGCCGGCGACCGTTCGCGCAAGACCACGCTCGTCGAGCACGGGTTCCGCCTGCCATCGGCGCTGGACAATCGCCCGCTGAACGCGGCGGAGTTCGACAGCCTGATCGGGCAGTGCATTTATATGTCCGCTACGCCGGGACCCTACGAACTGGGACGTAGCGCGGTGGTCGCCGAGCAGATTATCCGTCCGACTGGGCTCGTCGATCCGCCTGTAACGGTGAAACCACTCAAAGGCCAGATCGACGATCTGATCGAGCAAAGCCGCGCCCGCGCGGAGAAACACGAACGCGTCCTCGTGACCACACTGACCAAACGCACCGCCGAGGATCTGGCGGACTATTTGCGGGAGGTTGGCATCCGCGTGAAATACCTGCACAGCGAAATCGACGCCATCGAGCGTGTCGAGGTCTTGCGCGGCCTGCGGGCCGCCGATTTCGATGTGTTGGTCGGGATCAATTTGTTGCGCGAGGGCCTCGACCTTCCCGAAGTATCGCTCGTGGCCATTCTCGACGCGGACAAGGAAGGCTTCCTGCGCAGCGCCACGTCGCTCATCCAGACAGCGGGCCGCGCCGCCCGCCACATCAACGCCGAGGTCATCCTCTACGCCGACGTGATGACCGATTCGATCAAGAAATTCATCGCGACGACGGACTATCGCCGTGGCAAACAACTCGCGTACAATCAGGAGCACAACATCACGCCGAAGAGCGTGAAACGCGAGTTGCAGCTCAGCCTCGCCGAATTGACCCAGGCGCGCGAGGTGGAGGCTTCGGTTGTCCGCGAAGCGCCCGGCGGATACCGTACCGCTGAGTTGCTCCGCGAGTTGGAAGAGGAGATGATCGAAGCCGCCGAGAACCTCCAGTTTGAAAAGGCCGCCATCCTGCGCGACCAGATTGCCGAGTTGAAGAAGGAAGGCAGGTCGGACACCCAGGGAGCGCCTCCCGCAAAACGGCAGGTGAAATACGACCGCAAGTTGAAGGTGAACGTGGTAAAAAGGTCCCGGCCAGCGAAGACCCGATGATTGCTCTCCCACGAGAATACATCCAGAACATTGTGCGCGCAGCGCTTGCCGAGGACGTCGGCGCGGGTGACATCACGACCGAAACCGCAATCCCCGCCGACCAGCGCGCGGAAGCGTGTATCGTCGCCAGGGAGCCGTGTGTCGTGGCGGGTCTGCCGTTGGTGGAAGCAGTATTTGCGCAAATCAACCGGGCGGTGATCGTCAAGTTGTTGGTAGCGGAAGGCGATTTTGTGGAGAGGGGGACGCGAGTGTGCGTCCTCAACGGCCCCGCTCGGGGAATCCTGACCGGCGAGCGCACGGCGCTGAACTTCCTGCAGCGGCTTTCCGGAATCGCGACGCTGACCCGGCAATTCGTCGACGAGATCGCCGGCACGAAGGCCAAAATCTTGGACACGCGCAAAACCACACCCACGTTGCGTGTGCTGGAGAAATACGCGGTAGCGGTCGGTGGTGGCACCAATCATCGCATGGGTCTCTACGACGCCGTCATGATCAAGGACAACCACCGTGCCATTCTTGCCCGACTCGGTCCAAAAGCCCTTGGTGATGCAGTGGCCGCGGCCCGCAAGGATCATCCGACCGCCCCAGTCATCGTCGAAGCCGACACGTTGGAGCAGGTGGAAGAAGCGCTGGCTGCGGGTGCCGGCCACATCCTGCTCGACAACATGACCTCGGACGAATTACGCGAAGCGGTAACGCTCGTCGCCGTCCGCGCCAAGACGGAGGCCAGCGGCGGCGTCACGCTCAATACTGTCCGCGCCATCGCCCAAACCGGCGTCGATTACATCTCCGTCGGCGCACTTACACACTCGGCCCGAGCGGTGGATTTTTCCCTCGAGATGAGTGAATGAACACGGGCACGGCGATTTTGGAGGCATTTTATCAGGCGGCGGGGCAATTCGTGCGGGCTGATGATCTGGGGCGGCTATTGAAACTGCCCACGACCGTCGTGACGACGGAGATCGCTGGCCTGGAAAAGCTGGGCTACACGATTGAGACGCATCCGCATTTCGGTTATCGCTTGCTCGGTGTTCCCGATCGCCTGACGGCGGACGATATCAAGGCCCGGCTGAAGACGAGGTTGATCGGCTCGGAGGTGTTGGTGTTCGAACAGACGGCATCGACGAATGACGTGGTCGAGCATCTCGCGAAATCAGGAGCCCGTGAAGGGCTGGTGGTGTTTGCGGAATCGCAAACACGCGGGCGGGGACGACGGGGGCGCGCGTGGGCGTCACCGCGTGGAAAGGGGCTCTGGTTTTCCGTGCTGCTGCGACCGCTGCTGCCGCCATCGGCGGCCAGCCGCATCACCGTGGCGGCAAGCGTGGCCGTGGCGCGTGCGATTCGAGAAGTGGGCCGGGTGGATGCGCGCATCAAATGGCCGAATGACGTGATCATCAATGACAAGAAGTTGGCGGGGATTCTGACGGAGTTGCGAGTGGAGGCCGACGAAATCCTGATGGCGATCCTCGGCATCGGCATCGACGTGAACTGCGAGCCGGATGATTTCCCGAACGATCTGGCCCGGATTGCCACGTCGCTCCAACTGGAGACGGGAAGCGCCCAGGATCGCGTCGCATTGGCGGCACGAGTGCTGGCGGCGTTGGACGAATGCTATCAGTCGGCCCTGACAGATTTCGAGGCCATCGCGGACGAATGGGCGAAGTTGTGCACGACGCTGGGCCGGCAAATCGTGGTGACCATGGGCCAGCGCCGCATTGAAGGTTTCGCGCAGGCGCTGGACAGCGACGGCGCGTTGCTCGTACGCTGTGACAGCGGACAAATGGAACGAATCCTCGGCGGCGATTTGGTGGTGGAACGCGCGTGAAAAGCGAACGTCCGTTTTTATTGGTCAATATCAACAACACGAACACCAGTTTCGCGCTGGCGAATTCCAAGCGCATCCTGCGAGTCATCAAAGTGCCGACGGCGTCGGTGCGGGAGATCCCATTCTCCCGAGTCGGCGTTTCTGGGGTGGTACTGTCATCCGTCGTACCGGCGATGACGAAACGGGTGCGGCGCATGTTGCCGATGCAGCCGCTGGTGGTGAGTGCGGACATCGATCTGGGAATCGGCATCCGCTATCCGCGCAAGAAACAAATCGGGGCGGACCGCCTTGCCAACGCCGTTGCCGTTGCCGAGCTGCATGGCGCGCCGGCGATTGTGGTCGATTTCGGCACGGCGGTGACATTCGACATCGTCAACGCGCGCAGCGAATACGTGGGCGGTGTGATCGCACCGGGCCTGGCATCGGTCACGGAATATCTTTACCAGCGCACCGCATTGCTGCCGCGCATCACGCTCGCCGAACCGAAATCCGTGATCGGCAAGAGCACGGTCGACGCGATGCGGGTGGGCGCCGTGATTGGGTACCGTGGACTGGTAAGAGAGATTCTGCACGCCCTGAAACGCGAGCCTGGTATGAAGCGGGCTGTCATCGTGGCGACTGGCGGCTATGGCGATCTCATGGCGAGAAAAATTCCCGAGATCGAGCATGTAAATCCGTTGTTGACCCTGGAAGGTCTGCGGTTTATCTACCTGCGCAACCGGCGCGCCTGAAAACGGCCTCCGGCTGGTCACCATGAACCGAATCGATGCGAAATTCCGCGCGTTGCGCAGCGCCCGGCAAAAGGGCTTTGTCGCATACATCTGCGCCGGTGATCCGAATTTACGGGCGACGGCGCAACTCGCCCGTGCGTTCGAGCGCGTGGGCGTGGACGTGCTGGAATTGGGCGTGCCGTTCAGCGATCCGCTCGCTGATGGCGTGGTGAATCAGTTGGCATCCGAACGGGCCTTGCGCGCCGGGACGACGTTGCGCGGGGTGCTGAAGACGGTGGCCTCCCTGCGTCGCGGGGGTCTCCAAGTCCCGATTGTTTTCTACGTGTACTATAACGTTTTGCACCACTACGGACTAAAGAAATTCGTGCGCGATGCAGCAAGTGCGGGCGTGGACGGCGTGCTGGCGTTGGATTTGCCGCCGGAAGAGGCGGGCGCATTTGAGAAGTTCATGAAGCGAGCGGGTCTGCATCCGATTTATCTCGTCGCGCCGACAACACCAGCCGAGCGTATCCGAAAAATTGCGCGACATGCCAGCGGGTTCATCTATTACGTGTCGCGCGAAGGTGTAACCGGTATGCAGAAGTCGATGGCCCCGGCGGTGACGTCGCACGTCGCGACCATTCGCAAACACTCGAAATTGCCGGTCGCGATTGGTTTTGGAATCTCGAATCCATCGCAAGCGCGGGCTGCGGCCCGAGCGGCGGATGCCGTGGTGGTCGGCAGCGCGATTGTGAACCAGATTGCGAAATACGGTAAGAACCGCCAGATGGCATCAAAGGTCTCGCGTTTTGTGGGCGCGATGGTTCGCGGCGTGAAGGGGGCGAGGTGACATGAACTGGGCGATCATCATGGCTGGTGGGTACGGCGAACGGTTCTGGCCGAAGAGTCGGCGGAAACAACCCAAACAATTGCTTCCGATTGTCGGCGACAAGACGATGATCCAGCAGACGGTCGAGCGGGTGCGTCCGTTGGTGGGCGACGCGCGGGTTGTCGTGGTAACCAACCACGAGCAGGCGCCATTGGTGCGCAAGCAACTTCCACGGGTGAAGCATGTGATCGGCGAGCCGATCGGACGGAACACAGCGCCGTGTATCGGGTTGGCGGCGGCCATGATTGGCGCGCAGGATTCCGACGCGGTGATGGCGGTCCTGCCGGCGGATTCCTACATTCCGGATGTGGAAAACTATCGGCGTGTCGTCGGCGACGCGTTGAAGGTGGCGGCGGCGCAGGCAGTTCTGCTGACCATCGGGATCAGGCCAACATCACCGCACACGGGGTATGGATACATCCAGGTGGGCGAGGAACTTCCGGCCAAATGCGTGACAAAATTCTGGAAGGCGCGGCGGTTTGTTGAGAAGCCGGACCGCAAGACCGCGGAGGAATTTCTCGCCAGCGGCGATTATCGATGGAACGCCGGGATGTTCGTCTGGTCGTTTCGCGCAATCGCGGAGGCGTATCGCAAGTATCAGCCGGCATTGTGGGAGGCGTGTTTGCGAATTCAGGCCAAGGCGGGCACGAAAACCTTTGCGCGTGTCCTGGCCCGCGAATACCCGAAGATGGAAAAGATTTCGGTCGACTACGCCATCATGGAGAAAGCGAACAACGTCGTGGTGGCCAACGGTGATTTTGACTGGGACGACGTGGGCGATTGGCCGGCGATTGGCCGTCACTACGAAAAGGACGGCAGTGGGAACGTCGCGCGCGGTGAATTCGTCGGGCTCGACGCGTCGGGATGCATCATTGTGGGCGACAACAAGCACCTCGTTGCGGCAGTTGGTGTGCGGGACTTGGTGATCGTGCACACGGCGGATGCCACGCTGGTGTGCCACAAGAATGACGCGCAAAAAGTGCGCGAGATCGTCAAAAGGCTCGCGGCGGACAAGAAATACAAGCGACTGTTGTGACGGAATGCGTGTTCTCGGTGTTGATTATGGTCACAAGCGCATCGGGCTGGCGCTCAGCGATGAGAGCGGCACGATTGCGCAGCCGCTCGATTACATTGACGGTGGCGCGGTAGCGAAAGTCAGCCGTGAGTTGGCGCGGCTCTGTGACGAACGCAAGGTGGGCAAGATCGTGGTGGGTGTGCCCTTGCGGCTGGACGGGAAGCCGAGCGAGCAGACGGAGCGGACGCTGGCGTTCATTGCCGAATTGCTGCGGGCGACGACAATCCCCGTGGCGCAATGGGACGAGCGGCTGACCAGCGTGCAGGCCGAGCGCACCTTGTTGGAAGGAAACGTGCGGCGGAGCGAACGCAAGCAGAAGATCGATAAGCTGGCCGCGCAAATCATGTTGCAGAGTTACCTCGATGCCACGAACCCGCCTCCAGCCGAAACGTAGGCACTTCAAGCTGACCATCGCGTACGACGGGACGAATTACGCGGGTTGGCAGTTGCAACCGAACGGCAGCACGGTCCAGGAGCTTGTCGAAGGCGCATTGGCAAAGATGGCGGGCGGCGCGGTGCGCGTCCATGGTTCGGGCCGGACGGACGCGGGCGTCCATGCGAAGGCGCAGGTTGCCAACGGCTCGTTCCGCAGTCCCCTGACGACGGCGACGCTGGTGCGCGCGTTGAACGCCAATCTTCCCGTGGACATTCGCGTAGGGCAAGTGCAGGAGGTGGACGCACGATTTCACGCCCGCTTCTCGGCGAAGGGGAAAGAATACCGTTACCAGATCGACTGTGGGGCGGTCGCTGATCCTTTCTTGCGCGCGTATGCCTGGCATCACCCGAGGCCGTTGAATGTCGCAGCGATGCGCCGGGCGGCGCGGCTGCTGAAGGGGCGTCACGATTTCGCGGCGTTGTCGGCGAATCCCATGCGACCGGTGGAAACAACCGTGCGGACGGTGTCGAGATTGTCAGTAACGAAGCGCGGAAGTCTGTTGACGATCACGGTTGTGGCGGATGGGTTCCTCTACAAAATGGTGCGGTCGATTGTCGGCGCATTGGTGAAAGTCGGCGCTGGACGGATGACGGTCGAACAACTGCAAACGTTGGTAAAGGCGAAGAAGCGCAGCGCGTTGGTGGAGACCGCGCCGGCGCATGGCTTGTTTCTCTGGCAGGTGTTTTACTGAGATGAACGTCGTCCTTGTTGAACCGGAGATACCGCCGAACACGGGAAACGTGGCGCGGCTGTGCGCGGCGACGCAGGCGACGTTGCATCTGGTCGGGCCGCTCGGGTTTCGCCTCGACGACAAGACGCTGAAGCGGGCGGGCATGGATTATTGGGAGCACGTGACCTGGAAGTATTGGGAGTCACTGGACGCGTTACGGAGTGGAGCGTCGAAAGACGCAAAGTTCTACTACGTCACTACGAAATCGAAGCGGCCATACACGCAGCCGAGATACAAAGCTGACGACTATCTGGTGTTTGGACGGGAGACGGCGGGATTGCCGAAGGCGCTGTTGGAAGCGAACCCGGAGACGACAATTACTATCCCGATGTTCAACCCCCAGGCGCGCAGTCTAAACCTGGCTACGGCAGTCGCCATCGTGTTGTACGAAGCGGTGCGGCAGGTGAAGGGATTCTAAGCCAGCTCGCCCGGGCGGGTGGCGACACACGGCGTCATCACTTGTTCTTGTCTTGCGACGATCCCTTTTGCAGGTTGTCAATGAAGCCGCCGATGGCTTCACCTGCACCCTGAAGAGCCTGACCGGCCTGGTTGGTCACATCGCCGAGGTTCTTCTTCAAGTCATTCGCATTGATCCCGATGTCGGGCAGACGGACATTGCCCAGCACGGTGAGGAGCACGAGTCGCGAGATGTCCGTGGAGTCGGTGATGTTGTTGTAGGTGCGATCGAGGTTGAGCTTGATGTCGCGCTCGGATGGCTTGGGACGGCTGTAATCCTTGATGGTGACGGTGCCGACGTGGATCCGCAGTTTGTCCACGGCGTACTTGGTGGAACTCGTACTGCCAGCCGGCGACACGACGCCTTTGAGTTTCTGGACGTTTGAGTCCATCTTGTTCTTGACGATGACGAGTTCCTTGATGTTGATGAGCATGTCGTTGACGTGCGGCACGCCGCTGAACATCGAGAGGAGACGGTAATCAATATAGAGTTCCGGCATGTCAACGAACATTTTGTCCTGAAACTCCGGCGGGTTCATCAGCTTGAGGTCGTGGACGTCCACTTTGCTGGAAAACAGCTCGAGATTGATGGAGCCGATGGTCAACGGGAACCCCGTGATTTTTTTGGCGCCGTACTCGACGGATTTGCGCGCGATAACATTACGCGCCAGGAACAGGATGGCGACCAGTATGACGAGAGCGGCAATGACCCGCCAAAGCAGCTTCTTCATGGTCAGCTTATTAACCTAAATCCGCACGGCGTTCAAGTGGGCATGACCGATCAGGCCTGGTTCACGACACCACGAATATCGCGAAGGGTCTGCAGCAGCCTCCTGACTTCCCGCAACGGCAACTGGTTGGCGGCATCGCTGAGGGCGCGGTCGGGGTTGGGATGGGTTTCCAGGAAGATGCCGTCGCAGCCGGCCGCAACGGCGGAGCGCGCCAACACCAAGGCCATGCGACGATCCCCACCGGTAAATTTGCCGCCCTGGCCACCGCCGGGCATTTGGACGCTGTGCGTCGCGTCGAACACGACGGGCCAACCGAACTCCCGCATGATCGCCAGGGACCGCATGTCGGCGACGAGGTTGTTGTATCCGAACGACGAGCCGCGCTCGGTCAGGATAATGTTGCGTCCACCAACCGCCATGATTTTGTCGATGACGTTGCGCATGTCCCACGGCGCAAGAAACTGGCCTTTCTTCACATTGACGCAACGCTTTGTGCGCGCGACGGCCTGGATCAAATCCGTCTGGCGGCAGAGGAATGCGGGGATTTGGAGCACGTCGGCGACTTCGGCTGCTGGTTTGCAGTGCGAGATTTCGTGGACATCTGTGAGAATGGGCAGGCCGAACTGTCGCTTGACCTTTGCCAGAACGGCGAGTCCGCGTTTGAGACCCGGGCCGCGAAAACTATCGCGCGCCGTCCGATTGGCTTTGTCGTAGCTGGCTTTGAAGATGAGCGGAAGATCGAGGTCATCGCAGACTTGGGAAAGTGCTTCGGCCGTCTGTAGAGCCATCTTTTCATTTTCGATCACACATGGCCCGGCGATGACAAATAGCGGTGTGCGCTTGCCGCCGAGGGTGAGTTTGCCGACGCGAATGGTGTTCATGACCCCTTTTGTTTTAACGCCGCTTCGATAAAGCCACGGAACAGCGGGTGAGGCTTGTTGGGTTTGGAAAGGAATTCTGGATGGAATTGGCAGGCAATGAACCACGGGTGGTCGCGCAGTTCGATGAGTTCGACAAGGTCGAGTTTCTTGTATCGGCCGGCGACGATCATGCCCGACTTCATCAACTGATCGCGGTAGGTGTTGTTGAACTCATAGCGATGGCGGTGGCGCTCGGAGATTTCTTCCGTCCCATACAGATCGCGCGACCTTGTTCCCGCGACCAGCTCACAGGGCTGCGCCCCGAGCCGCATGGTCCCGCCCTTCGCCTCGATGCCCTTCTGTTCTTCCAGGAGGCAGATGACGGGGTGGGGAGACTTCGGATCGAATTCGGTGGAATTCGCGTCCTTCCATCCGCAGACGTTGCGGGCGAATTCAATGACGGCGATTTGCATGCCGAGACACAGGCCGAGGTAAGGGATCTTGTTTTCCCGGGCGTACTGCGCGGCGAGAATCTTGCCCTCGATGCCGCGATTGCCGAAGCCGCCGGGCACGAGGATGCCGGCCACGCCCTTCAGGTGCTTCTCCGCGCCGTCCTTTTCGATGTGCTCGGCATCGACGCGGAGAATATCGACGGCGCAATCATTGGCCGCGCCCGCGTGTTTGAGCGCCTCGTACATGCTCTTATACGCGTCGATGAGTTGGATGTATTTGCCGACAACCGCGATGTGGACCTTGCGGGACGGATGGATGACGCGCTGGAGCATGTGTTCCCACTCGGTCAACGGTTTGGCGGGGGCGTCGAGGCCGAGGTAGCGGCAGACAAGTTCGTCCACGTTCTCGGCGCGCAGGTCCAGCGGGACCTCGTAGACGGAGTGGGCGACATCGAGTTCCTCGATCACACATTCGACGGGGACATTACAGAACAGGGAAATTTTCTGGCGAACCTCCTTACCGAGGGTCCGTTCGCTGCGGCAAATCAGGATCTGCGGCACGATGCCAATTTCGCGGAGCTTGGCGACGCTTTGCTGAGTGGGCTTCGTCTTGATCTCGCCGGCCACGCGGATGAACGGCACGAGCGTGACATGGATGAACAGAGAATTCTGCGGGCCGGCCTCGAGGGCGAACTGACGGATCCCTTCGAGGAACGGCAGTCCTTCGATATCGCCAATTGTGCCGCCGATTTCGATGATGACGACCTCCGCGCCGCTTTTTTTGCCGACTTCACGGATGCGATCCTTGATTTCGTTGGTCACGTGCGGGATGACCTGGACGGTCTTCCCGAGATAGTCGCCGCGCCGCTCCTTTTCGATGATGCGCGCGTAGACCTGGCCGCTGGTGAGGTTGTTGAGGCGCGAGAGTTTGGCGTGCGTGAACCGCTCGTAATGCCCGAGGTCGAGATCGGTTTCCGCGCCGTCATCGGTCACGTAGACTTCGCCGTGCTGGAAGGGGTTCATGGTGCCGGGGTCGACGTTCAGGTACGGGTCGAATTTGGCGAGGGTGACCTTGAGGCCGCGGTTTTCCAGCAGCGTGCCCAGCGAGGCTGCTGTAAGCCCTTTGCCGAGCGAACTGATGACGCCGCCGGTGACAAAGATATATTTCATGCCTGACTCTTCAAAATCTCCTCGACCAATTCCACGTCTTCGGGTCGATCCACGCCAATCGAATCATGGGGCGTGATCCACACTTTGATCGAAATCCCATTCTCCAGCGCGCGCAACTGTTCCAGCTTCTCGGTTTTTTCCAGATCGCCCTGGGGCAGCGCCACGAATTTCAGCAGAAACTCGCGCCGAAACGCGTAGATCCCGAGGTGCTTGTAGAATTTCGCCAGCGTCAGCCACTCCAGCGCGTCGCTGGTCTTCGCATCGCGCACGAACGGGACCCGACTGCGGGTAAAATACAACGCCGTGCCGTTTTGCGCGAGCGCGACTTTCACGACGTTTGGATTATCGAGATTGGCGGCGGATTCGAGTTTGCGCGCCAGCGTGCCCATGACGCATTTCGGGTCGGACTGCATCCCCGTGACGAGCTGATCGATCATCTCCGGGCGCATCAACGGTTCGTCACCCTGAATATTCAGCACGAGATCACAATCGTACGTGCGGGCGACCTCGGCCACGCGATCCGTGCCGGTGGCGCACTCGGGCGAGGTGAGCATGGCGTCGCCGCCAAAGGCCTCGACGGCTTCGAGGATGCGGGTGTCTTCGGTGGCGACGATGACCTTGTCGAGCCGTTCGGCTTTGGCCGCCTGCTCGTAGACGCGTTGCACGAGTGATTTACCGGCGATCATTGCCAGCGGCTTCCCGGGAAACCGGTGCGCCCCGTACCGTGCGGGAATGACGCCCAACGTGCGAACTTTCATGCCTTGCCCCCTGGCTTCATCGGGCGCAGTGTAGCAGACCGGCGGTGGGTGACAAGCGTTGCCACGGCCGTGTGCGGGATGGATCCTTGGTTTGTGTTTGCCGGCGCGGGGAATTACGCTGGAATTGGGCTTGTTTGGAGTCGTTATTCAAGATAGAATCGCGCCGGTTTGGCATGAAGGGTACAAAGGGAAAATGGGTCGGGTGGCTTGGGGTACTGCTTGTACTAGCAGTCGTTCCCTGCGTGCAAGCGGTGATTTTAGAGGGGACCGGCGATCCCTCGTATAACACGAATGCACCGACGGGTTCCCTGACCAACAGCGGCTGGCAATACGAAGGCCAGTGGAACAACGACAATGGACCGTTTCTGGGCACGCCCATTGCGCCGACGTTCTTTCTCACGGCGCAGCACGTTAGCGGATCGTCCAACGAGCCATTTGTCTTCAACGGAGTCACCTACACGACGGTAACAAACTTTGATGATCCGAGTACCGATCTGCGGATCTGGCAGGTGGGGCAGACGTTTTCTAATTATGCGCCGCTGTATACGGGATCGAGCGAAACGGGCAAGACCTGCGTCGTAATGGGACGGGGCTGGGAGCGCGGCGACGCGGTCGTTGTTGTGGACGGGGGGACCAATTTGACCGATGGGTGGCAGTGGGGGCAGCCGGGATACTCTTACGGCGTTGAGCGCTGGGGGGAGAACAGCATCTTGGGCATCACGGAAGCCGGAACCTTAGATGCGCACCCCGGTGAGCAAATGTTGTATGCCGCCTTCAGTCGGAGTGCAAACAGCAACGAATGCATGTTGGCCGGATATGATTCCAGCGGGGGGATGTTCATCGAAAACGGCACAGCGTGGGAGTTGGCCGGTATCAGTTATGAGATTGATGAATATCTCGTCAGTACTAATGCCAATGGCTCCAATTCGTTCTCTCAAGCCGCGTTGATGGATATATTTGGTTTGTATGTCTGGACCGGCACGGAGTGGCAACGGCAGACGACCCATGATAATCCGCCGACACAGTTTTACTGCACGCGCGTCTCAGCGCGGATTTCGTGGATCAACAGCATTCTCACCACGAACCCCACGGCTGTTTTCAGCGGCAGTCCCACCAATGGAGCCGGACCATTGACCGTGACTTTCATCGACAGTTCCACCGGCCCGATTACCAATCGGTTCTGGAGTTTTGGGGATGGCAGCACAACGAATTTTGTCGACGCGACCAACCCGACGCACACCTACACGGACGGCGTCTACGACGTGACCCTGATCGTCAGGGGCGTGGGTGGGTCCAGCACCGACACCGTGGCGAACATGATCAGCGTTTACGACCCGTTCGCGTGGTGGCAGCTGTACTACTTCGGCAGCACCAACAATAATCCGAACACGGCGCCGGGCGGGGATTACACCGGCACTGGCATGAGCAACACCAATGAATTCTTGGCGGGCTTCAACCCCACCAACGCGGCGGCGTACCTGCACGTCATCAGCATCGCCACCACGAACACCACGGGCATTAACGTGATTTATCTGGGGGCCAATGGCGACAGCACCTGGTCGCCGGGTATCGCATCGCGCACCAACGTGCTGGAATACTCCACTGGCACCGCCAACGGGAGTTACAACGGGATCTTCCTGCCCGTGCCCTCTGCTGGCGCGACCAACATCCTCAGTGGCGGGACCGGACTAGGCATTGTCACCAACATGGTCGATCCTGGCGGCGCGACCAACACGCCGTCGCGGTATTACCGGGTCCGCGTGCTGTTGCCATGAACGCTCCTTGAAGGAGTGCTGCCGCGAGGATCGCCTCGCCATTGGCGCTAGGCCCCGATGCGGAAATCCTTGCCGGTCACTGTCCCGTTTTGAGACGACCCCCGCCCAAACACACGTGCTGAGGAGGAGAAGATAGTCGTGGCTTGCCGCTTCGTGGCTCAGCGGCCTTGCACTTCGCGGTGGCGGAAGCAGGTGACGAGATGGTCGTTGACCAGTCCGGCGGCTTGCATGAACGCGTAACAGATCGTCGAGCCGCAGAAGGTGAACCCCCGTCGTTTCATGTCCTTGCGCATGGCGTCGGATTGTTTCGAGGGGGCGCGGCTTTGCTTGAGGGACGGGATGCGATTGACCAACGGCTTGCCGCCGACGAACTGCCAGATGTAGC
>JBKQMH010000134.1:0-15834 GCA_052146795.1 Verrucomicrobiia bacterium
CGGCGCTGTTCTTTGGGGTGTGTGCGCTGACGGTCGGACTTTTCTGTGCCGCGAGTCCGCGTTACGCGGTGGACTTCCTGCCGGCACTGGTGCTGCTGGCGGTGGTTGGCATACTCGGATTGGAGCGGGTGCTGGCCCCGACCTCGGAGTCGGGGCAGGCTTGCCGGCGGGCCTGGCGGCGTGCCGTTCGCTGGGGCTGGGGCGTGTTGCTGGGCTTCTCCGTAGCGTTTAGCGTGTTGGTGAGCGTCGTGAACTACGCGCATACAGCCTGTGGATTGGGGACCGTGCTGTTGCTCACGGGCCGGGTGCCGGAAGCCATCCAAGTCTTCGAAAAAGCGCTTCGAATCGAGCCTGATTTCGCCGATGGGCACTACAATTTGGGAAACGCTTTCATGCAAACAGGCAAGGCGCAGGAAGCCATCCAGGAATACGAGCGCGCGCTACGGCTCAAACCCGATTATGCTGATGCTCATGTCAATCTCGGGACGGCGTTGGCCAAGCTCGGCAGGTCCGAAGATGCCACCCGACATTTCGAAGAAGCCGTGCGGATCGAGCCCGACAACCCCGTGGCTCACCACAACATCGGGTACGCTTTGTACCGGATGGGCCGGGTGCCGGAAGCGATCCGGGAGTTTGAGGTGGCATTGCGGATCTGGCCGGAGTACGCCGAGGCGCACAACAGCCTGGGGGGCGCCCTGTTGCGCACGGGCAACGTGCAGGACGCGATCACGCACTACGAGCAGGCGTTGCGCCTCAATCCTGATTACGCCGAGGCGCACTACGATTTGGGGATCGCGCTGGCACAAGTGGGGAGGGCGCCAGAAGCCATGGAGCACTGGGAGGAGGCGTTGCGAATCAATTCCGATTACCCCGAGGCGCACTACAATCTGGGGGTCGCCTTGTCACAAGCGGGGCGGGTGCCCGAGGCGATGAAACATTGGGAGCAGGTGCTGAGACTCAAGCCCGATGACGTCGATACGCACTATAACTTGGGGCTCACATTAGAGAAGTTGGGGCGCACGCCAGAGGCCATCGAACAATTCGAGCAGGCCTTGAAGCTCCGGCCGGGTTTCCCTGCCGCGAGGGACGCCCTCGCGCGGCTGCGGGCGAGTCAATAAGTCCGATAAGCTCGCGCCGCAAGGGCTGGCGGAGGGGTTACAAGGGCCCGCTTACGATTTCAGCGTCTGGGCGATGAGGTCGATGCTGCGAGTGGTGGCGCCGACGTTGGTTTCGATGACGCGGTGGGCGGCATCGATAATGGATCGTCGGCGGTCGGGATCCTCCAACAGCTCTTGCACGGTGCGGCGAAGGCCGTTGGCATCCGGGACCTGGATGCACGCGCCCTGGGCGACGAATTCGCGGGCGATGGCGCGGAAGTTTTGCATGTTGGGACCGAAGACGACGGGATGCCCGCTGGCGGCGGCCTCGACGATATTCTGTCCCCCCTCCCCGACGAGGCTTTTGCCGACGAAAATCACGGTGGCGATCTTGTAGAACCACTTCAATTCGCCGGTGCTGTTGACGATGAGGCAATCGTAGGGTTTGGCGGTTTGTTCGAGTCGCGAATTGATCTCGGAGCGGAGGATGAATTTGACCTGTTTGCGTTTGGCGAGGTCGACGACTTCGCGGGTACGCTCGACGTGGCGCGGGACGAGAACGAGGAACAGGCGGGGGAACTTCGTACGCAGGTCGGCGAGCAGGTCGAACAGGATTTCCTCCTCGCCGGGATGGGTGCTGCCGGCCACGAGGATTGGTTGCGCGGGCGACACATCGATCTGCTTGAGCAACTGGACGGGATCGACCGATTGCGCGTCGGCGTGGGGCATGGAGATGTCGTACTTCATGTTGCCGGTCATGTGGACGCGGTCCGGGGGCACGCCGACGGCGGTGAAATTGGCGGCGTCCTCGTGGCTTTGCGCGCACACCAGCGAGAGCTGGCTGAACACGCGTTGCGACAGCCAGCCCAACCGTTTGTAGCCGCGCTCGGACCGGGGGGACATGCGGCCGTTGACCAGAAAGAGCGGGACGCCGCGCGCCGCCCCCGTCCAGATATGGTTCGGCCACAATTCGGATTCGATGAGGACGACGAAGTCCGGTTGAATCAAGCGGTACGCACGATGAACGCACCACGGGAAATCCTGCGGGAAATAGAGCAACTCGACTTCCTGCGGCAGGCGCTCGTAGGCCTGCGTGTAGCCGGTCGAAGTGGTCGTCGTGACGACGATTCGCAGGTCGGGAAATTTCCGCTGCAGGACGTTGATGAACAACAGCGCGACATTGACCTCGCCCACGCTCACGGCCTGGATCCAACACCGCCGTTCGTTTTTTTTCCCGAGCCACTGGCGCAGGTCTTTGGAGTAAAAGCCGAATCGTTGCCAGAAATTTTCGCGGTACTTGCCCCGCTTCCACATTTTGTACAGGAACATCGGGCTCAGCAGTACGAAGCTCACCGCATACAGAATCGTGTACAGGAGACGGCTCACGACGGGACAATAGCCAATCTGTCATGAGGTTGCGAACCGATTTCTATCATGGTGCGGCCAGCAGGTGGACAAAATTGTGCAGGTCGAGGCCACCACGTGAAGCGGAACAACGCAGGTACCGCATGGCACGGGAGTTGCGGCCAATATCCACGGATGAACGTAGTTCGTACCAGCGTTTCTCAACCCGAGACGGAGGTATCTTCCCCGGATGATGCCTATTTCCGCTCGTTGATCGAAAACGCTTCGGACATCATCACGATTCTGGAGCCGAATGGTGTGATCCGTTACGAAAGTCCGTCGATAGAACGCATCCTCGGCTACAGACCGGACGAGTTGGTGGGATGCAATGCGTTCGAGTTCATCCATCCGGACGATGTCGCCAGCATCCAGCAGGTTTTCACCGAAATGCTCACTCGCACTGACTCCGTGGAATCCCGTGAGTTTCGCTACCGCCACAAAGACGGATCCTGGCGTGCTTTTGAAGCCATCGGACGCAATTTGCTTCACGATCCCGCCGTCCGGGGCGTCATCGTCACCTCGCGGGACATTACCGGCCGCAAACAAACGGAGGAAGTCTTGCGGCAGAGCGAAGAACGCTTCTCGATCACGTTCGAATATGCCGCCATCGGCATGGCGTTGGGCGCGCTGGATGGTCGTTGGCTCAAAGCCAATCGGGCGATGTGCGAGCTCGTCGGATACACAGCCGAAGAGTTGTCACGCATGACATTCCGGGACATCACGCATCCCGATGATGTGCAGGCGTGCCTTGAATATCTGCCCGAACTACTGGCAGGCAAGTTTCACACGTACCAGTTAGAGAAACGCTATCTCCACAAATGCGGACATATTATCTGGGTCTTGGCGTCCGTTTCCCTGGTACGAGACGCCAGCGGTCAGCCGCTCCACGTCATTGTCCAGAGTCAAGACATCACCGCTCGCAAGCAGGCTGAAGAGCGCCTCCGCCTCCAAAGCACCGCCCTGGAAGCTGCCGGCAACGCCGTCGTGATCACGGGTCGCGATGGCTCGATTCTCTGGACCAATCCGGCATTCACGCAACTGACCGGCTACACGGCGGAAGAGGTCCTTGGGAAGAGCCCCCGCATCCTCAAGTCCGGAGCGCACGCCGAAAGTTTCTACCGACATTTGTGGGAAACGGTTACGTCCGGCCAGGTATGGCGTGGCGAGATGACCAACCGCCGCAAGGATGGCAGCGTCTACACTGAGGAAATGACGATAACCCCGGTGCGCAACGAACGCGGTGAAATCAGTCATTTCATCGCCATCAAACAGGATATCACCGGTCGCCAGCAGACGGAACGGGCGCTTCGCGAGAGCGAGGAACTCTTCCGCTCGCTCAGTGCCAGTTCGCCCCTGGGCATTTTCCTGACCGACACCCACGGGCTGTTCACCTACATCAATCCCCGGTGCCGCCAGATTCTTGGCTGCTCATTGATCGAGAGTCAGAACAACGGTTGGACCAAGGTCATCCACCCGGATGACCGCGAGGCCGCTTGGCAGCATTGGCTGGAGTACGTCCAGTCCGCCGAGGGCGAGTACTCGTACGAGTATCGAATCCAGAGCGCGGACGGGACCACACGGTTCGCCCATATGCGAGCGGCGCCGCTGCGGTCGGACGACCGGTCGCCGATGGGTTTCGCGGGGAGCGTCGAAGACATCACCCATCGCCGGCGGTCGGAGGACGAATTGCGGGAGAGCAAACAGAATCTTGAGCGCGCGATGCAGGAACTCCGTGCCGCCCATGACCAGATCGTGCAGCAGGAGCGCCTGCGAGCGCTGGGCACCATGGCCAGCGGCATTGCCCACGATTTCAACAACGCGCTCGCCGCCATTCTCGGTTTCACGGAATTACTGTGCAATCGTCCCGAGACCCTCGCCGACACGAAGAAGACGCTCCGGTACCTGCAGATGATCAATACCGCGGCGCAGGACGCGGGGATCGTGGTGAATCGATTGCGCGAGTTTTATCGCCAGCGCGAGGAGGGCGAAGTCTTCGGCCCCGTCGATCTCAACAAGCTCATCGAACAAGCCGTGTCGCTGACCCAGCCGAAGTGGAAGAACCAGGCCGAGGTCAAGGGCGTCGCGATACAGATCGTGACGGAGTTGGAGCGAATTCGTGCGGTCGCTGGCAGCGAAGCGGACCTGCGGGAGGCGCTCACCAACCTGATTTTCAACGCGGTCGATGCGATGCCGCAAGGCGGTACCATCACCGTGCGTACACGTTCCGCCAATTCGCGGGTCATCATGGAAGTCACCGATAGCGGCACGGGAATGACCGAGGACGTGCGCCAGCGATGCCTCGAACCTTTCTTCACCACGAAGGGTGACCGGGGCACGGGCCTGGGATTGTCCATGGTCTACGGCATTCTGCAGCGCCACCAAGGCACCGTCGAGATCGAAACCGCGCTCGGCAAGGGCACGACGTTTCGCCTGTCGCTGCCGGCCGCGCAGGAAAGGCCCCCGACCAGCAAACGCGACCCCGCGCCGGTGAGCATCCGCCCGTTGCGTGTGTTGTTGGTCGATGACGAAGGGAGCGTGCGCCAGATTCTCCGCGAGTATCTGATCGGGGACGAACATGTGGTGGAGACCGCCGCGAACGGGCGTGAAGCGCTGGACAAGCTGCCGAAGGCCGCATTCGACGTCGTGATCCTGGATCGCGCCATGCCCGGGTTGAGCGGCGATCAAGTCGCGGTCGCCATCAAGGAACTCAGACCCGAACTACCCGTCATTCTGCTGACCGGTTTCGGAAACATGATGCAAGCCACCGGAGAGACGCCGCCGGGCATCGATCTGGTCCTGGGTAAACCCGTGACGATCGCCGGACTGCGGTCCGCGTTGGCGCAGGTCGTAAAGTCCCGCTAGCCTTCGCGCCCCCCAGCCATTTCCCGCACACCGACTGTTTAGGTTTGTTTCTGAGCCAGGCTGTCCACGTACATGCTGGTGATCATGGACAGGAAAATGGCGGCGGCAAACCAGTACACGCCCGGCTGGGGCTGGACTTTCGCCAACGGCCCGAGCTTGACCAGAACGATCAGGATCGCCACGACGAACACGTCGAGCATGGACCATTTCCCGAGGATCCCCAGCCAATGAAGCACGGCCTGTCGTTTCCGCTCGGCGAGTCGGATGAACCAAATGAAGCCCAGCATCGCCAATTTGAACAAGGGGAACACGATGGAGAAGAAAAACAAAATGATCGCCAATGCGTATTGTCCCTGTTCCCACAAGCCGTGGACGCCCGCGATGACCGAATACTCATTCTTCCAGAGCACCATCTTCTCCACCGTCAGCAACGGCAGCGACAGCGCGATCAAGAGCAAGACGAAGGACGCCAGAATCAACAAGGGCACTTCGATTCGGCGTGGATAACGATCGCGGAGTGATTGGGCCATCCACCATCACAATATCATTACGTCCTGCGATGGCAACTATTGCGGTCGTCTTTCCGCGTCGAACGATGGACGTGGCATGCGCCCGCGCCCCATCCCGATGGTTGAAAACCCCTACGGTTTCACGTTGCTCGCGGCACGATCACGCAGGTCGCGAACAGCGAGGATGTACTGGTTCAGGCGCTCCACGTGGTCGGACACATCCGCCGTCTTGAGCATGGCACGGACACGATTCAACAGGTCCTCCACCTGAAATGGCTTGCCGATAAAATCATCCGCGCCGGCGTCCATGCATTCTTCGAGACGGCCTGCGGCGGTGAGGGAGGTAACGATGATGACCGGCGTGTTTCGAGTTTCCGTACCGGCCCGAATCGCCTTGCAGAACGTCAACCCATTTAACTTCGGCATGCCGATGTCCAACAGGATCAGATCGGGTTTTAGTGCGAGCGTCTTTTGAACGGCATCCCGGCCGTCGACCGCCATGCACACCTCCACGTTTTCGGTAACCAGGATGCTTTCGAGAACTTCCCGCATTCCCGGATCGTCATCGACAATCAAAACTTTTCGTCGATTCACGGGCGGACGCTCTGGGCCGCTTATACAAGGGCGGTGATGCGAAGGCAAGCCATTTCGTCCGTTGAACCGAAACCCGTCGCAATCAAGCGAACGCGAAGGCCCGATCCGCACCCATCATCCCCAGTGGCCGCTGATCCACACACCGCTGCCGCCCCGACGTTGCCAGTACCCGCCGACCCAGACGGCGTGACGATGCGGGGGCCATGCCCAACGACCTCGCACCCACACCCAGCGCCCGCCGTACCACGTCCATGAGCCCGCAATCCAGACGTAGCCCGGAGCCGGGGGCGGATAGTAATAGTCCTCCACAATGGGCGGTGGAGGAGGCTGCGCCACTTCGACCGCTTCATAAGACGAGCTATCCGACGGAGGTGGCGGGGCTGAACTGTACCCGCTGGCGGTATTGATCATAAAGTCGATGACTTTCTCGCTGACGCCCGCGTCCTTGAGGTCGATGATCTCCGCCGTACTCAATTGATACACCGAATGAGAGTTACGGATCTGGCTGATGATGACTTCGTCGCTGACACCGGCCTTGGCCAGTTCCTTGACGTCAGCCAACCCGAGCGGTTGTCCCTGTTCGATGCGCTCCCAAGTCACAGGCGACTCTGCTTGAATGCGTGCTCGTTGCTGTTGATCGATGGAATTGCCGATGATGCCTCCCGTGAGAGCCCCGACCGCGGCCCCGATCAGCGCGCCGGCACCTGGGTTATGGGCCGCCGCGCCGATGATCGCGCCCGCGCCGGCGCCAACGGCCCCGCCTTCCAACGCACCCGTCGCGGTATAGTCTGGACGACCCTCCGGTGTGTAACACCCCGTCAAAACAACCCCGGTCGCCAGGATTGAAACAACTAAATAATTCGGTTTCACTTGTCCCTCCTAACAATCACTTAGACGAAACACCAGTTTGCCCCGTTACGTTTCGCAATAATTGACGCACAAGATGGCTCCTTGTTCAACCCCGTACGCGTCAACACATCAATTTGCATACAGAAGATGTTGATAATCAATAGATTTTTTCGGCTCGCAAAACGGGGTGCCGCGCCGGACACCAGAACGGCCAGGAGATTGCACGGAACCTATTGACGGTGGCCGGGAATAATTCCGACGGCGCTGGGTCGACGGGCCACATACGCCAGCGGTGGTATTACAGCATCACTTCCATGCCGTCGTTATCACTTCGCTGGCTGAACCGATTTGGCAGCGGGCGGCGCGGTGTCGGGTTGCGGTTTCGGGTGCCGGGCCTCTTGAATGGCTTTCTTCAGGACTGGCTCCGCGCCATCGCCGTACCCCGAGACGAACCCGCGTCGAAAATCATCGCGCACATCGAGCGGCGCATTAATGATATACGCGCGCAGGTATTCGACCAGCCATTCTTGGGAAACGGTTTTTAGTCGCAGAGCCTTGCCGGAGTCATGGCCGAGCACCAAGTAACTGCGGCCATCATATTGCGGATAGGGCGCTGGGGTCCCACCGGAATAGTACGCCGGGGCGTTGTCGAAACCGTAATACGACGGCGGATAGCCGTAATAGTCGTAGTAATCGTCGCAATAATAGGGTGGCCACCAGAACGGACCCCCGAACCAACCCGGCCAGAAACCGCAGAAGCCGCCATAATAGCCATGGCCGTAGTAGTGTCCGTGTCCATAAAAACCTCGACTAGCGTAACCATGCCCTCCGCCAAATCCCCCACCGCCGTGAGAACCCTCGCCACCCTCACCGCCGTGCCCCCCGCCAAATCCTCCACCAAATCCCCCTCCCCCTCCACCGCCTCCACCGCCTCTCGCGATGGCGGGTGAGACTGCGGCCAACATCAATACTGCAACTGCTGCGGCGATAGAACCAAGATGTGTCTTCATGTCCGATCACCTTTTTACATTAGATGCTTCCGGACAGGTTTTGGTTCAATCGCAAACGGGGAGCAGCGTGCACGCGGCCCGTGCCAATGCCGAGTCGCGGGCAGCAAAAAGCCAAAACTCCCTCAAGATCTGAGGGAGTTCTGGGCTGCGGCTGCGTATCTGGGGTGCGCTAACCAGCGGTTCTACTGCATCGTCAATTCTTCGTCGTTCCTTCTCTGGAGCATTAACGCAAAGTCCTTCATCTGCCACTTCGACTCGAACCACCGACAAAAAGGCCTTCCCTCACGTAGACTTCATGCGTGGAACCAACCATACCTCGGCACCAGAAACTGGTCAAGCTAGCCGTGTGCCACGTGGGCGACACACGATGCCGTCTCTCGTCCGGCGCTATCACAACATATTGCGGATAAGTTTGTTACGTGCCACACTGCGATCAGCCGCACTTCGGTCTCGTTGGCTCCACGTTCGGGGAAGTGTAAACAACTACGACGCCCAAATCGACCTGTCTCTGTCTAACTATCAAACACTCAATGTGTTGTGTCTGGTTGACAGTAACCGGTTACCTGTAAAGAAGATCGACATCGAACGCCTCATCCGCAGCTTTCCCGTCTCCCATGACACTTGTTCTAAGACTCTCGTCTGCAACGAGTTAGTCGCTAACATTAACTATCCGGAACTGCTCGCCCAGTACACGGTCACGACTCGGTTACTGGCAGTTTCACTGGCATCTCCTTTCCAGTCGGCTTCGAATAACCGAATTGGGGAACCTCTGCTGACGGGGGTGGGCCGGCGAAGCCCGCAGGAGGTGATCGAACGCAATCAACGCGCACTCAAGTAACTTGTTGTGAAAATCTGAATGTGACCAACTCCCGCCGTGCAAGAGAACCTCAAAAAACACCATGCCGGTAAACATAAAGCGTCATGCATTCGGGAGGATTCCGTCGTGGGGGATCACGTTGATATCATATTTCTCTTGATAAACTTAGCATGGAGCCGCTGCGAAGGCGCTGTAGCAATGAGCGCCGCTTCGGGAGTTCGTCTTCCCCCGCGACGCCGGGTGTACCGGGGCCGATCAGCGATTCGACTTTCTCGTAGAGTTGCGCGAGAGTGAATGGTTTTGGAAGCAGGTCGGTGCGCGCGAGCTGCAACTCCTTCTCGTATTCTCGGCGAAATGTCGCAGCCTGGGCAAGAAAGGATCGGCTGCAGGCGGTGACGAATAGGACGGGCACGGGCGCACTCGCCACCAATTCCCGATAAAGTTTCAGCCCGTGCTTTTTTGGCATGTTCAAGTCGAGCAGGACCAGATCGACCTTCTGATGCTTTAAGAAACCAAGTGGGGCGGTGGTGCTGGTGGTCACCACTACACGGTAGCCCCGCGGCATAAGAGCCTGCCGAAGCATATCCAATGTCCACGCGTCGTCATCGATGCAAATGATTGTTTTCATAAAGGCGACTCCGGTTAGAATTGAACTGCCTCTGTCATGCGGAAGATCGGCAGGAACATGGCGACGACCACCCCGCCAACGACCACTCCGAGGAACAAGATGAGCAACGGCTCCAACATCGCCGTCAGGCCATCAAGAGCGGCGTCGATCTCCTGGTCATAATGTTCGGCCACCCGGGCCAGCAACTCGTCGACGGTCCCCGTTTCCTCGCCGGCGGCAATCATTTCGAGCATCATACTGGGAAATTTGCCTTGCTTGACCATGGCATCGTGCATGGTGTCACCCGACTCGATCAGGTCACCGACATGACGGACAACAGCTTCCAGCTCCACGTTTGACACGGCTGTGGCGGCGATATTGAGCGCCTTGAGCACCGGAACACCGCTGTGGAGCATGGAACCAAGCGTGTGGGCAAACCGTGAGAAGGCAATCTTCGTTGCCAATGACCCAGTGACCGGGAGACGCAATTTAAGACGGTCCCAGAAGAGAGCCCCCGCCGGTGTGCGGAGCAGGGATCGCCACGCCAGGATCGTGGCGAGGACGGCGATCAAACAGCTCAGCAGGTGCGCGCAAACCCAATCGCTGACACTGATCAAGATCAACGTGGGAAGCGGCAAATCGCGATGGAACTCCTTGAAGATGTCCACGAATACCGGAACGATCTTCGTGACCATGAAGACACAAATGCCCACGCCAAGAATGCTCACAATCACCGGGTACATCATGGCGGAGCGGACGCGCTGGCGCAGTTGCAATGTCATTTCGAGGTAGCCGGCCATTCGGTCGAGCACTTCCGCCAACAGACCTCCCGTTTCGCCGGCTTTGACCATGCCGATGTAGACGTTTGAAAACACCGAGGGATAGAGTTGCAATGCTTCCGAGAAGGACGCGCCGCCTTCAACCACCCGTGTCAGTTCTCGCATAACGACCTGCATGTCCCGGTGACTCGTCTGTCGCCCCAGGCTTCCCAGGCATCGGGCCAACGGCAGGCCCGCGCGTAGCATGGTGGCCAGTTGCCGGCTGAAGGAAGTCACGACAGGCAGGGGAACCTTGATTTTGCCAATGTGCGGGCGCGACGGCCTGTGTCGAGTTTGTCTCAGCTCCACGATCATCAGGTCTTTGTCGCCCAGCTTTTCGATCACTTCATTATCGCTGGCGCCTTCCATCCAGCCGGTCACAATCTCGCAGTTGCTATTGTAGGCTCGGTACTCAAATTGCATGGTTCACCTGAGAATCTGCGCGCTGCATTGCGCCGTAACCAACTCTGGTTGCTCCGGTGCTTCCCTCGCACCACGTTGGAGAGCTTCCTGCACCCGGTTGACGACTTCATCAATTTTGAATGGCTTGCCCAAAAAAAGATTGCCCGTCGCGTTCAGGAATTCACGCGTCGTGCTGTTGAGTGTATCGCCGGTCACAAAGATCATCCGTTTTGCCAGGTCGGGCTTGATCTCGCGAACCCGTTGGTAAAGAGCCTGACCATCCAAGCCCGGCATGAGCATATCGGACAAGACCGCATCGAAGTCCTCGTTGGACAAGATCCGGAACCCGTCGGTACCGTTGTTGGCTGTCTGGATCTCGTAGCCCGCGCTGGTCAGGATCATCTCCAACAATTGGGCGATGTCAGGTTCGTCATCCACGATGAGCAACCGCTGACCCGTAGGGGTGGCCGGCGCTACGGGCCCGGCGCTCTCCGTCGCCAAGGCCTCCGGTTCCACTGGCACTTTGCCTTCGCAGTCCAGTAGCGGCAGGTCGAAGAAGAACGTGGCGCCTTTACCCGGCTGGCTTTCCACCCACATTTTGCCGTGGTGTTCCTGGATATAGGTGTTGCAGATCGCCAACCCCAGGCCGGTACCGCGCCCGATGGGTTTGGTCGTAAAGAACGGATTGAAGATCTTCTCCCGGATCTCCGGCGTCATGCCCGGGCCGTTATCCCGGACCGAGATGCGCAGGAAATTGCTGGTTTCCTGGGTGGTGACCACGACCTCGCGCGGTAACGGGTGTTCCCGCAGCGCGTCCACCGCGTTATTGACGAGGTTTATCACAATCTGTTCTACCTGTACCCGGTCAGCCTTGGTGTACGGCAGGGAATCCGCGAGTACAGCGCGGACGGAAACCTGGGCGGCTTCGTAATTCGGACGGCGCCACTCCAGCACGTCACGGACGACGCGGTTGAGGTCCATGGGCTCTTTGTTCGGGTCGCTGGGCCGGGAATACGCCAGCAGGTCGCGGATAATCCGGCCGGCGCGTTCACTCTGTCTGAGAATGCGTCCCAGCGATTCCTTGGTCTGATTGTCCAGGTTCTTGCGGCCCGCCAGTATCTGGGTATTGCCCATGATAATGGCCAGTGGATTGTTCAGTTCGTGGGCGACCCCGGCGACCAATCGGCCCAAAGCGGAGAGTTTCTCGGCACGCTGGATTTGTTCCTCAAGCCTGCGTCGCTCCCCGATCTCGCGAAGGTTTACCTGAAATACCATTCGCTGGTGCCATTCGGCAAAGGCAACCTCCCCTTCACAGGCAATCCGTTTCCCCCCGTGCTGTGACAACTGAATCTCTTCGTAGGGGCGGAAGACCGCATTGAAGGCTCGCTGGTTTTGCAGCACGTTACCAGTGTTACGATCCAAGGCGGGACAGACCTTTCGAAATGACAGCCCTCGGAGCGTCTCACCGCTGTACTTTGTGAGGCGTTCGGCTGCCCGGTTGGCCTCCAGCACGTTCAGTTTCCACATGTCCACCAGAAACACGGCATCACTGGAGGCATCGAACAGCAACCGGTAACTTCTTTCCGCCACGTTGACTTCACGCTCGGCCACCGTAGCCATGGCAATGGCAATTGTGACCGCCAACCCCGCTGACACCAGGTAGCTCAGCGCCATTAACCACGCTGACAACTCCAGTAAGGGGAACAACAACAGGAGGCTGCCCCAGAGAACGAATCCACCGCCGAGAAGCGTCGCACCATTGTGGGTCGCCCGCCGCGTCAAATAGATGCGGCCCGTGTAGATTCCGGAACTTCCCAGAAAGCCGAATACAAGAATCGTGAGCCAGTACGAGTCCCTTACGGCGTAACTCGCCACGCAGCAGCAGGTCAACACAAGCGCTATCGCAAGGCCCAGTTCCCGCCGACTGCGAGGTTTCGAATCAAGGTGAAAACTGCCCCAGAACATGAACAAGCCACTGATCCCTATGCAGATTCGCCGCGCCAGGATCAGCAGCCAAGCGCCGGGAATTGTTTGGAGCCCGATCGCAGCCAGCAGATGCAGGGCATAGAAGAGCCAGGCCATCGTCCACAGGGTGAGATACTGGCGTTTGACCTGACGGTTCACGTAGTAGAACACCCCGGCCACGGCGACCATCGACAGCAGCGCCAACACCAGCGCCGAGCCGGTCCACTTCGGTGCCTCATGCATGAGTTTCAGATACTGGGTATTCTCTGTCATCTCGTCCGTCGTAGCCTCCCGTTACGGCTGCCAATTTCCGTGGACGCATTGCAACTCCTGCCAGGTCAAAACAGTATATCCACCGGCTGCGCCACCGCCGGCACTACTCAGCGCCTGGTCGTAGTGCACCCCCGAGCCGCCGCTGATCGTAAAATTATCCGCGACGAATGCCCCGATGGTGGCGCTCCTGCCACTGAGCGTAACTGAGGCGTCCGGGGCGTAGATTGTTCCCAACCATTGCCCGCTGCCGCTCACGGTCCAGGTCGTGGAACTGGTCAGTCCGTACCACTGGTTATCTTCCGCCAAGCCCGATTGGTTCACCACGCCTCCGCCCGATACGGTCACATTGCCTCCGACATATACTTGCAAGGATGCCCCGGGAGAAATTTGGACATAGCCGCTGCCCTGAGTCTTGAAGTTGCCTTGCACGTATAGTTGTACTTGGCCGGAGATCACAATCGGCTTCGATGAATCCGAGGAGGTAATGCTATAGGCCTGCCAATCGCCCGACGAAATCGTTGTGGCTGAGCTTACCGTTCCCAGATTATATGCGCTATTCAAGATCGCAGGTAACGTCACGTCGGGTATGGCTGACGTGAAGTCGTGCGTCAGCCAGCCATCGCTCTGCGCTTGCGCGACAGTCGTCGCGCGCAGGTCCCAGTCCAAAGTCGAGCCGATGCTGCCGGCCAGAGTCATGTCACCCGACGGGCTGGTGTTGACTGTTCCGTAGATGGTGGTCGCTTGAATGGCTGTGCCGCTGTTACTGAGGCTGGCCACAATAGCGTCGGCCTGGCGCTTGGTGGGATCGTACTGGCCGCCGGTGGATTCGGTCGGATTGGAGGAATTGAAACTGTCCACATAGGCGCCGCCGCTCATTGTAATGTTTTGTTTCGCGGCGATGGCGTAGGGGAATGAACCGCCTTTTGTGAGCCAGATTTGAACGCCCCTTGACGTGGCTGGGCCCTGCGACACGGTTGCGGTTCCAACGCCCTGAATTGTCGGATTTTGGCTGTTTGCGTTGGCGACCAGAACCGAAAAACTTCCGATGGCGGTCCCGGTCGAATCGGTGAAATTGGCGACGGTTTTCTGATACGTGTTAGCGCCAGCCGAGGTCCAGCCATTGACCGCGGAAAACGCCGAGCCGCCTTGTTCGTACGGAAAGTTCAGCTCAGCGCATCCCAGTTCCATTCCTGCCTCGGCGAGATACAACGCCTGCGACCACGCCTCCGAGTGCTTGGTGAGCCGGTACTCGTTGGTCACCCAGCTCAGGTAGCTTGTGACCATAATGCCCAACACAGCGGCGGCGATTGCCGCCGTCATCAACGCGCTGCCGTCCTCACGCGAGCCGCCGCCAAGCTGTAAGAGCCGGGAATTCATGGCGCGTTCCGCATGCGATACCGGGCCGAGACGCACTCCACGGTTTGGGTGCTATTGAGGAAGGTTTGACTTAAGAAAGCATTGACCTGGACACTGACGGCTTGGCTTGCCTGCGTCGTCAGATTACCGGCCTGATCGTAGAGACTGAAGGCAAGCGAATTCACATTGGTCGCCAGTTCTTTCGTAGTGCCATTGGCGTCCATGCGATACCAAGCGGCGTTTTCCAAGGTGTGGGTCACGATGTCAGTGGACGTCACGGCCCCGGCCGAGTTGATCGCCGACGGCAACAGAACCACCACGCTATTGGAACTCCATGAGGAGATTCCCAGGGCGAATCGGAGATCGTGCGAGAGCCACTCGACGGCCCATCGTCCGTCCTCCTGCATCTGATTATAATTCGCCAATCCCCGAAAGCCTTTCACACTGAAGATATAGCTCGTGATCAGCCCGGCGAGAACGAATGCCGCGATGGCGGTCGCGAACAAGCTTTCCATCAGAGTGAATCCCGCCTGGGCAGCCTGTCGTCTGTGTCGGCCCGTCATAGGGTGGCCTTGTTCAGTCCTCCGTTGCTGATTAACGTCGTCATACTGTTGCTCACCACGATGCTTTGCCGGTTCGTCCACGTCACTGTGGCTGTGGCTCGCACGACCGTGACAGTAGTCCCGAAGTATTGGTAATTTGATGTGGTAAGAATCTTGCCGTAGACCCCATTCGTATCGATCGAACTCGTAAACGTGGCGGGCAGATTGGTGATTTGGCTCCAATTCATCGACCGCAATTCTTCGATACGCTGCTGCAAGACCTGCGAACTCAGCGCCTGCGATCGGAGGTCCTGTATGTACTGGCTCGTCCGGCCGATGATCGCCATTGTAGACACCAATACGAAAGCCATGATTGCCGTGCTGATCATGACTTCTAGCAGCGTGAAACCCGCGTATCCGTGCTGACTTCGGTTCACCGCTTTGGCGCCTTTTTAGTACTCTTGCCCCCTCTGGCCTAAGGACTTAAGTCCCCGGTAAACGCAAGCCTTATGCCAAAGAAGCTGATTACTGAAAGTGTTCTCGGTTTCTTTGGGCCACAGCCGTTTACACACGTATTTTGCTGCAACGGAGTACCTTGCGTGCCAAGATCAATGCCTGCAAAATCTTGCTCGAAAGCGCAGGTCGGAGCACACGCGGCGACGTCCTCCGGCAACAAATGGGAGACCTCACGATCTCGTAGAATTGGAGCCGAGCGTCGGAATCGGACAC
>JBKQMH010000135.1:0-10089 GCA_052146795.1 Verrucomicrobiia bacterium
CGCGGGCGCTCAGGTTCAACTCCGTCCTCGCCATCTTCAGCAACTGCTGGCACTCGACATCCAACGCGCAGTGCTTCTTGATCTCCTTTGGCGCCATCCGCGCGTTCGTGCCTGTCCGCCGAAGCCCGTCGGGCGAAGGCGGATGATTGAACCGCTCGCGCTGGACGTCACGCGCCAACTCCACCCGCTCCCGAATCTTCTCCGACGTTTCGCCGGTCGCCTCGCCTGCCATCTCCTTGTACTTCACCGACGGCACTTCGACGTGGATGTCGATGCGGTCCAGCAACGGCCCGGAAATCTTGTTCCGATACTTGGTGATCATGTTTGGCGAGCAGCGACACTCGCGTTTGGGGTCGCCGTAAAAGCCACAGGGACACGGATTCATCGCCGCGACGAGCATGAAGTTGGCGGGAAACGTCATCGTCCCCGTTGCTCGCGAAATGACCACCCGCCCTTCCTCGAGCGGTTCGCGTAACGCTTCGAGCACGTCACGGTGGAATTCGGGTAGTTCATCCAGGAACAGCACGCCGTTGTGCGCGAGGCTGATTTCGCCAGGCGTCAGGTTCGCCGTGCCGCCCAGCAGACCCGCGTTGCTGGTCGTATGATGCGGCGCGCGGAACGGTCGCGTCGCCACGAGTGCCTGACCTTTGGGCAATAACCCCAGAATGCTGTGAATCTTCGTGGTTTCGAGTGCCTCCTTGAGATTCGAGTTCGGCAGCACCGTTGGTACGCGTTTCGCCAACAACGTCTTCCCGCTGCCGGGCGGACCGATCATCAAAATGTTGTGACCGCCCGCCGCCGCAACCTCCAGCGCCCGTTTGACGTGTTCCTGCCCCTTCACATCGACGAAGTCGACATCGTAACTGCGCTGTTGCTGAAAAATTTGCGACGGATCTTCACGGAGCGGGTGCAACTCGCGTTTGCCCGCGACGAATTCCGCCACCTCGCGCAGGTTCTTGGCGGGAAAGACATCGATCCCCTGCACCACCGCCGCTTCGGGTGCATTGTCGGCCGGAACAATCAACCCGCGCTTCTTCTGTTCGCGCGCACAGATCGCAATCGGCAGCACGCCGTTGACGCTCCGCACTTCGCCGCTGAGCGCCAATTCGCCCACGATCGCGAACTCGTCGAGATTCGGCGCGACAATCTGTTCGTTCACCGCGAGGATCCCGATGGCAATCGGAAGATCAAAGCTCGGCCCTTCCTTCTTCACATCCGCCGGCGCGAGATTGATTGTGGTCCGGCCCAGCACGTACTTGAAGCCGCTGTTCTCGATCGCCGTCTTCACGCGGTCCCGCGATTCTTTCACCGCCGCATCGGGCAACCCCACAATGATCACCGCTGGCTGCCCCCATCCCCTGTTCACCTCAATCTCAATGGGATAGGAGTCAATGCCCAGAACCGCCGCCGAATGAACTTTGGCCAGCATGATTGCTTCTTTTACCTGAAATTCCGCCGCAAGTCGATTGCGTTTTGACTCTCCGTCATCTCGCCGAGATAGGTTTGCCAACGGAGCGCCACCACCAGAAGGTCGGACATTGCACCGCGCTACATCCATTGACGTGCCGAAATGAGCGCGGCGTTGACGCGGGATAACTCCGCCGTTACCGTAAACATCTTGCCATCCTTGACGGCTCCTGCCTTCCACTGCGTGACCTTGAGCCCCCGGTACTTCACACGCCAGCCAGCGGCTTCGAACGGTTCGAGGCAGTATTGCCAAAGTGCGTTTCTCGGCGGTAGACTGGCATCGCAAGCGAGAAGGAACAAGCTGACCTAATGAGTACACCTCGCCAACGCCAACAGGCCATCCTGATCTGCGTGTGTCTGGCGGTGTTGATTGCTGCCGTGTACTGGCCGCTGGTACACGCCGGGTTCCTCAACTACGATGACGACCGGTATGTGACCGCTAACCCGCATGTGCGGGGGGGATTGACGCTTCCGGGCGTGGTGTGGGCGTTCACCACCCTGTATTGCTACTGGCATCCACTGACGTGGCTGTCGCACGCGTTGGACTGCGAATGCTTCGGGATGAACGCGGGCGGACATCATGCCGTGAGCGTGTTGTTGCACGTGGCCAATACGGTGCTGTTGTTCCTGGTGTTGCGGCGGATGACGGGAGCAACGTGGCGGAGCGCGTGCGTAGCGGCGTTGTTCGGACTGCATCCGTTGCATGTGGAGTCGGTGGCGTGGCTGGCGGAGCGCAAGGATGTGTTGAGCGCGTTGTTCTGGATGTTGGCGATGGGGGCGTACGTGCGGTATGTGGAGCGGCCGACGTGGTGGCGCTATGCCGTGGTGGTGGGGTGGTACGCGATGGGATTGATGGCGAAGCCGATGGTGGTGACGCTGCCATTTGTGCTGCTGCTGCTGGATTATTGGCCGCTGGGGAGGACGCGGTGGACGAGCTCAGTTGTCGGTAACAACGCTGTGTTGCGCTTCGGCGAGTTGGTCAGGGAGAAGATTCCGTTGTTTGCGCTGACGGTGCTGTCGTGTGCGGTGACAATCCGGGCGCAGCATAGTGGCGGGGCGGTCAGTTCGTTGGAGCGGCTGCCGTTGGGGCCGCAGATGGCCAATGCGGTGGTGTCATGTGTGCGGTACATGGAGAAGGCCGTGTGGCCGAGTGGGCTGGCGGTTTTTTATCCGTACCGGGCGTGGCCGCCGGGGGCGGTGATTGTCGCGGGGGCGATGTTGGCGGCGGTGTCAGGCGTGGTGATTCGCAGAGCGCTACGCGATCCGCATCTGGCCGTGGGGTGGTTCTGGTTCCTGGGGGTATTGGTGCCGACGATCGGATTGGTGCAGGTCGGGGACCAGTCCATGGCGGACCGGTATACCTATCTGCCGTTGATTGGGCTGTTCATCATGCTGTGCTGGAGCGTGCCGTCCCGCGCGATGGAGCGGTGGGATCTGAAACTGATTACACGCGTCGCTGCGGCGGCAATGCTTGCGCTGTGTGCGGCGCTATCCAGAGCACAGGTCGAGTGCTGGAAGGACTCGGAGACACTGTTTCGGCATGCCCTGGATGTGACCCGGGACAATTGGCTGGCGCACTCCAATCTCGGGGTCGCTTTGGCGCAAACGGGTAAGATCGAGGACGCCATCGCCCACTACGAGCAGGCCTTGCGGATCAACCCTGATTTCTCCGAGGCGCAGAACAACCTCGGGGACGCCTTGGTCCGATTGGGCAAGGTCACGGAGGCAATTGCGCACTACCGCCAGACACTGGAAATTGACCCCGGAAGTGCCGAAGTACACTACAACTTTGCAATCGCTCTGGAGAAGTTGGGCCGCACGCCGGAGGCAATCGAGCAATACGGGCAGGCCCTGCGGATCAGGCCCGATTACGCCGAAGCGCACAACAATCTGGGGGACGCCCTGGCGCAGGCGGACCGTGTGCCGGAGGCGATTGTACAGTACGAGCAGGCGCTACGGATCAAGCCCGATTTCGCCGAAGCCCACTACAATCTGGGAAACCTCCTCTTGCAGGAGGGGAAGCTCAGCGATGCCATCGGACATTATGAACAGGCGTTGCGGGTCAATCCTCATTACGCCCATGCGCACACCAGCCTGGGGATCGCTTTGTATCAGACCGGCGAGCGTGAAGAGGCAATTGACCACTTCGAGCAGGCCCTGCGGATCTATCCCGATTTCGCCGAGGCGCACGTCGATCTGGGTAACGCTCTGGCGCAGATGGGCCGTGTGCCAGAGGCAATCGAGCACTACGAGCAGGCGCTACGGATCAAGCCTGATTTCTACGAGGCGCAGAACGCGCTCGCGCGACTGCAAGCTCACCAGTAAGCCGAGTCCGACGGAGCCGAGTCCGACGAGACGCGCCACAGACTTGCTGGTGGCGCAATGGCAACCCTCGGAAGTTCAAACCGCAAGGTTCGCAACGCGCCACTCGGGTCGCCACTTGCCGCCTGCATTGCATTGGCTTTGCCGCCTCCCATTCCCCGGGTCACAAGAACATCATTACCTTCCGGCGTGATGGCCGTGATGGGAAACGCGGATGCGCCGTTGGTCGGATCGGTCCACGAATGAACACCGCGGTACCCGCATCCGGCCGCGCACCGCCTCGTCGGGGTGCGGGGTCGCCCTTCTTGTCAACCAGACGGCTGTTGGATACACTCCGTCGAAGAATATCGAAAGGTGGGGAGGCCCGGACGAAACAACTGCGCATAGGCACCGATTGGCTGACGTTGGCCAAACTGCTGGTGGGGCTCACGGTCATCGCGTACCTGCCAGCCCTGCGCGGCGGGTTCGTTTTTGATGACGCCCCGCTCATCATCATGAACCGCCTGGTGAGGGCGCATGACGGACTTTATCGGTTCTGGTTTACGACGGAAGCGTCTGATTATTATCCGCTGACCGGGAGCTTGTGGTGGCTCCAGTGGCGGGTATTTGGCAACCAGGCCATCGGGTATCATGCGGTCAACATCTTGTTGCACGCCGCCAACGCCATCCTGGTGTGGATGATCCTGCTGCGCCTGAAGGTTCCTGGCGCCTGGCTGGCCGCAGCGATCTTTGCGGTCCACCCGGTGAACGTGGCCACGGTAGCCTGGATGAGCGAACAGAAAAGCACGTTGTCGATGCTGTTCTCCGCCGTGGCGATCCTTCTGTATTTGCGATTTTACGAAGATGGTCGATGGCGGTGGTACGGTTTCTCGTTGACGGCATTCCTGCTGGCGCTGCTTAGCAAGACAGCGGTGGTCATGCTGCCCTGTGTGCTGCTGGGTTGCGTGTGGTGGATGCGCGGGCGGTTGCGTTCGAAGGACTGGCTGTGCAGCGTGCCGTTCTTCGTCGCTTCCCTCGTCTTGGGATTGGTGACCGTCTGGTTTCAGCACCATCGGGCTTTACAGGGGCACCTGGTTCGGAATGACGCCTTTCCTGCCCGCCTGGCCGCGGCGGGATGGGTTCCGTGGTTTTACCTGTCCAAGGCGCTCCTACCGGTCAATTTGACCCTGATGTATCCGAAGTGGTCGATCGACGCGTCGCACTGGGTTTCGTACGTTCCGGGAGCGCTGCTGATCGTTTGTTTCCTGGTTTTTTGGCGGGGGCGCAGGACGTGGGGACGTCCGCTGTTATTCGGGCTCGGGTACTTTCTCGTCATGCTTTTTCCGGTCCTGGGAATCGTCGATCAAGGCTTTTACAGCTACTCACTCGTGGCGGATCACTGGCAGTACTACTCCATCATCGGCGTCATCGCCCTGGCGGTCGCTGCCGGGGAAACGGTATTCCGTCGGATCGGCGACCAGCATCGTCGGTGGGGAATGGCCGTCGCCATCGGGATGTTGGCCATGCTGGGCGCGGCAACCTGGCAGCGCGGTCGCGTGTACGCCACCGATGAAACGCTCTGGGCGGATACCGTGGCCAGGAACCCACAGGAGTGGCGCGCCTACATCAACCTCGGGGCCGCCCTGAAGCGGTCCGGTAAACTGGAAGCGGCGGTCGGATGCTTCGAGCAGGCGCTGCGCTTCAACCCGGATTCAGCCGAGGCGCACAACGATCTCGGAGATGCGTTACGGCAACAGGGAAAGATGCCCGAGGCGATCCGTCACTTCGAGCAGGCGTTGCGGATCAGGCCCGATTCTGCCGAGTCTCACGGCAACCTTGGGAATGCGCTGGCGCAACTCGGCCGAGACCAGGAGGCGATCCGTCAGTTCGAGCAGGCGTTGCAGATTAATCCCGACTTTGCCGAGGTGCACAACAATCTCGGCAATGCCTTGCTGCGTCAGGGAAAGATACCGGAGGCGGTCGAGCACTACCAGCAGGCCGTGCGGATCTATACCGATTTCGCCGAAGCGCATCTCAACCTGGCGATCGCGCTGGAGAAGGCCGGCCGGGTACCGGAGGCGGTCGAGCAGTACAAGCAGGCACTGAGACTCAAGCCTGATCTGGCCGAGGCAAGATACGCCCTGACGCGGCTGCTGGGGCTGCCGACAGTTCCGTGAGCGGCAAGCCGCACCCAAGAAAGTGCCTTTGTTCGACACCGGTCTCGCCCGTGAGGGGATGTCGCCCCAACCGGGCTCACTACAGCCCGACCGCGCCCAATCCGCTAATCGGACCTGATTTTCACATCCAGCAGGCTTCGGGACGCCTTTGGCGCCGTGCTGTGCCCATCCGACCTCTACACGCCAAGGCAGGACAAGGGCGAATTAGGTAGCACACCAACACAACATCGGTCGCTGGCCGAATTCCTTCATGGGAGTGGCATTCTTGCCCCGACCGGTCAAGGCAAGAATGTCGCTCCCACGGACCGGAAGCAGCACAGGAATGTTGTTTGTCAGGCGCTCCAAGCCGAACAAGCCCGAACAAAGCTCCAAGTCCAACGTCTCACCCAAAAACAAACGGGTCGTCCCGAAACCGGGACGACCCGTAAGGAGCAAGCTAACTTCAACTCACGCGCTAGGAGCGACGGCGACGAATCGCCAACAGTCCCAGCAATCCCATGCCAGCCAGCACGAACGCCGACGGCTCGGGCACAATCGATGTCACCGTGAACTCCGGAAGTCCGCCACCAGGCAAAGCGGTGCTCGGGTACACTTCCATGAATCCATAAACATTCACGGGGCCGCTCGGGACGGCGCTATTACCCAGTGCGTTAGCAGCCGAGTAGGACGAGCAGTAGTCATAATCCTGCACGGCGCCCGTGGCGTCCGTGAGCGTGTAAGAAACGTTGCCGGCGCTGTCAGCGTAGTTCGCGAAGACCGTCGAGTAGGTGCCGCCACCTGAGAACGTGACGCCTTTGAGCTCAATGTAGTAGCCTTCAATATTGACATTGGAAGCCAACGCGACAGTGTTGAGCTGGTTGATCGTGAGCACCAGTGGCGCGAATGATGTCGAATTCCCGCGGGACTGGAGGGTCAGGAAGTTGTTACTGGAAACAACCGTGCTAAACACCATCTCAGGCAACGAGTGATACATTTGCATCTGGCCGCCAGCGCTTATGCCATCGCCCACGGCGATCGATGTATCGGTGGGGCCGTTCGAGGTCGGCAAGCCCGCAAGGGTAGCGCTCGAGACGAACAGATCCAAGGACCCGCTCTGATCTTGAGCCAGTACCGCCCAGCCGGTGTAACTACGCCCTTCGACGGTACCAGGCTGTGAACAAATAGCCGTGATGACCGGATAGCCGTTGGGATCGTAGCCCACGCCGTACGAGTTGTCGTACACGGCGTACGAATTGTAACTAACTTGGGATGAGGCATAGAGGTCGCCAGCGTCATCGGCGTATACCTTCACGCCCGACAACACTACCGCCGCTACGATTGCTGCTGTGAACAATAGACTTTTACTCATGGTAAGTCCTTTCGTGGATTTGGTTAGCTTGCTCTGAGAAATTCTCATTTCCCTACCCTTTCTCGCCTTGTGCATTCCCTGTGTTTCTTTGGCTGCACCCCCCTCGCAGGAGTGCACTCCATGTTCTCCGAGAACCGATAATATAGAATCGCACTTTTTTTGCAAGACATTTCTTGCATGTCTTCGATAATTTTTTCAGGGAACCACCGCCAAACATGCATCGACCAGTACTGTTCCAAGGTGGTAACCTCCCTGACTTCCCTGAAAAATCATGGATTTTGAGGCTGGCAGCCTCAATTTGCCCAATTTTCGAGCCGGATACCGATTTTCCCGCAGCTTGAAAGAAGTATCGTATCTGACCGAGGAAGCACGCGAACGGCCTCCCGCCGGAAAATATTCATGATTTCCAGCGTCCGGCGGATTGGTCGCGTTTGTGGATTGGCGGCTTTACGTAGCCCGATCAATCGTAGGCGGTTGATGGAGCACGGCTGGTTTCACGCGTCAGATTGTGAAACCAATGGTGGCACGACCTCAATTCAGTCGAAACCTTCCATTTCCAACATTTACGCCGCGCCGGTTGCGTGCTGCCCAGACGGATACCCCACTGGTGCCTTGTCCATGCTTCCCGAAGAATTCCGTTGCCGAATGGCCCCTTCTACGGGCAGGCCGTCACTGGGGCCGTGAGCATCGCTTCCAGACTCCCATGACGGATTCCCCCTCATGGGTTTCGGGAACCCGTCAGATTCTCAGGCTCGTAATAAGCCCGGTCCGCCCGGTAGAGTTCCAGCCGCATCTTGATCCGGCTGACCAACTGTGTTTTTGCGCTGGAATCAGCCAATTGAATGGCTTTTTGTGCCGTGCCGACGGCATCGTCGAATCGGCCAGCGGCGGCATACGCGGCGGCCAAGGTATCAAGATACGTAGCCGCTCCATTGTCAGTGAGCTTGCACGCCCGCTCGGCCAGCGCCACCGCCCGAACAGGGTCACCACCTTCCGTCGGCACATGCGTTGCCAGCAACCACGCGAGATTGTTCAGTGCCTGGGGATAATTGGGCTTGATACGCAGCGCCTCCTCGTACTGTTCCGCTGGCTCGGCGACCTTACCCATCGCCTTTAGCGCAAGCCCCAGACTGTCGTGCGCCTCGGCGTAGTCCGGTTTGATCCGCAGCGCCTGCTCGTAGTGTGTGATGGCTTCCGGGACCTTACCGATTTGAAACAGAGCAACCCCCAGGCTGATGTGCGCCTGCCAGGCACCCGGATTCTTTGCCACGTTGTCCCGCCAAAGTGTTTCTTCGCCAGCATACACACCGCTGCGTCTCCACGTGGCGGCTCCCAGCACCATCACTACCGCCACGCAAGCCACGGTCCTGGCATACCGACCTGGTTCGCCCATGCGGCGGCAAATCCATTCGCCAGCGGCGACCGCCAGGGCGATGGCGCCGATGATGGAGGAGTATTGCCAGTGATCGGCCACCAACGAGAAGCGGTAAAAACTTTGTTCTAAGAATCCCAACACCGGGAACAGCGTCACGACAAAATAACCCAACCCAAAGAACCATGGTCTTCCCCACGTGTGGCGCTTCCACCAGAAGAGTGCGAGACTGCCGATCAAGACCAGTCCGGGCACATACGACACCCAGCGCGAGGCATCGATCTCCCACTGGGGATAAATCACCATCAGGTTGGCCGGCAGCAGGGCCTTGTACAGGTAGAACCAGGGCACCCAGCCCGCCGCGGCGAGACGAAAGGGGAAGCCAACCGTGCGAACTGGGTGTCCTCCCATTGACCGATAATACTCAAACCAGATGTTCACCAATCCCATGACCACCGAAAGGACAAAAAACGGTATGCTGGAGAGGACGTCTCTCACCCGCACGGTGCGATGCAACCACCAGACAAGGCCCAACAACACCACCGGCAGCATCACCACCGCCGTCTTGCTCAGCAGAGCCAACACAAATGCCGCCAACGACAGACCGTACCAGCCCCAGCGGCGCTTCTCGTCGAATCGCAAATACAGCAGAATCGCCATCAGGTAGAACAACATCGACAGTGTGTTCTTTTGTTCGCTGATCCACGCCACTGTGGCCACGTTGACCGGATGGACCGCAAACACCAGGGCCGCCAGCCAGGCCCCCGGAATCTTGAGGCGCCGCAAGACCATCCAGACCAGGACGGCGTTGACGGCGTGCAGCAACACGTTGACCACATGGTAGCCCGTCGCGTGGTCGCCCCACCATCGCCACTCCAGCCACCACAGGCTCTCCGTCAGCGGATAGTAATCCTTGGCTTCCGTCGTACACCAGATCCGCTGAAGCCCATCACTGGCTCGAATCATCGGGTTCTGGGTGATCCAAACGTCGTCATCCCAGATGAACCCGGCGTGCCATATTGGCTGGTAAGCTGCGAACGTGATGATCGCCAAGACCAAAGCCAGAAGCCAGGGGCGGCGCGCGAAGTAAGTTTCCGGTGCGGGGGACGACATCGCCGTCTCTTGATGCGGAGCGTCATCGCTGGGCCTCCGTCTGGTCATTGAGCCGATTCTAGCATGTCGCCATTATGAAAAAACAGAACAGCCTCGCCGCAGAATCGGATGTCACGCGCACGATGCATCTGAGACCGTCGCGCATCGCGGCCGTTCTCAACGGACGCGCCGGCTTGGGTCGGAGACCCGTTGACTCAATCAAAAAAGACACCCGGCCGGGGATGAGAAGCGAACCCCGCCCCTACGAGGCGGGGGCTCGCTGGGTTGAGGCTTCTAGGCAGCATAGCGGTGGCCCTCGCGTAAGAGTCGGC
>JBKQMH010000136.1:0-20135 GCA_052146795.1 Verrucomicrobiia bacterium
ACGCGGAAGCTGTGTCAGCGAACCAAAGCGCTGCCGCTCGAATGGAATGACGTCGTCAATGATCGGGCAGTGTGCCAGCAGTGACGTGAGGATGTCGTTCACCAACCACGAGATGTGCGCTTGGGGATATTTCCGGCGGATGAGATTGACCGTCGGCAGCGCTTGGACGACGTCCCCGAGCGAACTGGGTTTGATGATGAGAATCCGCATCGTGCGCGAGCTTACGATGTGTTCGCGCTTCTGTGAAGCGCCGGTTTTGGCTGCTCCGGCCCGTCGCCGGACCGGTGAGCGACGTTCTACCGTCCGTGTGCCAGGCGCTCGGCGAGCGACTCGGGCAATCCGGCGGCACGAATCTTCTTCTGCGTCATACCGATGTCGTATTCCACGCGGCGTAATTCGATGAGATTGCTCATCAGATCGAACACCACGTAGGCCGACTTCGGGCTGCGATCCCGCGGCTGGCCGACGGAACCGACGTTGATGAAATACTTGCGGCCGACTTCGATTTTAATCTTCGAGTACAGGCCACCCTGCAACCCGCTGGGACCGCGGACAAATGCGACCGGTACGTGGGTGTGGCCATTGAAGCACACGGGTGTGTGCTGATAATTGAAACTGGCCTGCGCGGCCAGCCGGTCGAAGACATACGCCCATTTTTCCGGCAGATCGAGCGTGGCGTGAACGATCGTGAACGATTCGACATGCCGAACATACTTGAGGTCGCGCAACCAGTTCTTCTCCTCGGCGCTCAACTGGGTGCGGGTCCAGCGGATCGCCTCGGCGGCCATCGGATTGAACCCGGTAAGTTCGATCTCGGAGGCGCAGTATTCGTCATGGTTGCCCATGATCACGGGGCACTCCAGACGGCGAACCACGTCGAGGCATTCCCTCGGGTTCGGCCCGTAACCGACAATGTCGCCGAGACAGACGTAGTGCGTGCACTTCTGCTCCCGCGCATCCTTCAGAACCACATCGAGCCCTTCGAGGTTCCCATGAATGTCACTGAGGATCGCGTAGCGTATAGCGGGGCTGGCCATGGTTAGGGTGTCGGTTGGGGAAACACGCGTTGTTCGTTGGGAACTTGCAGGTCATTTTCCAGCCTGCGAAGTTCCCGTTCAATAATGCTCCAAGCCTGCTGGGTCGTGGAATGATCCAGGTACCACAGGCGTTTCCACTCCGCATACGCGGCACTGAGGTCGCCGCACCTCTCGAGGGCCCGCGCATACAAGCGGGGGACAAACTGCGGCGCATCGGGGAAACTCGAGGCCATTCCGAGGTATTCAGCGCTCTTGCAAAATGCGTCACGGCACGGCGGGTTGTCACAGTCCTTGCTCAATTTTTCGAAATAAAGCCAGCCCATGGTGAAATACAACTCGTACCGGTTCGGTATATTCTCAATTCCACGGGTGATAAATTCCCGCGCCTTTTCGTGCCATTCCCGTTCCCGCTTGATCCCCTCGGCTTTCGTTCGGTTCTTTGGGTCCGAAAACGCGCCGTAGCCGATGTTCCAGGCCATGTGCCACTGGCCCAGGTCCCAAAACATAACCGACTGTGGTTGCAGGGTAACGACGATTTCGATATCGCGGTATTGTCGCAGCCACTCCCTTTTCTCCCAGAAGCTGTGGCCCTGGATCCACAAAAAATCGGCGACGATGCCGCGCATTCCTGCCAGGAGCGCAATGGCGAGGTTCTGCCCGATGGCTTCGCGCAACTGGAACGTCACATGCGCCCCCCCATACTTCATTTGGAGCCGCTCGGTTCGCAGCGAGTTCTCCAATGGCAGGAGGGCAAACCCGATGCCGAAAAGTATGATGGCCACGAGCAGTTTCATGCGCGCTCTCTAAATCTCCCGCCGCGAGAAGACCAGATGGGCTGCGACCACGATCACCAGGGTTCGCGCCACCCCATAAATGACAATTTGGCCAATGTGAGCCCAGGGAACCGCTTTCCCGAGGTTGATCTCATCGGCGATGCTGAATAATCCAAAATCTGGTATCACCGCCAATACCGCCATAAACAATCGGTGAGCGCCCCACATCTCCGCCGCGCTTCCCCGCAGCATTCCCGCGACAAACACCATAAAGGGGACAACGACGTTGAACACGAGCGAGGTGGAAAATGTCGACACGAGAAGTGTAACCGAAGCGACAAGGGTCGCCTTCGCCAGATCGGCGACCAACGCTTTCACCAGCTCCACATCGAGCACCTCGGTTTGGACCTGCGCGATTTGGTTCTGCGCCTCCACGTGGGCGGCCGGCGACTCGCCCACGTACGTCTGGCTCAACTCCCGGATCATTCCCTGCTCTTTGATCCAGAGTACCGCAGCGAACAAGATACACATGGCGGCCATGCTCAACAACAACAACAACAAGCCGCCGCAAAATTTTCCGAGCAGAAACTCGAAGCGTCGCACGGGTTTGGCGAGGATGGTGTAGATGGTTCGATTCTCGACTTCGCTCGGCAACAATTGCGCCGTGCCCACAATGGCGATCAACGTGCTGATGACCGAAATCACCCCCAGACAGGTGTCCTTGATGAACTTCATCTGTTCCCCGAAGGTAAACTGAGCGAAAAAAACCGCTGAGGCGATGAACACCAACCCGATCAGCAAGAACAGGATGAACACCTTTTGGCGAACCGCTTCGGTAAGCGTGTTGACGGCAATCACACTCACCCGGTGCGCGGAAAACCCAACCCGTTCCCGGCTCGCGGATGGCGCGGCAGTGGCGGTCTCAGTCATGTTCACCTTCTCCTCGCTGATCCTTTCTCAGGGCCTCCAGGAACAACGCCTCCAGCGTCGTCTGCGGATGTCCGACCGACACAATCGACGCCCCCGCGGCTCGCACCGCCTCTTCGACCCGGGCCCTGGCCGCTTCTGGCAGGTCCTGTACCGTAATGCTCAGCCGCTTTTGATCGCTGATGAGCGTCTGGACGTCGCCCTCCAGGATCATCTGCCCGCGGTTGAGAACGCCGATGCGGTCGCAAACATCCTGTACCTGGGCCAACAAATGCGAACTGAGCAGGACTGTTTTGCCCATGCCTTTCAACCGCAAGATGAGATCGCGAATGTCCTTGCTGCCGATGGGATCCACACCGGCCGTTGGTTCGTCAAGCAACAGCAGTTTGGGATCATGGATCAGCGCCTGCGCCAGGCCAATGCGTTGTAGCATGCCCTTCGAGTATCCCGCCAGTCGACGGCCGCGCGCGCGGCCCAAGCCAACCAGATCCAACAATTCGCCAATCCGTTTGTTCAGTGCGGCGCCTCGCATGCCGCACAGTTTCCCGTAAAATTCGAGCGTCTCGGTGCCGGTCAGGTAGCGGTAGAAGTACGGATTTTCAGGAAGAAACCCAACGTGCAGCCGCGATACCACCTTGCTGCAGGGGACATCGAAAATCCATACGTTCCCCTCGGTGGGGACCACGAGGTCAAGCACCAGCTTGAGCGTGGTGCTCTTTCCCGAACCGTTTGGACCGAGCAACCCGTACACTTCACCTTCCCGCACGTGCAAGTTGAGTTTTTCCAGCGCCAGCAGTTTCCCCTTCCGCCAGCCCAAATCGTATTTCTTCGTCAGTTGTTCTGTTCGAATGGCATCCATCAATGTCGTATTTCGAAGCCGCGGAATTCTTCCGTGGCGTCACTCCAATTCATATCGGCATTTCGTATGTGGCTTCCGAGCTGGCTGGCCCGCAGGGCCTCGGCATATGCCCGGACCTCTTCTTCGGCTCCCTCAGCAACCACCTCCACCCGTCCATCAGGCAGATTGCGAACGTATCCCGTCACGTCATATCCGCAAGCAATTTCACGCGCGGTGTACCGAAACCCAACCCCTTGCACCCTCCCTGTATAAAAGACCGTCGCGCGTTTCACCATACAGTCAGGCAATCAGACTATCGACAAACCGCATACCAGTCAAGTGAACGGCTCAACCGATACCGGTGTGGAACCGATCCCACAGTCGGCCCGGCGCGCTCCCGTCCCATTCTTGGACTTGCATTTTGGCAGCTACTGGGTTTAGACTCATTGTGTCACCCCGGGAGGAGCACTATGCCACTATTCGGCGGAATGTTCGGCGGCGGTCAGAAGCATCCGAATCTCGACAACCTTTCCCACTCCATCCAGAACAATCTCGGCTTGCAGATCGGTCCACCCGGTGAAGACGTCTTGGCCGCCATCGATGCGATGACGATCCATGACCTGTTGGACATCCAGAACGCCCACTCGGTCGAGATTGTGCAAGACCTGCTCATGCGAAAGTCGCTGCGAGCCTCCGTGGATCTCCCGACCCAGACCGTGCTGCTCTCCGTCGCAGCCCGGGAGGAAATCGAAAGTGAATTGAAAACCGAACACACCGCCGTCAAGGTGCTTCATGTCGGCGGCCACCAAGGGACGTCGCGAATCATCCGCTCGTTTGGTCCGTCCCCGGAGCCCGTCAAGGTGGCCCCACCCGCTGCCGTCACGCCGTCGACGCCTGTCGACGCCGAAAGCATTGCCGTACCACCCGCGTTCGAGCATCTCGAAGCGGCCGAGCGATTGTGTGCGGTCGTGGTCGACCTGTTCGTCAAACACGGGCTGTTGAACACCGCCGATAAGGAAGTGCTCAAGAAGATCCGGCCCGCGGATTACACGCTCGATGGTCGCATGGTCGCCTTGGAGCGTTGGAAAGTGGAACTGGCCCGGCGCGCCCGCGGCATCCATGTTCGCGAAGGCGGCCCCACGTCTCTCCTGAGCAGCGACGATGAATCGACAAAGAAATCCGAAGATGCCGTGCTGCGGCGCTTCAACACCTTTGTGCACTGGTTGAGCAAGCTCCTCAAGGCGCTGGATAACAAAGGGATCAAATTCCACGGCAAACCCGTCTGGCTGTCGCAATAGAAGCTGACGCGCGACGATAGCGTGGTCGAGCTGAAACCTCTTGTTGCTGATGAGAAGCGCCGAAGAAGGCCGTAACGCTTGCCTCAGCCAATCTAGCTTGCGGGTTGACGTTGGCGCGTCTCGCTACGAGGCGACACGACGGCCTCTTGTCCACCTGGCCCGAACGGTATCGCCAGTTTCACGCCGATAAACGCCTGGCCAGTCTGCGGATCGTGCACCGTGACCTGCGTCTGTAGTTGCGCGTGGCTGAACCGGCCAAACACGGGCAGGGAGTACTGCGGTTCGCCCGCGTCGCCTCCAAGAACACCCGAACTGGCTTCCGATGTGTCGTACTTTAATTCCAGTTTCTTCGCCGCCTCCTGGACCGTAAAGCACGCCTTGTCCAGCCCGTACTTTGCCGCCTGGAGCACCTTCCCAAACGTGGAACTGCTTTCTTCGCCCATGCCGTATTCCTGTTCGAAACTCACCAAACGATCACCAGAGGAAGTCCTGATGTTGGGCTTGAGAGCATCCCCCCACGACGGAGCGGTGATGGAGCCGGAATCGCCGATCTTCGTCTGCGTCGTAGAAGTTGGCGTCACGTCCGAAGATGGACGAGCCGGCGAAACGTACTCTACGAGTCGATTGGATTGGGCCGCTTGCGCGAACGTCCGGGAAATCAACCCGAGGTATACAACCCCAGCCGCCAAGACCCCGACCACTGTGGTTCCTGACGAATGGCAAGCCTTTTGCCATAGCCCGTTCATGCGTGTCACCTGCATACAACTTAATGCAGGTCACCGCATGGCGCAAGGAGGGCACATCAAAACCGCGCTCGACGACGGCAACGGAGAATCCAGCGCCGAAAAATCAGCCGCGGTAACTGGCTGATGACGTGGGTGTTTCCCACAGTTGTACTTCCACGACCGGCAATCCCTTCGATCGCGCGTGGTTGAAAATAAGTTTCGCAATGTTCTCCGCGGTGGGATTTTCGTCCATGGTGTAGTACGCCTCCCCACGTTGCGTCAGCACCGGCACAATCGGATCGTCCTTGTGCAGCAACATCCGATGATCGAGCGTTTCGTCGATCCAGTTCTTGATCGTCTCTTTGATCCCGGCGAAATCGTGGACCATCCCGCGCGCATCCAGCTTGTCGGCCTCAATGTGCACCTCCACCCGCCCGTTGTGGCCGTGCAAATGCCGACACTTCCCGTCGTAGTTCAGCAACCGATGCCCGTAACAAAACTCGATGTGCTTCGTCACCCGAAACATGGTTCATACCCCCGCAATCAACCGCCCGCCATCCACCATCAACGTGTGGCCGGTGATAAAATCGCTGCCCTCGATGAGAAACAGAACGGAGTTGACGATGTCCTGCGGCGAACCGATGCGCTTGACGACCGTCGCGTCAACCACTTCCTGCCTCTCCTCCTCCGTCAGGTCTGGGGGAAGCAAGATCGGCCCCGGCGCAATGGCGTTGACCTGCACTTTTGGCCCGAGCGCCTTGGCCAGCGACTTGGTCAGGCAGATTACGCCCGCCTTCGAGACGCAGTACGGCAGATAGTTCGCGTAGGGCCGGATCGCCGACCAGTCGGCGAACGTAATAATCTTCCCATCGATCCCCCGCGCCTTCATGCGCCGCCCGATTTCGAGCGCAAACAGAAACGGCCCTTTCAGGTTTGCATCGATGTGGAAATCCCAATCTTCTTCGGTGAGTGTGTCGAACGGCGTCTTCTTGTACACCGCCGCGCTGGTCACGAGGACGTCGATGTCGCCAAAATGCTTCACAGCCTTGTTGACCGCCGCTCGCACCTCGGGCGCACTGGCCTGGTCCGCTTTCACCGCGATGGCGTCCACACCGAACGCCTTGATCTCGCCGACCACCTGCCGCGCGTCCCCCGCCGACGTGTTATAATGCACCACGACATTGGCCCCGTGTCGCGCCAGGCCGAGAGCGATCTCTCGCCCGACCCGCTTCCCTGCGCCCGTCACCAGTGCCGTCTTGCCTGTCAGCTTCATCGCGAACCAGCTTACCGAAGCCTCACCGACGCCTGCAAGGGAAACTGCTGGAGGAAACTTCTTGCTTTACGAAGTCAGCCGGCTTAGAAGCGTCCACAGGAGAAGTAATGTAGAGAACCGTCGCACAAAATAGATTTCGTGTAGCTTCGGCTACGGTCGTCTGGAAAACCTGGAAGTTTTTCGCCGAGAGACCGACCGAGTACGCGCCCCACGCGGGCGCGGCTTGGCGTGCTCTCTCGACGGGCGCTTCCAGGTGCCTCCAGACCGGGTGCGTTGAGTTCGCGCCCCTTTTGGTCTGTGGCTCGAAGCGGAGGAGCTGCGAGCATGAAGACGACAGGTGAGGATGTCGGACGACGAGCGAAGGCTCTTATTGTGGCTTGTGCCGTTGTGGGGCTGGCATCGCCAACTCCGGCGCAGGATGTCACGATTACGAATCTTGATCAGTTGGCGCAGGTTGCGCTGAGCGCGAATTATAGTATCTATTTGCCGTTCTCGCCGTGGGATTGGCGAGCCTATGCGACCGACTGGCCATTGTGGTGCGATTTTACGCAAATGGCCTGCCTCGACTCGTTGCCAACCTCCACCAATTTCATGACCAGCATGGATTGGAGCACCGTGCCTGTGGCGTCGGTGGTCTTGACGAAGAATGTGCTGTCAGGCGTGACAACGGTGCAATCAGCCGACTCGACGAATGTGGTCGCCACGATTGCGGCTCCAGGCGACTATCAGCCCTACACAAACTCGGCGGATCACTGGCTATGGAATTGGTATGTCCAAGCTACAAACAATCCTGACTGCTGGGGCCTGACGCCCGGCCAGATACCGCCTCCGACCGTCACGTTGCGGACGTTTCTGGTGGACAGCAACACCTATTATTCGGTGTATTCGAGCAACATCGCGGCGGAAGTCGCAGCCGAAGCGGCACAGGCATCGTCCACGCCAACGTTAGCAATGGGCGGCGGTTTCATGGCGATGGATGATGACATGGACGACGGCGATCCATGCACGGTTCCCACCAACGCGAATTTTGCCATCATCAGCATCTCCCAGGACACAAACGGCTGGACGTGGCTGACGGCAGCCCCGACATGCACGAATTACTTGGTGGGCTGGTTCAGCACGAATGCGCTTGCTGCCAACAGCCTGTCCACCAACGTGACTTGGACAAGTCTCAGCGGCGGATGGGCGGGCAATGGTACGAGTACGTTCGCCGATCAAACGACGTGCGGAGTCACGCAGATGTTTTATTATGCGGTCTTGGTGCTCCCGACTACCAACTCGGTCTGGAACGGATGCCTCATCCCTGAAATCTGGCTGGCCGACCAAGGCTTAAATCCCTTCGATCCCAACATCGCCAGTGAGATCAGCACAAACCCCTGGGCGCACGGGTTGACGAATCTGCAAGCCTATGAGAATCCCAGCGTCCTATACGCCAACAACTACAGCAGCATCGGTGACGGCATCCCCGATTGGTGGCGCGTGATGTACTTCGGCGTCTGCACCACAACCGACACCAACTCATGCGCGACGTGCGACCCCGAGGGCGACGGCTACAGCAATCTGGAGAAATATCTCTACGGCCTGAACCCACTGCAATACTACGGCCCGTTCGACTTTGTCGTGAACGGTGGCCAAATGTATACCGCGTCTTTGACAGTAAGCATTCAGGCGCTGAACACGAACTATCCCGACATCCTCATCGGTCTCGACCCGTCGATGAGCAACGCCACGTCGTTGGCGACTTCGGGCGGGTGGGTCAGCTACACCCTGCCCGACAACGGAGACGGCGAGTACGAGTTGTTTTTGCAAGACGCGGACGGGCAGGGTCAGCCCCATGGACCCGTTATCAGCAAGGTGGTGACCCTGGATCAGACACCGCCGGTGGTCTACGTCACGTCGCCGGCAAGCAATGCAGTACTCGATCAAGCGTTCATCACGTTGCAAGCCGTGGCGGCGGACCCAAACCCGGTCGTGCCCGATGCTGAGCGACCGCTGAGCATCTGGATTAATGGCCAGCAGTTCTGGGACCGGAATGGAACCAATATCGTGATCGAGCGGTTTCCGGTGCCGGCGGGCAGCAACTCGTTCACTGTCACGATTCTGGCCGTGGACCCGGCCGGCAATACCAACCAAGCCTCTCAGACTTGGACGGTCGATCTCAGCACGGCCACCAATGCGCCGAACATGTTGACGGTCAATCTGTCTTCGTCGATGTTGCTACCGAACGTGAATTCGATTTGGGTGGAAGGAACCATGGACAATGATTATGCCCTGATCAACGCAATCGTGTACGCCGCTTCAGGGGACGTGACCACGAATCTGCTCAACGTGCGACAAAATCAGTATGAAGGATCGGTGCCGCTAGAGAGTGGGACGAACCAATTGGTTCTGGTGGCCTCGGACGCGGCGGGCAACACCAGCTCCAACACCTACACGATCATTAGTTCGACGGAGTTTAGCGGGGCGATCACCAATCCGGTGTATGGCGTATTCGCCACCGCCCCGTCGAACACAGTAAGCGGGTACGTCAGCGCGCTGTACGACGCCGGGTTGCCGACGCAAACGAACGTCACCAGCGTGACGATCAATGGTGTGGCCGCTGTCTTGGGAACGAACGTGGACGCCTACGGGAACATTCCATTCTGGACCACCAACGCCATTCCTCTGGGCGTACCCATTACAGCCACGATTGGAGGCCCGGGTATCCCGACCGACCCACCAACCCTGCCGCCGATGCAATCGCAGGTATACGAAATCACTCAGAAGAACGAGGCCGAAGACGATGTTGTGGCCGTTGCCCTACCATTGGTGGTACTGGGATCGGTGGCGATGGCCAGTACCGACCCCATCGACAGCTACGGCGAGTGGGATCTGCCCTCAGATCCTGTCAGCTACCCGGAGCGGGTGCTCACCACGACGACTCAGACCTGGACGGAAGCAACGGGTCAAGTGCAGTCCAAGTGGTCTCAATCTTTCGGTACCCCTCCCGACTCCGTCTTTACGTTCGATCCAGACCAGATTCCTTGGAATATGCAGACGCCATCCCTGGCTTCCTCCACAGTGCCCGGGCCCATCAGCCGGGATCTGTCCTTCGGGACCTATAATTACGACTATGGCACTGCGGTTTCCAGGGTGGTTTGTTCCAACGAAACGTACGTTAGCGGTTTGGGAACCCTGCTACGCTCCCTCCGTGCCAGCAGTATCCATTTTCTGGCGCCACGGGAGTACGGCCCGAACACAACGGTGATCTTCACCTTCGAGGGCGTCACGTACCGCCAGCGCGATGGCGTCGTGCCGGATTTGAGCCAGATACAGTTCCAGGGCCAGAGCCCCGTTTCCAACGACACCAGCTCGGTCAGCTACCTCATGACGGTGAATGGCGGCCAAGAGTACGCGATCAATCAGGACAGCTTCCAGTGGCCGTCCGATCAGCAGCCCTACACCGAATTCGATTCCGGTGGCGGATATTGCCCGAACACCTTGGCCGGCAATTGGACCGAGGACATGCACTTCCTCTCGTGGACGGATTTCCATAATGCGCTGCCACAGATCCTTGGGCCGACAAACCTGTATGTGTATTGCAATAGCTCGCCCAGCTCGGGTGTCTTCTACGTCACCAATGCGATCCCAGCCGTCTCGGTCAACTGGTCGGCCCCGTCGGGCAGCGATAAGGTACAAATCAGTAGCCCGACAGAAAACCCAACGGTCATCAGCCCGACCGATGCCAATCATGCAAGCTCGAAAGCCAACGATGTGACAATTAGCGCCGCCGTCACATTTCAAAACGGTCAACAAACAACACTGACCCAGAACATCACTGTCCGAAAGCCGGGGTCGTTCGGTCCGCCCCAAATCAAGCAATTGACACTAAATTCCAATGCCCCGGTCAACTTGCAAGTTAATTACGCTGTTTGGGATCAGATATGCACCGTGTTTCCTCCCGGGCTGATCGGTGGAGCCCCGGCGACAGAGAGTTTTCCGAGCGGAACCCCGCCCAACAGCACTACAGGAAATCGTTGGGTTCTGCCTGACGGAACTGTCCAAGATTGGATTGAGGTTCCGTACTCGACCAGTAACGGAACGATCCATTATGTACAGGTCATCACAGCCGACTGTGCCAGCGTTACCAACGACATTACAACTAACCCGGACGCAGACTGGGCGAATATCGTACAGACTGGGCCTTGCCACTAATGAAAGAATGAACGGATATCCCATGAGAACCAACGCGCTGTTTCGCAGAGTACATCTATTTGCATTTTTGCAGATTCTCGTTTGCATGGGCCTCGGGCTACCGCTGCGGTGTGCCGCCGAAACGGGGGCCCTACAGGCGGTTGTGAGTAGCTTCTCTTGCAGCAACGTGCCCGTAGCTGTAGCCGTGCGAAATCTTTCCGCGTACTCGCCGGTTCCGTTGAATATTGTCATTGATGCGCTCCCTCAGCCTATCGTAACGGTCGCTTACGAACGGACTAGAATGGGTGACATCTTGAAGGGGCTGTTGGCTGCTCTGCCGGAATACGCGACCATACCGACCAATGGAACGATCCTGTTGCTGCCCAAGGAACCGATCGGTGACAGCAAGTCGCCGTTGACGCGAAAACTGGACCGATTTTCGGTCGTTTACCGCGCCAGCGTGCGCCTGTCAGGGGAAACGAACTACGTGGGGGACCTTTATCATACGGGTCAGCCAGAACTAAACGTGTCATTCATCGGAATGCTGCACGTGAGCGAGGCGACTGCCAAGCTGGGGCCGATTCCACGCACTCGCACGTTTGAGGGAATGAATCTTATCGAGATTCTCACGGTGCTCTCCGAGGAGGAACATCAATCATGGAGTTTGTCGCGCGTGTGGCCTGACTGGGTCGCGAAAAGCAATGAACAATTCGTAGAGAAACACATGGGCCCCTCCCCCTGGCCTCATCCTGAAGCACCTTGTTATGTAGTATTTTGGCGACCGCTTCCGCCAAACGGCGACGAAAAGCCGTGGTACAGGCCGTGACGGAGAGATTTTGGACGGCGATTAGCAAGTGTGGCCGTCCTGTTTGAACAGCCGCACGCAAGCTCCGCGGATTTGCTCAGCCTTGCAGAGCCGCACGGCTGTGCTAATACTCAAGCCGCCATGGGACTGAGCATCGAAGATTTTCAGCATGAGATTGCCGCGGCGGCGAAGAGCTACGACAAATTTGTCGTGTGCGTCGAGAAGACGCCGGACGAATTCCTCAAAAGCCTGCAATCGTTGATGGGAAAGGCGATCAATGCGTTTGAAAATCGCGCGCCGGGCCTGCGTCACGGCATCGCGCTGGACCGTCATGTGACCATCATGCTCAGCCAGAACGACGACGCGCGCCCGTTGTGCGGCGTTTATTTCAATCTGCACTCGCCGTTCCGCAAAAAATCCGGGTGGGACGCAGCCCGGCCGTAAAATCTGTCGACATTCGAAGCGATTTTTGGCAGGAGTGCGCGCGAGCATGGCCAATCGGACGGAAATTGCCCTTTGGTTACCACTTGTCCCCTGCCCGGCCGAAAAATCTTCAAAAATATAGACGGCCCGCATTGACGCGGCACGATTTTCGCGTAGGTTTAATTAGCATGGCGGGACGAAGCGCAGTTCGGCCCGCGACTGCGAGACTCATGGCGGTCGCCGGGATGTGGTTGCTGGCGGGGCTAGCCAGCACTGTCCGAGTTAATGCCCAATCCGTCCTGTTCGCTTTCACACGCGGGAAACCCAACGACGCCGTCGAACTGCGTGCCGTGGAAGTGTCTCCCGCGCAAGGAGATTCGGGCATGGCGTTGCGCGTGGATGGCGCAGATGACCCGCAGTGGGCGGGCATTGTATTGAAAGCTCCGCACGGACGCTGGAACCTTTCCGAGCACGACGGGCTGCTCCTCGATGTCCGCAACGTCGGCGACGCCGAGCTCACCCTTGAATGCCGCGTCGAAAACGCCGACGCCGATCCTCCGCTGCATTGCAACAAAGGGCAGGTGACGCTGGCACCGGGCGCGCGCGGCACGTTGGAAGTGCGGTTCAAACGGTCGACCTTCAGTTTGGCGTCGCTGCCGATGTTCGGGATGCGCGCGTTTCCGCCGCCGGACCCGGGCGAGGGCACGATTGACCCGGGCGCGATTGCGCGGGTGGCCATTCTTGTACCGAAACCGAAGGGCAAATTCAGTTTTGAGATTGGCGACGTGCGGTTGAGCGAGTTGAGCGCGAGTGTTACACGTCCGAACGAGGACTTGCGCTCGCTGTTTCCGTTCATCGATACATTTGGGCAGTACATCCACGCCGATTGGCCGAACAAGATCCACTCGACCGGGGAATTGACCGCGAAACGCTTCGCCGAGACGACCGAACTGGAAGCCAAGCGCGGCACAAGGTCGTGGGACAAGTACGGCGGCTGGAAACGGGGGCCGCTGCTACTGGGAACGGGGTTCTTTCGCACCGCCAAGTATGACGGAAAATGGTGGCTGGTCGATCCGGACGGACGGTTGTTCTTCTCGAACGGGATCGACTGCATCTGGCCCGGCGAATCGACGCCCGTTGACGGGCGGGCGGCGTGGTTCCAGGATTTTCCCGGCAGCCAGGAAGATTTCCGGCAATTCCTGTCGCCGGGCAGCCAGCCGCAATGGGGCCATTACCTCGATGCGACGCCGTCCACATTCGATTTTGCGGGGGTCAACCTGAAACGCAAGTACGGCGCGGACTGGCGGAACAGTTTTGACGACACCACGCAACAGCGTCTGCGGAGTTGGGGCCTGAACACCATCGGCAACTGGTCCGACCCGCGATTGTGCAAGGAAGATCGGACGCCCTACGTGGCGGCGGTACATTTTGCCAGCAAACCGCTGGAAGGAACCAAGGGTTACTGGGGACGGTTTCGCGATGTGTTCGACCCGAATTTCGGCGCGCAACTACGGGCCAGTATGGCTGACCAGGCCGCGGCGAGCGCGGACGACCCGTGGTGCATCGGTTATTTCATCGACAATGAACTCATTTGGGGGACGGATGTTTCGCTGGCGCTGGCGACGCTCGATTCGCCCGCGTATCAGGCCGCCAAACAGGTGCTCACGTCGGACCTGATGGCGAAGTATCGGCTCATCGACAAGCTCAACGCCGCGTGGGGCATGCACTACAAGTCATGGGGCGATCTCATCGAAAGTCGCGACATGCCCGACAAGACGCGCGCGCACGACGATCTGGTGGCGTTCTATCAACACACGGTTCGACAGTACTTCAAGCTGTGTCGCCAGGCGGAGCGCGAGACGGCGCCCAACCATCTCTATCTCGGCTGCCGGTTCGCGGGCGTGAACCCCGATGTTGTCGAGATCGCGGCGCACTACTGCGACGTGCTCAGCTACAACATTTATCGGCGGTCGGTGGCGGATTTCCGCCTGCCCGCCGGTGTCGACGCGCCGGTGATCATCGGCGAATTTCATTTTGGAGCGACGGACCGTGGGCAATTTAGCCCAGGGCTGGTGAGGGTCAAGGATCAGGCGGAGCGCGCCGCCGCCTATGAGAGTTTCGTGAGCGACGCGCTCCGCCATCCCAATTTCGTCGGCTGCCACTGGTTTTCGTACCGCGACGAGCCGACCACGGGCCGGACGCTGGACGGGGAGAATTACCAGAATGGGTTTGTCGATGTCGCCGACACGCCGTACACCGAGACCGTCAACGCTGCCCGCGACATCGGCTATCAGATGTACGACATCCGCGCCGGCACCGAGCCGCCGCCGCGTGCCGCCACACAGATCACCGCCAAACGGTGACCGGCTTACGAATGTCCCGCCACCGGATGTGGGATGTAGGGTTCTTCCAAAGCTTTGATTTCTTCGGGTGCGAGTTTCAGCGACAACGCCGCGACGGCGTCCTCCAGATGTTGCGGTTTCGTCGCGCCGACGATGGGCGACGTGATGAATGGTTTCTGGAGCATCCACGCCAGCGCGATTTGGGCCTGTGGAACACCGCGCTTTTTGGCGAGCTCGGTCACGCGGTCGACGATCACCTTGTCCGACGCTTCCGTCTTGCCATAGAGAATGTTCCCGAAGTTGTCCGACCCCGACCGCTGCGTGCTCTCTTTCCGTTCCCACGGGCGGGTTAATCGACCCCGCGCGAGCGGACTCCACGGAATCACGCCGATTTTTTCCGCCTGGCAGAGCGGCATCATCTCCCGTTCTTCTTCGCGATACAGGAGGTTGTAATGGTTCTGCATCGAGATGAACCGCGTCCAACCGTGTCGCTCGGCCAGATCCAGCGCTTTGCAAAATTGCCACGCAAACATCGACGAGGCCCCGATGTACCGCGCCTTGCCCGCCTTCACCACGTCGTGCAACGCCTCCAGCGTCTCCTCGATCGGCGCGTCGTAGTCCCAGCGATGAATCTGGTACAGGTCGACGTACTCCATTCCGAGCCGGCGCAGGCTGTGGTCGATCTCGCTGAGGATCGCCTTGCGCGACAACCCTTTCCCATTTGGATCGTCATGCATCTTTCCGTGAACTTTCGTGGCCAACACGAACTCGTCCCGCTTCGCGAAGTCTCGCAACGCCCGGCCGACGATCTCCTCGCTCGTGCCGTCGGAGTACACGTTGGCCGTGTCGAAAAAGTTGATGCCGACTTCGAGCGCCCGTTTGATGAAAGGTCGGGCCTGGTCTTCCGGGAGCGTCCACAGATGATTGCCCCGCTCCGGCACCCCGTAGCTCATGCACCCCAGGCACAACCGCGACACCTTCAACCCGCTCTTTCCCAAATTCACGTAGTCCATGATTGATCTTCTCCGTTGTGAAAACTGCGCTGTGGGGTCGCTTATGCCCTCCAATTGCCGTCAGCGCGCCAACGACCCCATAGGGTCCCAAGGCGGCAGGACGATGGGCGGCAATCGGAGCGCTTTTTGCAGGGCTTTGGGCAGCGCGCTCTTGCGGGTGGCGATCTCGAACATGTATTCGTCAAACCACGAATCGTTCATCACGAAGAACCCCTTACGGCCGCATTTTTCCTCGCCCCAACTGTTCTCGACGCGCCAGCGACGCGGGCGGCGATTAACCACGTCCACGCCCGTGAACAACATCGCGTGAGTCATGGCGGTGTGGTGATAGACGAGGCGGTTGGCCTTGTCCAAGTGGAAGGCCGTGTCGTACACCGCCTCGTAATCGAACAGATTCTTGTCCCACAGGCCGAGGTCGCGGCGCATCATCTTGCCGACGTCGCAGCCCATCCAGACCGGCTCGCCCTTGATGATGCTGCGCGTGGTGAGTTCTTTCATCAGGCCGATGTCGACGTTGAGATACAGCACGATGCCGCCCCCGACGACGTTGCCGAGATGCTGCACAGTGAAGGTGCGGTTGAAGGGACTGGTCCGTCGCGGGTCGTGTACCAGACAGACGTAGTCGTCGATGGGGAGCGTGAGATATTGCCTCGCGAACTGTTGCGGCGTCATTTCTCCCGCGCGATGGAACTTCCTGTTCTTATCGTTCCATTGCCAGGGGAACTTCGTGGGCGGAGTTCCGAGGTGGATGCAGAGGATGCGGTGGACGACGGTGAGGATCTCCCGTTTGGCCGCCCGGGTTTGTGCCAGCGAGGCTCCACGGGCACGAAGCTCACGCAGCGATTTGGCTCCTTCGCGCAGTTTGTGCAGGAGAATGCTGTTCATGGGCCAGGTGCTGGACGAGCTTTCGGTTTCCGGCATCAGGGCCTTCGGCACGAGCCCGTGTTTGCGGACGATGTTGACGAACATGTTCCACTGGCCGCCGTCGCTGAGGGGCTGCGAGAGCAGAAATGCCACCACGCGGTCGTCCACGGGCTGGGCGGCGGTCTCGATGATTTTCTCGAGGAAATAATTCGCGCGCTCGATCTTGTCCCAGAACAACGTGTAATTCTGGCTGAACTCGAACTCCTTGAGCTTCATCTTCTTCATCGCGCCGACGCGGAGCAGGTTCAGTCCCGCGAACATCCAGCACCGTCCCGATTGTTTTTGATTGGTCACGGCCCAGTCATCGAGCCAATGCGAGAAGGTGAAGTCGGTGTTCGTGACGACATCGCGGTTCAACGCCACGTCGTCGACGGGCGTCTGCGTGACCGCATTCATCGCCAGTTTGTAGCCCGGCTTGGCCTGGAACGCGTGACGCAGATCGGTCAGCAATTGCGGAGTCAACCGCCCGTCAGCCGGGGTGTCAGTGGGGCGGGGTGAACGGGCCGGCATTCTGTGGCCGCCGCCGTTGGACGAATTTCGATTGCGCTTGGGGATCTTTGCCACAATTAACCTCCTGATGCTCCGTTCAAATCGAGATTTGCCATCTGACTTTGGCCCTGCGACTGATCGCCAATCATTCAGTCGGAGGCGCCGTCATCGTATCATTCTTGACAATGCCGGCAAGCCGGTTCTGAGCGTCCGCCGCGGGCGCGAACGCGGCGTTGCTCGGGATCACGGCGATGCGGGACAAGGGCCTCGCGTTCGCTCATTGCAGGAATACAACGCGGACCCGGGCCGTGATCAGGCGGCTTCTTCGCTTTCGGGAGCCAGCGCCGCCTTCGGGCCGATGTGCAACTCCGCTTTCAAACCGCCACCGTCCTCGACGATGAGGTGTTCCGTATGAACTTCGCCTTCGAGCAGACCGCCCGGCTTCACGGTAATGACGCCGGTGGCTTCGAGTCGGCCGCGGAGCGTGCCGAGGACCTCGACGTTGCGGTATTTCGCTTCCTGCTTGAACTTGAAATCCGCCCCCGGCCCAATGCGAAGATCGGGCCCCGACACGGCCTTTTCCGAAAAGATCGCGCCCGCGCCAAGTTCGAGCGTCCGCATCGCGCGCGCCCGTCCGCCCTCGATGATTCCTTCCAGGATGACGTCGGCGCCGATGAGATCGCCATTTTTCAGGACGCCGGTCGAGGTGAGCCGGATCGTCCCCGCGGTCTTGATCGTCTCGACCCACTCGTTATCGATGACGTGATCGCTTAGGTCGAGCAACGCGCGGCACTTGGGGCAATGCGTGGTGGTCACGCGTCCGTGCACCTGAAACCTGTACCCGCATTCGTAGCAGTCGATCTGGTGTTTAACGGGAACGGCGGTGCGCGCCATCCGCGCGCCCAGTTTCTGCGGGTTGTGCGTCGCTTCGTCGGATGCGCCGCGGTCGTCCGGAGGGGGCGGTTGTGGAGCGGGCGCCGGCTTGGTGCGCGCGACGGCGCGAATGGTCGCGTAGCTATCGAGTGTGTTGACCTTGCGGTTCTTGGTCACCGCTCGCTCCCGTCCTGGTGCGCGCCGCGAACGGCGCGGCGCACATTAACGCCGCGCAAACGATCGGACCGTCGCGGCTTCCGCCTGCTCGTCGTCGGTTGCCTCAGCCGCCGCGCTGACGACCGGCGCCACGCCGGCGATCGGCGAACCCGAGGGATTGACCTCGGACCGGCCAACGAACGTCACGCCGTCCTCGACGCTCAGGCGTTTCGCGCGGATGTCGCCCGTCACGCGCGCCGTCGATTTCATCTCGATGCGGTCTTTGGCGGTGATATTGCCATGGACCGCGCCTTCGATGCAGGCGGAGCTGACCACAATGTTGCCCTTGATTTGCGCGGACTTGCCGATGACGGCGTCGCCAGTGCAATGTAATTCGCCCTCGAGCTTCCCATCGATGCGGAGGGAGCCGGACCCTTTGATGGTGCCGGTGATTTCGACTTCGCTGGAAATGACTGACTGCGGAGCTGCGTTGTTGTCCATAAGATTATCCTCCAAGTTTCCTCCATTGGGCGGGACGCCATGCCCGCTGCCCAAACTCGCTGATACTACAGTCGCAAAAATCGACACCGCTGACAAGGCGAAATACCGTGCGGGGCGAAAAAAATGCGGACGCCAATGGCGACGGTCAACGGCCTTTCAGCAGTTGCTGAAACGCGGGGGACAGCCGCAACTCGGAGAAATCGGGCTCGGCCTTCGCGAGCACCTTCAATTTCGGATCCAGATGCAGGGCGTTTCGCAGCATTTCGATCGCTTCTTGCGGGCGCTGCTGCACGGCGCGGTAGCAGGCCATATTATAATGCGCCAAGGCGTCCCGAGGATTGGCGTCGAAGGCCCGTTGCAACGTGTCCACGGCCGCGTCGAGCGATTGTGTCCGCCGCCGGATGTAGGCCAGATTGATCCAAATGCCGGCGTCTCGCGGGTTCAGTTCAGCGAGCTTGGCGATAAATGGTTCGGCTTCACTCAACCGGTTGGCCTGCCAGAGCGCGGCGGATTTGATGGCAATGGCCTGGGGAAGGTTTGGGGACAGCGCCAGTGCCAGGTCGGCCTCCTGAACCGCCTCGTCATACATCCTCAGATCCAGGTAACCTGACGCGTACTCGACGTGTTTCTGAACTTCGGGCTTCATGGCTCGAACTCCTGCGTTACTATGGCATCGTTATAATAATATAGCAAGCGCCCCTGCATTTTGTCATGGTAGCGATATGTTCTACAAGGCGTTGGCGCGAGCCTCGCCGAAGTCTGGACGGGCATGATCTTCGTACAACCATCCATCGCGAGTAACATCGATCGCGGACTCCTGCGGTTGCTTGCGCGCGACGGATTTGGCAGCATGGCCGACGCGGTAGGAACAGCATGAACGAGACGCCCAAACTTTGGCCGCTGGCATGGTCGCTGATCCGGGGACAGCAACGCCCCGCGCTGGCCGGCCTCGCGCTGACCATTCTCGGCATCGCGGCGAGCCTGTTGCAGCCGTGGCCGCTGAAAATCATCGTGGATAGCATCCTCGGCGCCGTGCCGATGCCGGCGTGGCTCGGCTCGTTCGCCAACGACAAAGCCGCGGCCCTGTTGGTCGTGTGCCTCGCGCTGTTGGCAATTCACCTGGTCCGCGGCGGCTTGGGCGCGTGGGGCACAACCTATCTGGTGCGCGCCGGCCTGCGCATGACGCAAGAGCTTCGCTACCGCGTGTACGAGCATTTGCAAAAACTGAGTCTCGTGTTTCACGACAGCCGCGCGGTCGGCGATTCGATCTATCGGGTGACGTGGGACACCTACTCGATTCAAACCATCTTCAATGGCGGCCTCATCCCGCTCGTGTCTTCGGCGGCAACGCTGCTCGGCATGGTCATCATCATGCTGCGCTTCGACGTCGTGCTGACGCTGCTCGCGCTGGCGGTCGCACCCGCGCTGGCGTTGACCATCAAGCACTACAACCGGCTCATCGCGGACGTGTCGACGCAGTACCACACCCGCGAGAGCAAGGTCAGCGCAATGATTCAGGAAGCGCTCTCGTCGATCCGCACCATCCAGGCGTTCGCGCGCGAGGA
>JBKQMH010000137.1:0-8612 GCA_052146795.1 Verrucomicrobiia bacterium
GAATCTAGTACAAGAAGCCCGGCCCCGAACGTTTTCGGGACCGGGTTTCTGTTTGGACACGTAATGAAAACTGCCGACGAACAATTGAATCTGCTCGTGCAAGGGTGCGAGACAGTCGTCACCCGTGACGAACTGAAGAAGAAGCTGGAGCAGAACCGTCCGCTCCGCGTGAAACTTGGGTGCGACCCCACGGCGCCCGATTTGCATCTCGGCCACAGCGTCGTGCTGCGCAAGCTGCGGCAGTTTCAGGACCTCGGCCACAAGGCGGTGCTGATCATTGGCGATTATACGGCGCTCGTCGGCGATCCGACGGGACAAAACAAGACGCGTCCCATGCTCAGCGATGCGGATATCGAGCGCAACGCGAAAACGTATTTCGACCAAGCGGGGAAGATTCTCGACACCTCGACGGATAAGCTCAAGATTCGGCGCAATGGGGAATGGTTGGCGGGAATGAGTTTCGCAGATGTGATCCGTCTCACCAGCAAAATGACCGTCGCCCGCATGCTGGAACGTGACACGTTCGAGAAACGACACAAGGCCGGCGAACCAATCAGCGTGCACGAATTCCTCTACCCGCTGATGCAGGGACACGATTCGGTCATGATTCGCTCCGACGTAGAACTGGGCGGGACCGATCAGACGTTCAACAATCTTGTGGGTCGCGACCTGCAGCGGGACGCCGGCCAGGAGCCGCAGGTGGTGATGATCCTCCCGATACTGGAAGGGCTCGATGGCGTCGAAAAAATGTCCAAGAGCAAGGGCAATTACATCGGTATCGGTGAGACGCCCAAGGACATGTTCGGCAAAACCATGAGCATCGGCGATGACCTCATGTGGAGATGGTATGCCTTGCTGTTTTTCAAGACGCCCTCTGAACTTGCCGGGTTGAAGAAGGGCCACCCGATGGAGGCGAAGAAGGCCCTCGCCCACGCCATCGTCGCGCAATACCACGGAGGCGCAGCCGCCGACCATGCGCGTGAGGATTTTGAAAAGCAGTTTTCGAAGAAGAACCTCTCAGAGGTTGCGGAGAGCCTAACCGTACCTCCAGGTGAGATTTGGATTGTGGAACTGGTGGAGAAGACCGGCAAATTCAAGAGTCGTGGCGATATCCGGAGGGTCATCCAGCAAGGTGGCGTTACGCTCGATAGCCAGAAGATCACCGACGACAAGACTCGCGTCGCCGTCCGCGACGGCCAGATTCTCAAAGCGGGCAAACTGGTCGTGGTGAAGCTGGCGGTTGCCTAACTTCTCTGTTTGTTCTAAACTTCCGCAGCAGATCGGGACGTAGCTCAGCTTGGATTAGAGCGCCTGCCTTGGGCGCAGGAGGTCGCTGGTTCAAATCCAGTCGTCCCGACCATTTTTTCACATGTACTTCGTCTACGTCCTCCAGAGCATTCGCACCGGCCGCTTTTACGTCGGCCAATGCGATCACCTTGTCGAACGGTTCCGCGAACACCAGCGCGGTGCCAACCTGGCTACGCGCAACCGTGGCCCGTGGTGGATGCCGTATTACGAAATTCATGTGACGCGTTCCGAAGCTCTCCGACGTGAACATGACATCAAGTCCAAGAAGAGCGCTGCGAGCATACGCCGAATCATCGCCTGTTCTTTTCCAAGCCTCGTTGTCCCGTGAACCCAGTCCGAATCAGAGCGTCCCGAGCGCGAGCGCCTCGGGAAGGTCGCTGGTTCAAATCCAGTCGTCCCGACCATCTTTTCAATCCTATCCGCTTGCCCTGCCCTGTGCATCGCGAGTACACTGAACCACAGACGGGGAACGGAGGTCAGTCTTATGCATACGGTGAAGGAACTGTTGCGGGAAAAAGGCCATCAGATTTGGACCATCGCACCGGAGGCTACCGTGTACGATGCGCTGGAGTTGATGGCCGCGAAGAATATCGGCTCTGTTGTGGTCGTCAGACACGGCAATGTGGCGGGCGTTTTTACCGAACGCGATTATGCCCGCAAAGTCGTCCTCAAAGGCCGCTCCTCCAAGACCACGACCGTCGCCGAGTTGATGACCACCGACGTTCTGTACGTCAGTCCCGACGATACCATCGAGAATTGCATGGCGCTGATGACGGAAAAACGGCTCCGTCATTTGCCGGTCATGGAAAAAGGCAAGCTGACCGGCGTGGTATCCATCGGCGACATCGTGAAGGTGATTATATCCGAACGCGAGTTCACCATCCGCGAACTCGAACGCTATATCACCGGCGGGCACAGCTCCGTCGGGTAACTCATCACGCAAGATTTCGCGGCTTGAAGAACTTGTAGTTCTTCAGCCGCGTGTCATCGGGAACAAAGATGGCGGCCGAACGCGGGGGAATATCCAGGCGCAGGTTGCCCGCTTCCATGTTCACCACTTGCGACGGATCCAGCAGATTCTTCATGGGCAAGGCATGATACAGGTGTGAGTGCGGCGTGAAAATGATCTGCCGCAACGGCTGCGTCGAATTGTTGATCGCCACCAACGCAGTTTCGTCGATCTTGTCCGTGTGGCGCAGAAAAACCAGTGCGTCGCTGTCCAGTTTCTGTCCGAGGACAATGAGCTGACCGCGACGTAACGCCGCGCGCGACTGTCGAATCCCGATGATCATCTTGTAGAACGCGAGCGTTTCCATGTCCCACCGATTCTCGTCCCAGATCATCGGACGACGACAATCGGGATCGTGACCGCCGTCCATGCCGATTTCTTCGCCGTAATACACAAACGGCACACCGGGCAGGGTGAACTGCGCGACCACGGCGAGCCGACGCTGCGCCGCATCATGAATCGTCCAACGCAATCGTGGCGTATCGTGGCTCGACAGCACGTTCCACGATCGCACCGCGCCGCCGTGGCCGTAGCCGTGGTAGTACTCCTCCGCGGCATGATTCATCTGCCGCGCGGAGACTTCTCCCGCCAACCAGCCGAGCACCGCATCGCGGAAGTAATAATTCATTACACCATGGAAGACTTTGTCGCCGTTGCACCAATCGCCCGCGAAACACATGACTTCTCCGAGCAGGACGACGCTGGGGAAACGCTGGCGCACGGTCTTCCTCATGTCACGCACAATGCCCAGGCCGACGTCCACCGCGACGTCGAACCGCCAGCCATCGACGCCCATGTCGAGATACTTCTGCAGCACGCTGTCCTTACCCTGATACAACAGCTTCTGTAGCGCCTCGCGCCCGAGGTTCAGTTCGGGCATGTGGCGATGACTGCGCCAGCATTCGTATTCGCCGTTCCCGGTGAACGTGAAGAAATCCTTGTACGGCTTCTTGCCCGACCTCGCCGCGTGGAACCACGGATGATCGTCGCTCACGTGGTTGAACACGGCGTCGAGAATCAACCGCATCTTGCGCCGTTTCAGCTCCCGAATCAGTTGTTTCAGCGCTTTCTCACCACCGAATTGCGGATCGACCGTGAAAAAGTCGGTGGTGTCGTATTTGTGGTTCGACGGCGCAACGAAGATCGGGGTCAGATACAACGTGGTCGCGCCGATGTCCTGAATGTAATCAAGATGGTCGGTGATCCCCGTCAAATCGCCGCCAAAGAAATCTTTCCCGCGTGAGGGGTTTTCCGGCATTTCGGCCCAGCGCCGCAGCGAATACGCGGGATCGCGGTATGACGGCAGCGCCAGCTTGGACTCGGAAGTATGCGGCCTGCCAATGGCAAATCGGTCCGGGAAAATCTGGTACGTAATTTGATCGGCCATCCAGAGCGGATCGTTCTTCATGGCGTGGAATTCTAGGGGTTATGCTATGCTCGCGCAATGCGCGAATCGCAAATTCAATCGCCGACTCCCAAGCGGTGGCAAATCATAACTGCCTTTGCCGCCGTCTATGTCATTTGGGGATCGACCTATCTCGGGATTCGTCTGGCGGTTGAGACGATTCCGCCATTCTCGATGGCCGGTTCCCGGGCAATCGCGGCGGGTGTCATCCTGTACGCATGGGCACGATCGCGCGGCGCAGCGAAACCAGAATTCGCCCATTGGCGGGGCGCGGCCATCGTCGGCGGCCTGTTGTTGCTGGGCGGTAACGGACTCCTCAGTTGGGCGCAACAGCGCGTTCCATCCGGCGTATCGGCGCTAATCATCGGCTCGGTGCCATTGTGGATGATTCTGCTGGAATGGCTCTGGCACCGCGGGCCTCGGCCAACCCTCGGCATCGTCTCCGGGCTAATCGTGGGATTTGCTGGACTCGGTTTCCTCGTCGGGCCGGGCCGACGGAGCAACGGGGCGGTCATTAACCTGTCCGATGCTGCAGTTCTCCTCCTGGCAGCATTTCTGTGGGCCGCAGGCTCGTTGTATTCGCGGCGCGCGCGATTGCCCTCATCCCAGTTGCAGGCTGCCGCCATGGAAATGCTCACAGGCGGGGTGTTACTAATGCTGGCGGGAGGCGCCACGGGAGAATGGACCCGTTTCGCGCCTACGCATGTGTCCGCGCACTCGTGGGTCGCGTGGGTCTACCTTGTCACCTTCGGATCACTGATCGGTTTCACGGCGTATGTGTGGCTCTTGCAAGTCGCTTCACCGGCGCACGTCTCGACCTATGCCTACGTCAATCCCGTCGTCGCAGTGTTTCTCGGTTGGGCGCTGGCCGGCGAACAGGTTACCTCGCGAACCCTGCTCGCTGCGGCCGCCATCATTCTCGCCGTGGTGATCATCGTGACCCGTTCCGCCGAAGCGCCGACGGAAGTTTGAATCAACGCTTCCTGGTCGCCAATGCCAGTTCCCCGGCCAACTGCTTTTCCACCGCCGTCCGCACCAGCGGGTCGCTATCCTTGTAGAATGCGCGCGCCCAGACGAGTGCACGTGAGTCGCCGAGCTTTGCCAGAGCTTCCAGAATGTATGGCTGCGCCCGTGGCGATGCTTTCGCAAATGCCCGGCGCAACGGCCCGATGCTCCGTCTCCCCAGGCTGACCAGACCATCCTCCGCCGCGTACCGCACATCCCAGAATTCGTCTCCGAGGGCTCCGATCAACTTCGGCGTCGCGCGTCGGTCGCCAATACGGCCCAGCGCCTGGGCGGCACGCAGTCGCACCAATTCCTGCTGGCTGTCGAGGGCTTTCATCGCTGGTGCGAATGCCTCGTGAGCACGCAAATGACCGAGTGTATAGAACGCGACCGACCGGGTTTTCTCGCGATTGATCAATGGCAGCACATGCGGGATTGCCGCGCGCGCCTTTTCGTTGAAACGGGCCAGGAAATAACAGCAGAGGCGGGCCATGTCCTCATTCTTCGCATGGTCGATACCGTCAATTAACAAGGGCACCGCATTCGTGCCGAGGTGGTCGATTATGTCCTCGGTCTTGACGCGCACCAGCACCTCGGGACTGTCCACGCGTGTGAGGTGATAGGGCAACACTTCCGCTCCGCGCTTTTTCAGTTCGTCGGCTGCCGCCTGTGCATCCGGCCGGTCGCTGATGGCGCGACGCAGAAGTTGTTCAATGGGTTGGCGCGTATCGACGGGAGCAATTTGGTAGAGGCGGGTGTGAGCCCGAGGAACTGGGGCTCCACCGGCGGTAAACTCATCGAGCGACAAGCGAGTCGCCTGCCCGGCAACTACATTGGTGAATTCGCAGTCCAACCCGGCGCCGTATAACGGTTTCAGCCAGATCTCGTTGTTGGTTTGTCCCTGCGAGTACTTGTCGTGTCCGCCGAGGTCGAGCATCAGCGCGATGGAACCGTACTCACGCTTATCACCATCGTGGCCGGATGCTTGCGACTGCTTGGGGTCCGTGCCTGTGTACACGTCGTTGCCCGTGCAATTGAGCAGCATGGCAAATGAGTTATTGATCGCCGCGCCCTGGGCAGTCGTATCGCCCGTATAATTGTTGTGGCCGCCGCGATCAATGAGGATCCCGACCGCATAATCGTGGGCCGCACCCTGGCAAATATGGCCGGCGGTATAGGTATTGTTCCCGCCCCAGTCGATCAATTCGCCGCTGCTCAGATGAATGCCCGCGCCCTGGCAATACTGATACGCGTCGTAGGTATTATTGCTTCCCAAATCCAGCAGCATGCCGGTCGAGTACCAATAGCTCGCCCCTTGGCCATACACATCCGCGACATAGTGGTTGTTCCCCCTCAAATCGCAGAGAATGCCGATCCCGCCGCCCGCATACGGCCGCATGCCGTACCCGAAGCCCTGTGACAGGGAGAAATAATGGTTCGGAAGCCACCCGCACGGATATTTCCCGCCCGCCACATACGAATTATTGCCGCCCTCATCCAACAGCAAGCCGATCCCGCTCGTCCCGCCAAACCCCTGCGCCATCTGCGCCGCTTTGAACCGCGAGTGCCCGCCGCGTTGCCACAAGACGCCCGCACCGAACATGCCCGCTCCCTGGCAAAACGTGTCCGCCTCGAATGTCTGGTTCCCCTCCCCTGTCATCAACATTCCGCAACCGAAAAAGCCGGCGCCCTGTGACAGATGCTTCGCGTGAAACGTGCAATTGCTGCCCAGCGCGGCGAGGATGCCGATGCCGAACACGCCGGACCCCTGCGAGAAACTCCGGTTCGAGATGAATTTGTCGTTCCCACCCATGTCGATCACGATGGAAATTGGCCGTCCGAGCAATCCATTGGCGCCGCCGGCAGAATTCAAGTAGGTGTTGTCGCCGCCCGTGTCGATGATCAGGAACGCCTCGTTCGTGTACACATGGTGCCCACCGCCGCCGACAATGACCTTCCCCAGCGGCGTATCAGTCTCACCTTGAAACTCCCGCTTCATCGACGGATCATCCTTGGCCGCTTGGAGAATGGCGATGGCTCTATCGACCACATCGGCTAGGCGACCAGCTGCTACAAAGAGCAGCGCCCGATTGAAATGGTCGCTGGCTTCCAGAATCGTCGTTTCCAGTTCGCCATCCTGAATATCCAGGTCCGCATCACGTCTCAACAGATAGGCAGCGTCGTTCGTGCTCAGACCCAGCTTCGCCCATGCTTGTAACTCTGCCGGGTCTTTATCTAACCCGAAGTTCTCAACCGCGAACGCTGCGAGTGGCCGTGACTGCTCAGATTGAAGCGATTGCTCCAACACCATTCCTGCGAATACCGCATCACTGGCGATCACCGCAATGGCGCGCGCGACTGCCGGTGGCAAGTTTGTCAAGAATGCTGGATCGATATCGAGCGGGCCATAAATCATCCTTATCGCTATCGGCGGCAACTCTAGTTGCTGCCACGGAAAGTACGCCAGACGCCCCATTGAGTTACTGGCTTGCAAATTTGACGCGACCGATTGCCCATACCCCGGCAACGTCAGTGGTTGCTGCAGGAACGTCCGCGCTTTTTGGAGGATGAGTTCCGATTCGACGTTTGTCTTTTGGAAGGACAAATCGCGCGGCGTCATCTTGATGGCGCGCAATGCCATCTCGATGGCCTGTTCGTCCCGGGCATCCAGCGCTGCGGGAACCTGGCCGTGAACACGCAGAGGCAATAGCGCAAGAAAACAGACAACCGACATAACTCGACCAAATTGCATTACCGCGTTGAGCCGCTCGTTGATTTCGCCCATATTTGGTTTACGGTATCCAAATTGGGTGGCGAATGCTAGGTTGTGTTGCGGCGGGCGTGAATTCTGAAACCTGATTCGTGATGGCGTCATCGAATTGTGGAGGTCGCTATGAAAGCAATTGCCGTTTTCCCGGGAACGCACGAAATCCGTCTCATCGATCACCCCGAGCCAAAGATTTCCAAGCCCACCGACGTGAAACTGCGCATGATCGATGTTGGCGTATGCGGCACCGACAAGGAAATCTGCGCCTTCGAGTACGGCACACCGCCGGAGGGCAGCGATTATCTCGTTATTGGCCACGAATCGCTCGGCGAAGTCGTCGAGGTCGGCAGCAAGGTTTCGCGCGTCAAGGTCGGCGATCTCGCCGTGCCGATGGTGCGGCGTCCATGTCCACATGAGAGCTGCCTCGCGTGCCGAAGCGGACGGCAGGACTTTTGTTACACGGGCGATTTCACCGAGCGGGGCATCAAGATGCAGCACGGGTTCATGACGGAATTCGTGGTGGACGACGAGCAATACATGAACGTCGTGCCACCGGCGTTGCGTGACGTGGGCGTGCTCACCGAGCCACTGACGATTGCCGAAAAAGGACTGACGCAACTGTGGCAGGTGCAAATGCGGTTGCCGTGGGCGTGTCCGTTGGAGCCGGGGAAACCGGCCGCGTACTGCCATCACGCCGTCGTTCTTGGCGCCGGCCCGGTCGGGTTGCTGGGGGCAATGGTGCTCGCCAATGAAGGGTTTCGAACATTTGTCTATTCGCAGGAGCCAAAGCCCAGTCCCAAAGCCAGTTTGGTCGAAGCCATCGGCGCCACGTACGTGTCAGGCAAGGACACCTCGCTGGAGCAACTGGCGGCGTTGGTTGGCAACATCGATCTGGTATACGAGGCGACCGGCGCGTCCAGCGTGTCATTCCAACTGATGGAATTGCTGGGGACCAACGGCGTATTCATTTTAACGGGCGTGCCCGGACGCAAAGGGCCCATTGAACTGGATGCCGATCTCATCATGCGCAATCTGGTTCTCAAGAACCAGATCGTCTATGGGACAGTGAACGCCAACCGCGATGCGTTTGACGCCGCCATCGCCGATCTGCAGGTGTT
>JBKQMH010000138.1:0-17511 GCA_052146795.1 Verrucomicrobiia bacterium
CCGGAGTTCCGGCCTCACGTCCGGGTAACACCTACTTTTGAGGAACCGCGGTGGGTCACGCCTCGCCCCATCCCCAATCTCACCTCCCTTGCGCGCGATTGCAGACCCTGTGGTGCCGACCGACGCAAATGGGGAACCTCTGCGGAAGGTGCGGGCCGTCGAGGCCCGCATTTCTAGGTGGGGGGCAGACGGTATGTTATGTGTAGACGGCGGGCAAGCCCTTACGCCTCCTCGTTCGAGAAAGCGCGTGTGTTCGACTGGAGAAGTGTATAAAATGTCGTCAGGCAGGTGATGTTTTTGCGACAACGTTACACGGAGCTAGTCAGTGTAGCACAATGAAAAGCGGGTGGACATCACTGGCCGCAGTGTGTCTGCTGGTTATCGGGGTGTACGCGTACACCGCCCCGTTAGGCAAGTTGGAATCGTTGGTTTCGGATCCGGCTGACACTTACTACAATTTACTGGTGCAGGGGTTTCGGGACGGCCACCTCAGTCTGAAAAAGGATGCGCCAGCCGGACTTACACAGCTCACCGACCCCTACGATCCGGACGCGAATTGTCGCTACCGGGATCTGCCTTACGGGCTGCGCGACATGAGCTACTACAAGGGCCGGCTGTACCTCTACTTTGGGGTGACGCCCGTCTTGATATTATTCTGGCCGTTCGTCGCGCTGACCGGTCACTACCTGTTTGACCGTCAGGCCGTGACGATCTTTTGCGTCGTCGGCCTTCTGGCCAGCCTGGGCTTGCTGCGCGCGTTGTGGCGGCGGTACTTTCCCGAAGTGAGCGTTTGGGTGGTGGCCGCCTGCGCGCTGGCGCTCGGCTTTGCCTCAGGTTTACCGACGATGTTACCGCGGTCCCAGATTCACGAAGTGGCCGAGAGTTGCGGGTACATGCTGGCGATGCTGTCCTTGGGGGCAATTTGGTGCGCCCTGCACGAGTCGGAACGGAGGGCTCAGTGGCTGGCGGCGGCCAGCGCGGCGTACGGGTTGGCGGTCGGAGCGCGGCCCTCGCTGTTGTTTGGCGCGGTCATCCTGCTGGTGCCAGTGGCGCAGGCTTGGCCTGAGTGGCGGCGAGTTGGGAGGCTGCTGGTTGCGGCGACCGTCCCGATCACACTGATCGGGTTGGGGTTGATGCTCTACAATACCCGGCGATTCGACAATCCGTTCGAGTTCGGCTGGCGCTATCAGTTGGCCGATAAGCGACAGCTTATGATGCAATTCCTCAGCCTCCGTTATCTCTGGTTCAATTTCCGGGTCTACTTTCTGGAACCGGCGCGGTGGAGCAGTCGCTTTCCCTTCGTGCATGGAATCGCCGTGCCACCCCTACCAGCGGGCTACTATGGGGCCGGGGATGCCTTCGGCATCCTGACGAACATTCCGCTGGTGTGGCTGGCGCTGGCCGCGCCGCTGGCGTGGCGAGAGCGCTCGGGTCAGGCGGGCTCGATCTTGCGCTGGTTTGTAACGGCAGTAGCCCTGCTCTTCGGGATTTGCGCGTTGACCATTGGCACCTTCATCGCCGCGGACATGCGTTATGCGGTAGACTTCCTGCCTGCACTGGTGGTCCTAGCCGTGGTTGGCATCCTCGGATTCGAGCGCGCTCTGGCCACACCGGGGATGTGGCTGGCTGACCAGCCGGTCCGTCGGCGTCTAGTGCGCTGGGGTTGGAGCGTGCTCTTGAGCTTCTCGGTGGTCTTTAACGTGTTGGTGAGCGTCAAGAACTACTCGTATGCGGGCTGTTCGGTGGGGTCGATACTGGCGCTAAAGGGACGGGTACCTGAGGCCGTCCGAATCTTCGAGAACGCTCTCCGAATCGAGCCCGATTACGCCGAGGCGCACAACAGCCTCGGGGCCGCTTTGGTGCAAATGGGTCAGATCAAGGAAGCCATCGCACATCTCGAGCAGGCGTTACGGATCAAGCCCGACTTCGCCGAGGCGTACAACAACCTCGGGACCGCTTTGTATCAGACCGGCAAGCGTCAAGAGGCTATGGAACACTACCAGCAGGCCCTGCGCATCAAACCCGATTACGCCGAGGCGCACTACAATCTGGGAACTGCCTTCTTGTTGGAGGGGAAAGTCAGCGATGCCATCGGGCATTATGAACAGGCCCTGCGCATCAAACCCGATTACGCCGAGGCGCACTGCGATCTTGGGGTCGCCTTGGCGCAATCGGGTCAGATCGACCAAGCCATCGCCCACTACCAGCAGGCCCTGCGCATCAAACCCGATTACGTCGAGGCGCATTTCAATCTGGGGCTCGCGGTGGAGAAGCTGGGTCGCACGCCGGAGGCCATCGAGCATTATCAGCAGGCGTTACGGATCAAGCCCGGTTTCACCCTGGCGCAGAACGCGCTCGCGCGACTGCAAGCTCGCCAGTAAGTCGCAACCCTCGGAAGTTCAAACCGCAAGGTTTGCAAATCGTCCAAAGCGGGGAGCCAACAAGTGACTCGCAACCAAACGGTACAGCCAAACTCTCGCCTCTCAGCCCCGGTTCATTTTCTCACGCAGCGTTCTCGATTGCGTGTGGGCGGGACGTGTGATTGGATTCGCCTGCATGACTGTCAGCCGCGGAAAACTAGTGGGAGTGGCTCTGGTAATTGTTGCGACCACCGTCTGGTTGTATTGGCCAAGCGTCCATGGAGAGTTTCTCAGTGAGGACGATAGCGAGTACCTCCGACAGGCCGAGCGGGTGCACGGCCTGACGTGGAACTCTGTCAAATGGGCGTTTACAACCACGGCACCGTACTACCACCCGTTGCCGCGATTGTCCCATGTTCTCGACTACCAGATCTGGGGAATCAACGCCGCGGGCCACCACGCGACCAGTGTCATTCTACACGCACTTAACGCGGCGCTCGTGTTCGGCTTCCTATGGACGCTGCTGGGGGCGACGTCCTTGAGCACGGGGGAGCGGCTCGCGATGGCTCTCGGCGTCGCGCTGGCGTTCGCCATTCATCCATTCCAGTCGGAGTCGGTGGCATGGATGTCGGGGCGAACGCAATTGCTGTGCACAACGTTCGGCATCGGCTGCCTGTGGGCGTACGCCGCAGGGTCGCGTCGGTGGGTCGTGTGGGGATTGTTTGTGCTGGCTGTATTGAGCAAGCCGATGGCGGTGTCGCTGCCGTTTGTCATGCTGGCGATGGATTACTTTCCGCTGCGGCGCTACGAGCGGATTGGTTGGGGACGGTTGCTGCGCGAGAAGGTCGTGCTGATCGGGCTTGGGGCAGCCGCAGCCGCAGCGGCGATGATCACGGAGTCACAGAAGGGTGGCCTGATCGTTCCGTTGGAGAAGATCCGGCTGTCGGAACGGGTGCTGTTGATGTTCCAGAGCCTGATGTTTTACCCGTGGAAACTGGTGTGGCCGACGGGGTTGTCACCCTACTATCCGTTGCACTTGGGGCTGTCACCCGGCCATTGGCCGGTTCTGGTGTCAATGTCAGTGCTCGGCGTCGGGATAATCACGGGGCTGGTCGTGTGGGCTTGGCAACGGCTGCCGGCGCTGGCAGCGAGCTGGGGGGCATACGTGATGTTGATTCTCCCTCTCTCGGGGCTGATGCCGACGGGCCTGCAATCGGTGGAGTTACGGTATGCCTACCTGACGATTCTGCCGCTACTGCTGATGGCGGGCGGAGCGGCGGCCTGGGCGTGGCGGCGTTCGAGAACAGTCGCACGCGTCGCGCTGATCGGCCTTCTTGGGTGCGAGTTGTGCGGTTTCGGATTGCGCACTCGCAGCCTGATACCCGTCTGGCACGATGACGAAACGTGGTGGCGAGCTCCGGTCAAGGAGTTTCCGGACTCGGAATTGGCGCACCTCAATCTGGGAAATGTCTTGTTACAGGCAGGCAGGCTACAGGAAGCCATCGCCCACTACGAGCAGGCCCTGCGGATCAACCCCGATCTCGCCGATACGCACAACAACCTCGGGACTGCTCTGGGGCAAACGGGCAAGATCGAGGAAGCCATCGCCCACTACGAGCAGGCCCTGCAGATCGACCCCGATCTCGCCGATGCGCACGTCAATTTGGGGGTGGCGTTGGCCAAGGTGGGCAAGCCCGATGACGCCATCCGACACTACCAGGAGGCGCTGCGGCTCAGGCCCGATTGGGCCGAGGCGCACATTAATCTTGGAAACGCTTTGCTGACACAGGGCAAGGGGCGGGACGCGATGGCGCATTACGAGGCAGCCTTGCGGCTCAAGCCCGATAGCGCCGAGGCGCACATTAATCTTGGAAACGCTTTGTTGACACAGGGCAAGGGGCGGGATGCGATCGCCCATTACGAGGAAGCCTTGCGGCTCAAGCCCGATAGTGCCGAGGCGCATGACAATCTGGGGATCGCACTGGCACAAGCGGGGAGACTGCCCGAGGCGATGAAGCATTGGGAGCAGGCGCTGAAACTCAAGCCCGACGACGTTGAGGCGCACATGAATCTCGGAAACGCTCTGCAGGGACAAGGTCGCACGCCGGAGGCCATCGAGCACTACCAACAGGCCCTGAAGCTCCGGCCGGACTATATCCCGGCGAAAAACGCGCTGACACGACTGCAAGCTCGCCAGTGAGTAGCCGCTATCGGAAGTTCAAACCGCCAGGTTCGCAAACCGTCCAAAGCGGGGAGCCGTCTTGAACGGTTCGCTATGGGTGTTGTTGGCGGCGTAAAACGCAGTTGGTCGGCACAGGCGAAATGCGGCGGGCGTGGCGGTGGGGTCAGAGGGAGAGTAGCGCGAATCCAGCGCGTGCGGAGCAAGCCGGTTATTTAATTTCCTCATCCCGCCCCGTCAGACCCGTTCGTCGAGGCCCTTGGAGAAAATCCGCCCGAAGAATTCGCCGTGCTGGAACCTCTGCCGAGGGTGTGGGCCGTCGAGACCCGCGACGGTTAAGGAGGTGGGGGTGGATTGCCCCGAGAAATCTCATCTGGTCTTGCCCCCGGTTTCTTGCTATGATTGGCCGCTGAGGAGATGAAGCCGACCTGCGACATTACTCATGCTCAGCGACGATAAGCCGGTCAAACCATGAGCGAGCGATCTGTCGCACCTCGACGTGATGCCATCTGGCATTGCACGAAGTCGCACGCGACGCTTTTCTATTGGTTCATTGCCCTGACGGCGTTTCTCGCCGTCTGTTTCCTGCACTTCTGGAAACTGGGCACAGCCCCCCGGGGATTCTCTGGGGATGAAGCGTCTATCGCCTACAACGCCTATTGCATCGCGAACACCGGAGCGGACGAATACGGGGTGAGGCATCCGGTTTTCTTTCGGTGCTTCGACACCTACACCGATCCCGTTGATGTTTATTCAGCGGTGCCACCAATTCAGTTGTTCGGACTCCATCAATGGTCGGCTCGTCTTCCGTCCGCCCTGTTCTGTCTGCTGGCAAGCGTTGCCTTCTTCGTCCTGCTACGCGCGTGGCGTTTCGGAGCATGGTTTGCTTTGGCGGGTGGCTTTGCCTTTTCGCTAATCCCCTGGGTTTTTCCCTTGGCGCGCAATGGCGCATTTGCCGGTCACACCGCCGCACTTCTGGGACTTGTCATGGGATTGCTTGTCACCGACTCCGCTTTACGTCAGCGATCGAACTGGCTGGCCGCGGTTGCGGGTGTGATCTGGGCGTTTACGCTCTACGCCCATCAGAGCGTCCGTCCGGTGCTGGTGTTGCTGGCGTTTGGCTGCGGCCTTGCTATCTGGCGTCCCCTGCGACGACGTTGGCGGGTGGTCTTGGTGATGATGATCGCTGCGTTCGTCGTCCTCCTGCCGATGATCATCAGCATCGCGCGGTTCCCCGCCGCGTTTACAGCGAGATTTCAACAGGTTGGCATCTTTCGTGAACCGGCTTCGTTCACGGACAGGGCCGTAAACGGGGCGGGGCGTTATCTGGAGTATTTCAGTCCGCGCTTTTTGTTTGCCTCCGGCGACCACGAACGGCGCCACCACACGGGACACGGCGGGGAATTGTACTGGTCGCTCGCGCCTCTGCTTCTGGTGGGACTCTATGCCGCGATACGCCATTGGCGATACCAGCCACGGTACCGGGTGCTTCTCGTTGGCCTTCTGGCTTCGCCAGTGCCCGCGGCTTTGACCATTGCCCCGATGCACAGCACGCGCAGCTCGTATGGAGTGGTTTTTTGGCTGCTGTTGGGCTTGCTGGGCGCCCAGGCGCTGTGGCGGCACAGAGCGACAGGGCGGAAGCTGCTGGCTGTCATTTGCGTCGCGGGGCTTGTCGAAAGCGGCATGTACTTTGCCGATTATTTTGGGCCCTATCAAACGCGATGCCGCTGGGCGTTCCAGACCGGTTTCGCGGACGCGCTCACATATTGCTTCAGCAATGTCCGCAGTAATCAAACCCTATACGTTTCTGGTTCCGTCGGCGTGGCCTCGGACGAATTCATCGATACGGATTTCAAACGGTTTGTTTACGCCAGTCTTCTTTTCTACGGCAAGATCGATCCGCGGACCTATCAACGTGGTGGTTTTTCCAACACGATTGTTCGGCCGTATTTGGAGGAAATCGGCCAGCCCGGCCTCTTGCTCCGGTGCAACTACACGCCCACCTATTCGTTCAATTCCGAAGGCTCGCAAATCTCGGCTATTCCCAACGACGAGTCGATTCCCGACGCCGCGAAGCTCTTGGCCACGTTCCAAGACGACCCGTTTGTGTTTCAGGTATGGGAGGTCAGAACGACACCGCAGGTTGGCGTGACGCACAACAATCCCCGGATTGCCCTGGAGCATGGGGGGACCTTCCGGTATCCCGATGCCGAGGCGCACTACAATCTGGGGACCGCTTTGGCGCAAACGGGCAGAATGCAGGAGGCAAGGGAGCATTTCGAGCAAGCCCTGCGGATCAACCCCGATGACGCCGAGGCGCACCACAATTACGGAGTTCTCCTGCAACGACTGGGCAGAGTTCCGGAGGCGATTGCACACTATGAGGAGGCGCTACGGATCAAGCCCGATTTCGCCGAGGCGCACTACGGCTTGGCAATCGCCTTGGCGCAGGCGGGCAAGACGCCGGAGGCGATAGAGCATTTGCAGCAGGCGCTGCGGATCAAGCCCGATTTCGCCCTGGCGCAGAACGCGTTGGCGCGACTGCAAGCTCGCCAGTGAGAGGAAATGCCGTTCTGTTTTTTCGTAATGGCGACAAGCTACTATCGGCTCGATGACAAGGCAGAAGCCCATCGATGACGGCCCGCATCCATCGACGGCGGTGTCGTCCTCGGTACCGGAAACTCGGGTCCGACCGATGAGGAACGCATGGAAATCGCCCATTGCCGGTGCGGCTCTCATCATTGTGCTGACGGTGCTGGCGTACCTGCCGGTGATGCACGGGGGATTCGTCTGGGACGACGATTCGTGGACGACCGGTATCAAGGGGCTGCTGCGTGATGTTTCGGGCCTGCGTGCGATGTGGTGCCGGCTCACCGCTCTGCAGCAATATTACCCGCTCTCGGGCACCACGTTTTGGCTCGACTACCATCTCTGGGGTTTTTGGACACTGCCCTATCACGTGGAGAATGTGCTGTTACATGCGGCGTCAGCCGTGCTGTTTTGGCAGTTGCTGCGGCGGCTGAAAACGCCCGGGGCGTGGCTGGCTGGTGCCGTCTTCGCGCTTCACCCGGTGATGGTCGAATCCGCCGGATGGATCACGGAGCGAAAGAACGTCCTCTCACTGGTGTTCTATCTTGGGGCATTGCTGGCGTATGGCCGGTTCAATTCGTTTTGGAAGGAAGACAACGGCTCCCGAGCGCAACACCGGGGCGCGTACGGGCTGGCGTTGCTGTTGTGTCTGTGCGCGCTGTTGGCGAAGACGACGGCATTCTCCCTGCCGGCCGTAATTGTGTTGATCGGCTGGTGGAAGCGCGGACGGGTTCGGTGGCGGGAGGACGTGCTGCCGACGCTGCCAATGTTCGCGTTGGCAATCAGCTTTTGCCTGATGACGGCCCGGCTGGAGAAGACACATGTCGGCGCTCAGGGACCGGACTTTGCCCTGACATTCCCGGAACGCTGTCTGATAGCCGGGAGGGTGCCATGGTTCTACATCGGCAAACTGCTATGGCCGGCCAATCTTTGCTTTGTCTATCCGCAATGGCAGCCTGACGCTGGATCATGGCAGCAGTGGTTGTATCCGGCTGCCACCGCCGGTGTGCTCGTCGCGCTCTGGCTGGCGCGGCGATGGATTGGACGCGGGCCGGCGATGGCGGCATTCTTTTACATGGGGACACTTTTCCCATTGCTGGGATTCTTCAACGCGTATGGCATGCGCTATTCGTTCGTATGGAATCACTGGGCTTATCTCCCCAGTCTCGGCCTGATCGCACTCTTCGCTGGGGCCGTATCCAGTTGTGCCGACACATGGCAACTGGGCCAGAACGTGCGATGCACTTTGTCAGCCTTGCTTCTGCTGGTGCTGGCGGCGTTGACATGGCAGTGGGCACGCGTTTATCAGGACTCGGAAACGCTCTGGCGAGACACCGAGACAAAGAATCCGAATGCCTGGATGCCCCACTACAATCGAGGGCTCGATTTGTGGCAAGCGGGTAGGGTGCAAGAATCCATCGGAGAGTTCCAAGAGGTGCTGCGGATCAAGCCTGATGATGCCGCGGTACACGATGACTTGGGGCTGGCGTTCGTCAAGATAGGTAAACTGCAGGAGGCAATCGAACAGTACAAAGAGGCGCTGCAGATCAAGCCGGATGATGTCGCGGCACACAGCGACTTGGGGGCGGCGTTCGCCAAGCTGGGCAGACTGCAGGAGGCGATAGAGCACTACGAGCGCGCGCTACGGATCAATCCCGATTACGGCGTGGCACATAACGACCTGGGACTCGCCTTGGTTCGACTGGGCCGGGTGCCGGAGGCGATTGCCCAGTACGAGCAGGCGCTACGGAGCAATCCCGATGATGCCGATGCGCACAACAACCTGGGGATCGCCTTGGCGCAGGCGGGCAGGATACCGGAAGCGATCGAGCATCTGGAGCACGCGCTGCGGGTCAAGCCCGATCTCGCCGATGCGCACTACAATCTGGGGATCGCCTTGGCGCAAACGGGTAAGATCGGGGAAGCCATCGCCCACTACGAGCAGGCCCTGCGGATCAAGCCCGATGACGCCGACGCGCGCTACAACTTGGGGCTTGCATTAGAAAAGTTGGGCCGCGCGCCGGAGGCCATCGAGCAATTCGAGCAGGCGATCAAGCTTCGGCCGGATTTTGCCCCGGCGAGAACCGCGTTGGCGCGACTGCAAGCTCGCCAGTAAGCCGAGTCCGACGGAGCCGAGTCTTCGAGACGCGACCATGTCGTACTCCCTGAGCCGGAGACACAGCCGAAGTTAATTGGTGCCACTGACGGATCGTGGCGTGATTACAGGGAGATCGGATCGCGGCGTGATTACAGCGAGCCCGCTGCTCAAAGGCACATTGGTGCGCACCAGCCAAATGTCGCAAGTGTCCACGAAATCGATTCGTTGATTGAGCAGGAAGGGCTGATACTGATGCTTCCATTCCGGGCAGGCGGCGTACCAATCTTGCAGTTTCTCGCGAAACGTTGATGAATCATTGCCCACATGCCAGCCGATGTATTGCGGCGTCTTGTCTGCCGTCGGGTACGTCGCGCGGATTTCGTCACAATCCTGATTCCGATCGGTGTGTTCGTAATTGAACACGATGTTTAGTTTGCCTGAATACGTCAGATCCTGCAGTCCCGAACCGGAAATGACATTGGTGCCCACCATTTTTTCAACATAGGGAATCAGCCGATACAGATGAAAGCTCATAGTGCGATAGTAGATGGAGTAGAAGGACCAATTGCCCGCGACCACGCCCAAAATGAAAACACTCACGAGTGCCGTTTGAATGCCGGTTCGTTGCCTGGTCGTAAGCCGTGCCAGTTCACGGAGACCAGTCATGCCCAGAGGCAGAACAAGCCACATCATCCATCGCGGATACCAGGACTTCGAACACCCCAGCAGCACGCACACACTCGCCAACCAGGAAAGCAGGATCAGATCGAGATTGTCGCATTGGCGAGGCGTGCGTAAGAAACGGTCAAAAAAACGAATGACAAATGCCGCGCACATCGCGGTGACAAACGGCGCCAAATCCACGGTGTTTATTATCAACCGATTGATGGACGCGAGCACATTCGGCGTTGGCCTGGCGGCCACCTCCTTGTTAAACAGGAAAACCAATTCGTCCCAATGCGGACGAAACCAAAAGAGAAACACCAGCAACAACACCGAGCCGCTTGCGGCCACCCCGGCCGCGACGCCTTTCCAGTTCACGGCTTTGCGGTCGGCGATCGCCTTGTACAGCAGGCAGCCACCGATCATCCCGTAAATAAACACACCCGAGGTTTTGGTGAGCGGCACAGCCAGTGCCGACAGAAATGCGACCACGTAATGAACGGCCCGGTTGGTCTCGAGTGCCCGATAAAACCAATAGACAGTCAGCGCCGAGAAAAACATCACCACCGGATCGTTAATGCCGTATCGGGAGTGGCAAAAGGTAAAGAAGCTAACCCCGATCCAGAACATCAGCAGCAATGCCCCCAGACGTTCCCCACGCCGCTGCAACAACCGGCACATCAACCAGGCCGCCCCCATGACACTACAAATAGAGCCCACGCGCATTCCAACATGGCTGACACCGAAGATCTCCAAAAAGGGCACCTCAACGAGCGTGAACACCGGCATCAAAACCGACGGATTATAGGCGTCGTAAAACGGCGTGCCGTAGAGCACAATTTTACGAGCGTCGGCGATGTGGTGCTGTTCATCTGTATTTTGGTAGGGAGTGAAGGGGTTGGGATCAGCGTGGAGATACAACAGACGCCAAACCACGAAGACGACCAACATCCCGTACAGCAGGTAGTTGGTCCAGCGCGTCCCGATGGGATTTGTCCCAACGGCGGTTTCGACGCTGGTGCTCATGGGACTTGAGTTCTCGCCCGACACTTCATAGATGACTTACGCCTCCGTGCCTCCGTTGACGATTTACTCTGGCGAGCCCTCATTGTATCAGCCTCGACAATGCTGACGAGCCGATTCTGGGCCTTTGCCTTCGTTCCAAGATGGCCTCAGCATTACCATCCTCTCGCCTAAGCCGGCCCGTGCCCAAACCAATTTCAACATACGTGCCCGGTCCAGGCATATACGTTAGGTCAGACGGCGCAGCTGGTCAGCATGGGCGAAATCCGGCGGGCGTAGCGGCGGGGCGAGCCGTTCATTTCACCTCCTGATTCCACCCCGTCAAATCCGTTTGTCGAGGCCCTTGGAGAAGATCCGTCCGAAGAATTCGCTGTGCTGGAACCTCTGCGGAGAGTGTGGGCCGTCAAGGCCCAGAAAAGGACGGTGGGGGTAGGGTAAGAGCATTAGGTATTCGCCTGCGTTCTGATGTAGTCCGCCAATTCTGAATCCATTGCAATCCTGGCACCGACGGCTCCGCGTCCTTTGGTAATCACATTGTTATATTCCCAGTTGTCCTTGTCGCCTCCGTTATTCTGGACGGCCCAGATATGAGAATCGCCGACTACGAACCAGCGACCCCCGCCGTAGGCATCTTCTCCTTTGCCGATGGGAATGAGTTCGCCTTCCGGCGTGTTCTCGCCCGCGGGTCTCTCCCCTTCAACGAAGATTCTGTCAAAGACCTTCTTCAGTTTTTGACGTGCGACACGCCGTTGCTCGTCGCGAGCCGCGTTGGCTAGCTCCGCCTTTTGCAGTTTACGCTTGAGTAGATGCGCTCCAACGAAAGAAATCAGCAGAAGCATCCCGCCGCCGATGGCAAGCCCCGCCCAGTGCTCGGCGATCCACGACACTCGCTCAGGTTCCGGTGGCGGCGGAGGTGGTGGCGGAGGTGCTGGCGGAGGTTCAGCCTTTACAACCACTTGTGTGACGACGGGAAGTGAAGGCGGTGGGGCTTGAGGATTCAATTGTGCGAGTGCGATTTTATAATCCTGTTCAGCCCTTGGAATCTGTAGTTGAATAACACCCCTAATCTTTGCGTCAAGGGCGTCCAACATGTGCTGACCGGTAGACAGCTGCTGCTGATACATATCAATATCGCCCTGTACTGCGCCTCTTTGGGGATTGGGGACTGTAGTGGTGCCTGCATATACTGGAACTGTCGTAGAGTTTGCCCCTGACCCCGCGTGCGGGGTCTGCACGGCGCCGCTCCCGTAGACGGGTACTTGCGAATCTTGAAGGCCTCCAAGTTGTTGTTGAGAAGCCGTTAGATTTGCTTGTGTCAGTGCGATATTTTTAGCCAACGCGTCTCGCTGTCTCTGAAGGTCTTGAAGTTTCCTCTTGAGCGACTCCAGATTGTCCTGAGCCGCTTGGACATTCATTTGTTTCTGCCAGTGTTCGACAAGGGGTTTTTTATCCTCGGGACTCATCCATTTGTTGCCGAATTTGACCCCGCCATCGGACACATGCTTGAGTTCTGCCTGCCAAGCGTCGAGCCGTTGCTGAATCAACGAGACTTTGTCCGACTTCGGATAGTCGGTCAGGAATTTTTGGAGCGCTGCAATCGCTTGGCCGGAATAGTCCGCCGATTGTTCCTGATTCGGATTCAACTGGAAGCGAGACAAGGCTTCGTAGTCGGTGCGTTCCGCTATTTGAGCAGGAGTTTCGGTTTGAATACTTTGGATGTCAGCGTGGGAAATATCTCTCTGGTATGAAATTGAGCGGCTGGCATTATGTGCCTTTATTTGGAGAACATCGTTGGTGTCGGAAAGAATGTCCCCTTGAAGAGTTTCGCCTGATTTGAGAACGACGGTTGACTCGCCAAAAGCAGACGAAATTGGCCCCGCAATCGCCAGAGCAGCGATCAGGAATCTTCTCAGGAGTTTCCCTTGATGGGGCTTCCTGGCCGTCCTCAACCCGACCCAAATCCGCCTGCTCATACCCGACGTTCCTCTCCCAGCCGTTGCCTGACTGGATCAGAACCCGAGCGACTCTCGCCAATACGGAAGTCAGACTAGTATTCCGACCGTGGCAAGTCGAGCCAAATTCAGCCGTCCAATCGACCCAGCCCCACCTGGAATTGTGGGCTGTCGAGGCCCGCGACGTTTACGGAGGTGGAGTTGGAAGATACTACTGATTTGACTTGCCGTTTGTCAGCCGGGTAAGATCGAGCCAGCCATCGCCCACTACGAGCACGCGCTGCGGATCGAGCCCGATTACGCCGAAGCGCGAGGGTAGCGCTGGAGCCGAGTCGGACGAGACGCGCCACAGACTCGCTGGTGGCGCAAACGCGCCGAAGATTTGCCGACGGCGCAACGGCAACGTATCAGCATGGGCATCCGCACGTGGTTCTGCTCACGAAGTTCCCAGCACGGAGACACGGAGGCCGCAGAATACTCAAGTGACAACAAAGTTACCGCGAATCAATACGGCGAGCCGCTGGCGTTGATAAAGGGCCACCAATGATACGGTATGCCTGGATTCCAGTCGCCGTTAATTCCGCTATCATCCCAGTTGATGGTGCCGAACGGGTACGGGCACTGCGCATTACCGCCAGCCCTACAGAAGTTGGTAAACGCAATCCAATCGGCGTGACCGTCCCCGAAGACGAAGTTGCTGCCGCCAAAGTGTCTCGTCACCGTGTCCCACGCGCCACTCGTCTCCGAGAAGTTGTCTTCCACCTCCTCGCAAAAGAGAATGGTGTTGCGAGGGCTCATCATTCGGTTGCGCCGGTATCCGACACTTGCGCTGTCTACCTCGTGCCAGCACCCATTCATCGAGTAATAGAAAACCGGGCTACTCATGGTGGGCTGCACGGTGACATTGGTCGAACTAGGGCAGGACCATACGCTCCTGGTACGGGGCGTTGGCGGCGTACCGGCCGCGTACAACTGGCATAGGGACTGTTGGCCGATGTACTGGGGAACGACATTAAACCAAGCGTTGGTGTTGCTCGCAGCGCAAGGAGGGTCGGGTGCGCCATCGTACGGGTAGTAATCTTTGTAGTCGTTGGCGTACAACATGAAGCCCAAACTCCACTGGCGCATGTTGTTGAGACAGGCGGCGGCCTGAAGTTGTTGTTTCGCGTCGTTGGACACGGCGAACAACATCGTTGTCAAGAGGGCGGCGACCGGGACAAGGACCAGCAACTCGGTCAACGTGATGAAGGCGTGTTTGGAGTCGCGTTTCATCGCTCACCATTCGGTGGGACGAACACTCATACTATCACCTTGGACAATGCAGGCAAGCCGATTCCGCGCCTTGGCCGTCGCTCCAAATGTTCGCCGGCTGTCCCTGCTGAGGGACGTCTTCCAAGGTGTCGTAGTGTCTTATTGGAAAGGGCCGTGCCAGGGGTTGAAATCCCCCCATCTCCACCGCTTTCCACATCAAGCAGTTACGCCATGGCGTGGTGCGCGGTTACCATGCCGCCAACACAAGCGGCTGCATAAGTCGCGTGGCTCGGGAAGGCTGAGAATGTCTTGCTTTCCAACCCAGCCGCTGGTAGGGTGGGGGGCTAGGAATCAAGGGTAAGACATCATGAAGGCGAGCTTCTCAGGTTGTCCGATCGTACGTCCCTCAATTGCTGTGCGTACAGCCAGAGGACTCCTTTTCAGGGTCACGGCGGTCGTGAGCGCGGCATTCCTGCTGGCCGTCGCCACCACAGCCCGTGCTCAGACTTTCACACCGGTGTTTAGCTTCGTCGGCAACACGCCAAACGATTTGACGCTGTCCGGCTCGAACTTCTACGGGACGACGTACTCCGGCGGTGCTCACAACGACGGGACGGTGTTCCAGATCGGCACCAACGGTACCGGCCTCACATTCCTGTACTCGTTTAACTCGCTTGCCGGGGGCAACGACGACGGCAGCAAACCCGAGGGCGCAGTGACGCTGTCCGGCTCGACGCTCTACGGGACGACGAGTTCCGGCGGGAACAGTTATGGATATGGCACGGTGTTCGAGATCAACACCAACGGCACCAACTATGCGATTCTTTACTCATTTGTCCCTGGGGACGGCCAGAGCCCTTACGGCTCACTGACCGTCTCCGGCACAAAACTTTTTGGAGTGACAACCGCCGGCAACGGGGCGCTGTTCAGTATCAACTCCAATGGCAGCGGCTTCACGAATTTGCATGTCTTCGGTGGCTCCGTTACCAGCATTGTCGGCTCGGTGACGAATGTCTTCTTTCTCGACGGCTCTTCGCCAAACGGCTCACTGATCCTGGCCGGCTCGACGCTCTACGGGACGACGACCTACGGCGGCACTAACAACTACGGGACGGTGTTCACGATCAACACCGACGGCAGCGGCTACTCAATTCTACACAACTTCTCAAGTGAGCCGGGCGATGGCTACAATCCTTACAGCGCACTGATCCTGTCCGGCTCGACGCTGTACGGGACAACCGAAGGGGGTGGCTTCTCCCACGGGACGGTGTTCCAGATCAACACCAACGGCACCGGGTTCGCAGTCCTGTATGGATTTGGTCTGGTCGCGGCCGATGGCTACGATCCTCACGGCCCACTGACTTTGTCCGGCTCGACGCTCTACGGGACGACGACCGACGGCGGTACCAACGGCTACGGGACGGTGTTCCAGATCAACACCGACGGCACCGGTTACCAAATCTTGTACAACTTTGTCACCAGTAATACCGGCAATCCCAACGGCGCACTGATCCTGGCCGACTCGACGCTGTACGGCATAGCGGGGAACTACCTCTTCTCGCTAACAGTGCCAGCATCGCCAATATCGCAAACATCGTCGAATTTTTACATCACGAGCATTGCGCCGCAAGGCTCCGACATCCTCATCACCTGGACGAGCGGCATCGGCTCGACGAATGCACTGCAAGCGACGACGGGAGACGCCAGCGGCGGCTATAACACCAACAACTTCGCCGATATTTTCATCGTCACCAACACCGTCAGCTCGGTGACCAACTACACTGACGCGGGCGCACTGACCAATTTCACCTCTCGCTACTACCGCGTGCAGTTGGTGCCGTAGCAGACTGTCACAACTCAGGGCCTGTTGGATCAGGGTTCATCCGATCCCCAGATCGATCACTCCAGCCACAACGGCCGATCCCATCTACGGCTTCGAAATGCCGATGCGGTAGAACTCCTGCGGCGGAATCGGGTTCGTGTCGGTGATCGTGACCAGGTTGCCATTCGTCAACGGACCTGTAAACGTCGTGAGCGGCAGCCAGACGCCGCTGACCAGGTCCGTGCTGAACTGCGGGGTGTACGTGCGCCCCTTAAGCACCGGGTTGAACTGCACGCTGGGCTGCGTGATGGATGCACCTGCGTACAACTGCTGAATCTCTTGCTCCGAGAGCGCCCGGTTGTAGACAAGAACGTCGTCGATATCGCCGAGAAAGTAATTCTTGTTGTAGGCAGCGGTCGCCCCAATGTAGAAATCCAGCTGGCTTTGTCCAAATGACTGGCCACTGTCCGAGTTCACGCAGACACCGTTGACATACAGGCAGCGGTCACCCGATCCGTCGCTGGTCACGGCCACGTGATACCAGGCGTTGGTGTCCCATTGGGCAACCGCTGGGGAGACCATGTGGACTCCTGACCCCCCGTCATAATAATAGAAGTCAATCGATCCCGGATACACGGCCGCACCCCCGATATAATTTATCCAAATGGAGGGGCTGGTCTGGCCTTGTCCCGGGGCGCCTCCCTGATTGAGAAGATTATATGTCACATTGGTGTCCGTAAATCCCGGCTGAAACCAGACGGACCATGTAAACGGATTGCCCGTCGTCAATTCCGTCGGGACACGAATGTAGCCAGTGCTACCATCATCCTGCAACGCGCTGTTCGGATTGCCGAATCTGTCGGTGGTAAGCGAAACACCGCCAACGGCAATCCCGTTATGGCCATTGCCCGAGGCATCATTCGTCAAATTCCCATTGAACGGGTAAGACGCAACCAGGCCGCTGCTCACGTCGTAGCTGGTCGAGACCATGGAAATGTTGAGCCCAAATGCCGATGATGGGTCGGTCGGGTCGAGGCCCGCGAGATACTTGAAGAGATTGTTCTGGCCGGTGCCATCGAAGTCGCATGTGGCGCAGGAGTTCGAATTGGTGGATGATCCCGTCCCAAAGTACTGCTGACGCCACCAATTGGGGATTCCGTCGCCGACGGTATCGGTATTGTACAATTGCGCGATTTCAGCAGGCGAGAGTGCTGCTCCATAGATCCGCACGTCGTCCATCGCGCCGCTGAACCCGTTGGATACACTTCCGGAGGGATTGTTTCCGATGGCCAGCCCGTCGGACGTGATCGACAGGACACCGGAGGCCGGTTGCTGCGCTGCAATCTGTCCGTCAATATACAAGACCATCGACGATCCGTTAAACGTGCCGGCCACGTGATGCCAACTCCCGAGCGACGGCGCGTTGGCGACCAAAACCCCGTTGCTGACACCCGGTAGCAGGAATTCGAGTTGGCCGAAGGACGTCGAGAGCAGCGCATACTGGTTATCCGAATCGCCCTTCTCCAGGAGTCGCGGAGCGTAACCGGCGCTGCCCCAATCGTTGGCGTTCACCC
>JBKQMH010000139.1:0-12529 GCA_052146795.1 Verrucomicrobiia bacterium
CCGCAAGCGACGTCGGCCCGCTCACGAGCGTAACGTCCGACGAAACCGCCAACGCCGCCTCGGCGATGGCGTATCCCATCTTGCCCGACGAGCGATTGGAAATGTAGCGAATCGGATCGAGAAATTCTCGCGTCGGTCCCGCCGTGATGAGGAAGCGAAGCGGAGTGTAACTCATGGGTGTTTCCGTCTGCGGATCCGCTGTCCTACGAAAGCATCTTCTGGATCTTCTCCACAATCTTGTCCACGTCCCACAGCCGGCCGATCCCCTCGTAGCCGCAGGCCAGCAAACCCTTTTCGGGCCCGATAAATTCGACGCCGCGTGACTCCAGCACCTTGACGTTGCTCTGCGTCGCCGGATGCAACCACATCTTGCCGTTCATCGCGGGCGCCACCAGCACCTTCGCTTCGGGCCGCAACGCGAGCGCAATCGTGCTCAGCGCGTCGTCGGCGATCCCGTGCGCGAGCTTGGCAATGACGTTGGCCGTCGCGGGTGAAACCACCAGCAGATCGGCGCTGTCGGCCAGTTGCAAATGGCTCGGCCGCCAATCGCCCTCGCCTTCTTCAAACAGATCGGTCGTCACCGGATGCTGCGACAGTGTCTGCAACGTGAGCGGCGTGATGAAATGGGTCGCGTCCTTTGTCATCACGCAAAACACCTCGTGCCCGAGCTTCTTCAACTTGCTCGCCGTGTCGGCGGACTTGTACGCCGCAATCGACCCCGTGATGCCTAGAACGATAGTTCGTTTTGCTGCCATGGTTTTCCGTCCTTTGCCGCGCGCGTCGTGCGGCATTTTTCCGCGATCACAACCGCTTTCCCTTGCTCGAAATCGTCGTCGAGCCGCCCGCTGACTATCACGTAATCATACTCTTTCCAGTGCGTCATCTCCTGCTGGGCCAGCACCAGCCGTTTGCGGATCACCTCGTCACTGTCCGTCCCACGCCGACGCAACCGCGTCTCCAGCAATTCCATCGACGGCGGCATCAGAAAAATCATCACCAATGCGTCCGGATAGGCGAATTTGCCGCCGCGCACGCATTGCGCCAGCTGACGTGCCCCCTGCACCTCGATGTCCAGCAACACGTCGCGGCCGGCCGCCAGTTGTTCCTCCACAAACCCGCGCGGCGTGCCGTAATAGTTGTTATTGTACTTCGCGTATTCGAGCAGCTCGCCGTTGGCAATCTTCCTTTCAAATTCCTCCGTGCTCAGGAAGAAATAGTCATGCCCGTTTTGCTCGCCCCCGCGCGGCGCGCGCGTCGTGCAGGAAACGGAATATACGATGTTCGGCGACCAGTTCAACAACCGCTGGCACAACGAGCTTTTCCCGCCGCCCGAAGGCGCCGAGACGACAATCACCAGACCGGTCCGCGCCGTCGTTGACTGGGGCTCGTTCATTCGATGTTCTGGATCTGCTCGCGGATCTTCTCGAGTTCGGCCTTCATCTTGACCACCTGTTGCGAGATTTCCGCCGCGTTGGCCTTGGAACCGATGGTATTGATCTCCCGACCCATTTCCTGCGCCAGAAAATCCAGGGTGCGTCCGACCGGCTCGTTCGATTTCAGGCAATCACGAAACTGGTTGAGATGGCTGCTGAGCCGCGTGATCTCTTCCGAGATGTCGCACCGGTCCGCGAAGAACACCACTTCTTTCACGAGCCGCTCGTCATCCAGCGGCACGTCCAGCCCCGCATCCTTGACGCGCGCGTGCAACTGCTCGCGGTAGCGCGTGACGATCTCCGGGGCTGATTTCTTCACCAACTCCAGTCCCGCTTGAAGAAAGGCAAGTCGCCCGGCAAGGTCGTTCGCGAGGAACTTCCCCTCCTTCTCGCGCATCTTGACCAGGCCCACGATGGCCTTGCGCAATGCCGCCTCCACGCTGGGCCAGACGCTCTCCGCATCCAGCGTCGCCTCCGCCAGCTTCATCACGCCGGGCGCGCGCAAAATCGTGTCGAGGGTGAGCGAGCCGTTCAGTTTCATTTCCTTTTGCAATTTCTGGATCGCGCGGTGATACGCCTTCGCCAATGCTGTATCCAATTCAACCTGCTCTTCCGCCTTCGCGCTGCCGCGATGGAACGCCACGACCACCATCACCCGACCACGCGATAGGTGAGCATTGATCTCGTCGCGGATCCGCGGCTCGAGCTCGACCAGTTCCTTGGCGAGGTTGATCGAAATATCGCTTTGCTTGCGATTGATCGAGTTGAGTTCGACGGTGAATTTGAAGCCGTCCTTCGCCGCCTCGCCGCGGCCATATCCTGTCATGGATCTCATACAGTCCTCATTTCAAACGATAGTTGCCCAGCAGTGCAAAAATGGCTGGCCACAGAACCAGCGCGTACACCGGCACCCACAGCGCCAGCACCAAAATATCGCCTTCGGCCGTGGAAAACCAGTCCCGCGCTTCGACGGTTAACACGACGCCGACGACAATGCCAACCGCAATCAGGCTTTGATGCGCTGCCGGGGTGAGCCGCCAGATCTTGCCGCACCGGGGACAAATCCGTTCCCGTCCCCACAGATGATGGGCAAAACTTTGCACCAGCGGTACCAATCGTTTTTTGCAGTGGCGGCATCGGAAATAGGGCCTCATAGATTCAACAACCGCGCCATCTGGCTCACATCTTTGTCTCCGCGACCGCTCAAGTTGACAATCACGAGCGCGCCGCGACCGATCTTCTTCGCATTCGCCATGACGTAGGCAACGGCGTGCGCCGATTCGAGCGCCGGAATGATGCCCTCGCTCCGCGAACAGAACGTGGCCGCCTCCAACGCCTGGCGGTCCGTCGCGTATGTGTACTCGATTCGCCCCTGATCGCGCAAATAGCTGTGCTCGGGACCGACCGCCGCATAATCCAGCCCCGCCGAAACCGAGTGTGTGAGCATGATTTGACCGTCGTCGTCCTGCAGCACAAACGTGCGCGTCCCCTGCAACACGCCGAGCGAGCCGCCCTTTTGGAAACGCGCGGCGTGTTTGCCCGCGCGGATGCCCTCGCCGCCGGCCTCGACACCGACCATCCGCACGCCCTTGTCTTTCAGGAACGCGTAAAACAATCCAATCGAGTTGCTGCCGCCGCCGACGCACGCCACCAGTTCGTCCGGTACCCGCTCTTCCTTTTCCAAAATCTGCCGTCGCGCCTCGCGTCCGATCACCGCCTGAAAATCGCGTACCATCATCGGATACGGGTGCGCGCCGAGGACGCTGCCGAGAATGTAGTGCGTCGTGCGCACGTTCGTGACCCAATCCCGCATCGCTTCGCTGATGGCTTCCTTCAAGGTCCTCTGTCCCGCATTGACCGCGCGCACTTCCGCGCCCAGCAGCCGCATGCGGTATACGTTGAGCGCCTGCCGCTCCATGTCCACCGTGCCCATGTACACCACGCATTCCAAACCGAACATCGCAGCCACCGTCGCCGTCGCCACGCCGTGCTGACCGGCACCGGTCTCGGCAATCACCCGGCGTTTGCCCATCCGCTTGGCCAGAAGCACCTGGCCGATGGTGTTGTTGATCTTGTGCGCGCCGGTATGCAGAAGGTCCTCGCGTTTGAGATAAATCTTCGGTCCACCCAGCGCGCGTGTCATCCGTTCCGCGAAGTACAGCGGCGTCGGGCGACCGCAATACTCGCGCAGGTAATACGCCAGTTCGTCGCGAAACCGTTTGTCACGGCGCGCCTTTTCGTACTCGCGGGTCAATTCGTGCAACGGCTCCATCAACGTCTCCGGCACGAACATGCCGCCATACGGCCCAAAGTGGCCGCCCTTGTCGGGTACGGTTGTCAGGTGCTCTTGCACAATTCGATGAATCTCCGCAATTTCTCCGGGTCCTTCTTGCCGGGCTCACGCTCGACGCCGCTCGCGACGTCCACGGCATACGGCCGCACGCGACGGATCGCTTCCTGGACGTTCGCCGTCGTCAACCCCCCAGACAGGATGATCGGCGGGCCAATCTCCTTCGCTTTCAGCGCCAGCGACCAGTCGAAGGTTTTGCCCGTGCCCCCGCGCGACTCGTCAGTGTAGGTATCCAGCAACAAAGCGTCAACATCGTACTCAGCGGCGGCGCGCAAGGATTCTTCGTCACGCATCCGGATGGCCTTGATCGATTTCGCCGCAAACTTCTGGCAGAACCCCGGCGGCTCGTCGCCATGAAACTGCAAGGCATTCAGCAGGCATTCGTTGAGCGCCTTCTCGATCTCATATTCCAATTCGTCCACGAACACGCCGACCTTCGTCACGAATGGCGGCAACGCATTACAGATGTTCGCCGCCTCGCTCACCTTGATATGGCGCGGACTCTTCGGATAGAAAATGAAACCCAACGCGTCCGCGCCCAACTCGACCGCCAGCAGCGCGTCGTTCAGGTTCGTCGTCCCGCAGATTTTGATCTTCGTGCTCATCGGCCCATCAGCTCGCGTACTTTCGACTCAATGTCCCCGCTGCGCATGAGTGATTCGCCAACGAGAACCGCGTTCGCGCCGGCTTTGGCGACCCGCTCGACATCCGCGCGCGCATGAATACCGCTCTCAGCCACAATCGTGTACTTGCCGCACATGCCGCGCTTGAGTTTTGCTGCGAGTTTTTCGGTCGTCGTCAGGGTCACGGAAAAATCGCGCAAGTCACGGTTGTTCACGCCAATGATCTCAGCTCCCGAGGCCAGCGCGCGGTCCAATTCGGCTTCGTCGTGCACTTCCACCAGCGCAGCCAGATGTACTTGCGCCGCCAACTCGCGGAAACCCTTGAGCTGGGCATCATCCAAAATCGCCACAATCAACAGAATCGCATCCGCGCCGCGCGCGACCGATTCGTAGATCTGCAACTCATTGATGATAAAATCCTTTCGCAAGAGTGGCAATTTCACTGCGTCGCGAATTTGCTGCAAGTATTCAAGGCGGCCTTGAAAGAACTTCTCGTCCGTCAGTACCGACAACGCCGATGCCCCACCGGCCTCGTAATCCCGCGCAATTTGAATCGCATCGAAGTCCTTCTGGATCACGCCTGCCGATGGCGACGCCTTCTTGATCTCCGCAATCAGCGCAACGCCATCGCTACGACGCAACGCACCCGCGAAATCGCGAAACTCCTTCCGCGCCGCCGCTGCTTGCTTCAACTTTCCCGTCTGCGGCTGCAGCTTCGCCACTTGGAGTTTCTTCCCGGCAACAATTTTATTGAGGATGTTCATCGAAGAACGCTTACTCCTCGTCCGTCACGCCCTGTTTCCGCGTCCGCGGCTGGCCGGCTTTGAGCCAGGTGCTGATGAATGGATGGATGTCGCCGTTCATCACTCCCTGCACGTCACTGGTTTGGTAGCCCGTCCGCAAATCCTTCACCATTTGGTACGGCTGGAAGACATAGCTGCGGATCTGGTTGCCCCACGCCATGGCGCCCTTCTCGCCGTAATACTTCTCCATGGCCGCCCGTTTCTCGTCCTGCTCTTTCTCGTACAGCCGCGCCTTCAGCATCTTCAACGCCATCTCCCGGTTCTGGTGCTGGCTCCGCTCGATTTGGCACTGGACGACAATGCCCGTCGGCATATGGGTCATACGCACGGCCGTCTCGACCTTGTTCACATTCTGCCCGCCGCGCCCGCCCGAGCGGAACGTATCCACCTGCACGTCTTCCATCTTGAGCTCAACTTCGACCTCGTCGCTTAGTTCCGCGATCACGTCCACGCTCGCAAAGGACGTATGCCGGCGCTTGTTCGAATCGAATGGCGAAATGCGGACCAGCCGATGCACGCCGCGTTCCGCTTTGAGATACCCGTACGCGTACTCGCCCGTGACAAGTATGGTCGCGCTCTTGATACCCGCCTCATCACCGGCCTGGATGTCCACCAAATCGACCTTGAAACCCCGCGTTTCGCAGTAGCGCTGGTACATCCGCAACAGCATGTTGGCCCAGTCGCAGCTTTCGGTGCCGCCGGCACCGGCGTGGACGCTGAAAATGGCGTTGGACTTGTCGTTCTCCGCGCCGAGGAGGTTCTCCAACTCGAACTGATTGAACTTCTGCTCGGCGGCGTTGACTTCGGTGGTGATCCCCTGCTCGGTCTCGCCGAGGTCGATAAGCACCTCCGCGTCGGAGATCTTCTGGTCAAGTGCGGTGAGCGTATCGAGCTTGCGACGGATTGTGGACGCCTCGTCGAGAATCGTGCGGGCTTTGGTTTGATCGGCCCAGAATGTCGAGCCGGCCATGATGTTTTCTAGCTCGACCAGGCGAGCGCGTTGTTTGTCGACGTCAAAGATACCTCCTTAACGCCTGGTGACGTTCGCGCAAATCATTCACTTTGGTCTTTAGTTCTTCAATCATGGCCCTGCTAACTCAACACATCATCCGCCGAATGTCAATCTGCGTGCGGGCGGCGCAGAAGGAGCGAGCCATACGCGGGCAATGTGACCGTTCCGTTGACGGTCTTGCCGGTGAGCATGTCGGCAACACTTTCGCGACCCAGATTCACTTTTCGAGGCTTTGACTGAAAGTTGAGCAGAAACACGAAGTCATCCTTGCCGTCGGTGCGCAACTGCGCCGTCACGCCTTTGGGTAACCTCGTCTCGAGCACCCGCATCAAACCAAGCCCGCGCGCCAGCCCGCCGTAAAAGTCGTCGTGGAACCGGTCGTCGTTGCGTGAGGCGATGTAGTACGCCCGGCCCTTGCCCAATGCGTTCACGGTCAGTGCCGGCCGTCCCCTGTAGAAGTCCGTGCCATATTTTGCCAGCACCTGCGCGGACTCTGCGTGAATGAGGTCACATAGTTCGCGTGCCTTGTATCGTCCCGTCAGTCCTAGTCCGTTCTTCGGGCCCGGAACCACCATGTTCGTCTGGCCCTCATAAAGGGCATCGATTTCCTCGGCCCAAATGCCGAGGACCTTTCGCAGCGGCCCGGGAAAGCCGCCAAGAAAGCAAAGATCGCTCTCGTTGACGATGCCGCACCAGTATGTCGCCACGAACGTGCCGCCTCTCCTGACAAACTTGTCAATCCTCTCCGCGACGCCGGGCCGCACCATGTACAGCATCGGGGCGATCAACAGCCGGTAGCTCGCGAAATCGCTGTCCATACTCACCACGTCCACCGGCATGCCACGCGACCAGAACGACCGATACTGCGCGACACACGTCTCCCCGTAGTCGCGTCGTTTCCGCGACAATCCCTGCAAGTCGCCAATCGCCCACTCGTTCTCCCAGTCGTAGATGATCGCGACCTCGGGATGGACCGTCGTGCCGATGACCGCGTCGAGCTTCTCCAAAATCTGACCGACCTCCACCACGTCACGGAACACACGCGTGTTTTCATGGCCGACGTGATCGACTACGGCGCCGTGGAATTTCTCAAAAGAACCACGGCTCTTGCGCCACTGGAAATACTGGACCGTGTCGCCGCCGTGGGCCACCGCCTGCAATGACGAGAGCCGATGCATGCCCGGGCGCTTGAGCTTGCACACTTCCTGCCAATTCACATTGCTGGGCGTGCTCTCCATCAACAGGAATGGCTTTCCGACCTTCAAACAGCGGTAAATGTCGTGAACGAACGAAACCGAACTCCCCAGCTTCCAATCCTCCTCGACTCCGTGCCACGCCGGATAGCTGTCCCACGAAACAACGTCCAATACCGGCGCGATCTTCCAGTAATTCAATCCGGAATACGTGCCCATCATGTTCGTTGTCACGGGAACGTCCGGCGTGACCTCGCGTAGCGGCGCGATTTCATTCTTCATGAATTCGGTCGTCTGATGGGTGACGAACCGCTTCCAATCGAGGTTGAGACCGTGAATCACCCATTCACCGTGAGGCGACGGGGACTCGATTTGCGACCAATCGGTGTAGGTGTGACTCCAAAATGCCGTCCACCACGCCTGGTTCAGCGCTTTGAGCGAATCGTACCGTTCCTTCAGCCACGCCCGGAATGCGTCCTGACAAAGCGCGCAGTGGCACTCGCCGCCGTACTCGTTCGAAACGTGCCAAACAAGCAATGCCGGGTGATTCCGGTAGCGCTCCGCAAGTTTGTGGTTTATCAGTGCCGTCTTCTCGCGATAAATGGGTGACGTGTAACAGTGATTGTGTCGCGCCCCATGCAAAATGCGCGTGCGGTCGGCATTCACCCGCAAGACTTCCGGATACTTCTGCGACATCCACGCCGGTCGCGCCCCACTGGGCGTGGCGAGGACAGCAAACACACCGTTATTGGCCAGATCGTCCATCACCTGATCGAGCCAATCGAAGGCGAATTGGCCCTCCTCGGGTTCGAGCGCTGCCCACGAGAAGATCCCCACGGACATCGCATTGCAGTGCGCCAACTTCATCAACCGTAGGTCGCCCTTCAACACCTCGGGCACGTGCAACCATTGCTCGGGATTGTAATCCCCGCCGTGAAGGAAATGCGGACACTTCGGGTTGATCGGCGGATAGCGCTTCGTCATGGCAACAGCTCAGCCAACTCGCTTGTACGAAATCGCGCCACCTCGCAGATCTGTGACAATCCACCCCATCTGCAAGAGACGATCGCGAATCTCGTCGGCACGCTTGAAGTCCTTGGCTTTACGAGCTTCGAGCCGCTCATGTGCTAGCTGCCGAACCTCGTGCGGAACGTTCTCCTTCCGCGAGATCCCCAGACCAAGTACAGCGTCCAATTCCTTCCAGCCATCGACGATCAAGAAAGCTTCTTGCACGGAAACACTGCCCTCGGACAGCTTTATGTTTACCACGCGGACGAAATCAAACAACGCGCCGAGAGCGCCGCTGATGTTCAAATCATCATCAAGCGCCGCCTCAAATTGCCGCCTTGCATGGTCGAACTCGGCACATCCAACGGCCTCGCCCGTAACAGGCGCAGGCTTCATCAGAAGCTCTTGCAACTTCAACAGAAACTCGTCGATCCTCTGCAACGCCGATCTCGCCGCTTGCAGACCGTCAAATGTGAAATTCAGTTGCTCGCGATAATGCGCCGAGATGAGGGCGTAGCGGACTTCGCGTCCCGTCCAACCCTTCGCAAGCAAGTCGCGCAACGTGTAGAAATTGCCCGCCGACTTGCTCATCTTCCGTCCCTCCACGAGGAGATGCGCGTTGTGCAGCCAGTAACGGACAAATGGTTTGCCCGTCGCCGCCTCGCTTTGGGCAATTTCGTCCTCGTGATGCGGGAAAATCAGGTCTTCGCCGCCGCAGTGAATGTCGAAGGTTTCGCCCAGATGCTTCATGCTCATCGTGCTACACTCAATATGCCAGCCGGGACGACCGTCGCCCCATGGCGACGGCCATTTGACCGTTCCATCGTCCTCATCCCATGCTTTCCACAGCGCAAAATCCGCCGCATGTTCCTTGTCGTACTCGTCGTGGGCGACACGAGCCCCGGACTGCAAATTCTCCAGATCAAGATGCGCCAGCTTCCCATAGTCCTTGAACGATTTGATCGAGAAATAGACGCACCGATCCTCCGCAACGTAGGCGTGCTTCCGGGCCACCAACGTCCCGATCAACTCGATCATGTCCGCGATGGTTTCCGTTGCGCACGGCACAACGTGCGGGCGCTGGATGTTCAACGTGTCGAGGTCCCGAAAAAATTCCTGCGTGTAGAAGTCGGTCAATTCACGCAATGGCTTGCCCGACTCACGAACGGCACGGATGATTTTGTCTTCAACGTCCGTGATATTCATCACGTGTTTGACTTGAAAGCCCTTGTATTCGAGATAGCGACGCAACAAATCCTCGAAGGTGAACGCGCGGAGATTGCCGATGTGCGCGTAGTTGTAGACGGTTGGTCCGCAGGTGTACAAACCGACCTGCTTGCCCGCCGGATCCAGTGGCACGAAATCCTCTTTGCGACGCGTCAGGGTGTTGAAGAATTGCAGGGCCATGGCGCGCTACATCTCCACCGAGGCGATCGCCACAACCACAATGCCTTCCTTACGACCCGTGAATCCCATGTGCTCGCTCGTCGTCGCTTTGATGCCGACTTGTGTCGGGGCGACACCCAGGTGTTTTCCGAGGATTTCCTGCATCTTGGGAATGTGGGGAGCCATCTTTGGCGCTTGCGCAATGATCATCGCGTCCACATTGTTAATCCGACCGCCCGCCTTGCGCACACGCTCGGCGCTTTCACGTACGATGACCATGCTGTCGAGATTTTTGAACTTCATGTCCGTGGGCGGGTAGTATTTCCCGATGTCGCCCAGCGCTACCGCGCCCAGCAGCGCATCCGCAATGGCATGCGCCAGCACATCCGCATCACTATGACCTTCCAACCCCACCTCGTGCGGGATCTCAACGCCCCCAATGATGCATTTGCGTCCCGCCGCAAACCGATGCACATCGATTCCAATGCCAACACGGTTCATAGAATGTGGGAGAATAGCATCACTGCGGCTCGTGAAGCAATGCTTCCGCAATGGCCAGGTCCGATGGTGTCGTGATTTTCAAATTGAGAAACGGCGTTTCGACCAAATGAACCTTTTCGCCCAGCAACTCCACCGCAGCGGCTTCATCGGTGACGACGATCCTCTTCTCCAAGACCTTCGCATACGCATCCCGCAGCAATCTGAATTTCACCGTTTGCGGCGTTTGCACCGCCCACAATCTGGTGCGGTCCACCGTCCGAACCACCGTCTTGTCTTCGTTGGCCTCCTTGAGAGTGTCCACGACCTTGGAGGCAGCGATGCCGGTCCCGAACGCCCGGGCGCTGATGATGGTGGATTCAATCAATGCGGGCGTGACCAGCGGCCTGGCTCCATCGTGCACCGCCACAATATCTGTCCGGGACTCGCAGGCTCTCAAACCGTTGCTGACTGAGTCCTGGCGTTCGGCCCCACCATCGGCAAAGGCGGCCACCTTCTTGAATCCAAACTCCCGGACGATCTGCTCTGCTTGTTGGGCGTAATCGGGTCGCCGCACCAGAACCACCGTGTCAATGGCCGGGCACCGCTCAAACGCCGCGAGCGAGTAGTACACCAGCGGCTTGCCGAGAAGTCCGATGAATTGTTTGTTGGTGCCGCCGCCCATCCGCGTCGAACGACCAGCGGCCAACACGATTGCCGAAACCATGCCTCGCAGACTAACAAAACCCCGTTTGCCGGAGCAAGCTTACCCCGCTGAGACCGTGGACGGCTCCGGCTGCGGCTCGTTCTCGACCACAGTTTGGCTGCCGCTGGGAAGCTCGGCGAACGCCATGCGTCCCGCGGCGGTTTGCAGCACGCTGCTGATCGTCACCTCCACCTCGTGCCCCAGGAGACGGCGAGCCCGGTTGACCACGATCATTGTGCCGTCGTCCAGATACGCGAGGGCCTGCTGTGGTTCGCGCCCCTCCTTGAGCAGGCGCACCGACAGAGTCTCGCCCGGCAGGACAGCCGGCCGCAACGATTTCGCCAATTCGTTCATATTGAGCACCTTGACGTGCTGGAGTTCGGCGATGCGGCTGAGATTGAAATCATTCGTCAGGATTTCCGCGGGAAGCATCTTGGCCAATTGCACCAGCTTGCCGTCTACTTCCTTGATGTCGGGCACATCGTTCTCATGGAACTTTACTTCCACGCGCGGGTTGAGCTGCAACATCTTCAGCACTTCGAGGCCGCGTCGCCCGCGCGCCCGCTTCACGTCATCGGCCGCGTCGGCGATGTACTGCAGTTCATTGAGAACAAACCGCGGGACGATCAGCACCGCATCCAGAAACCCCGTCGTGCACAACTCCTGAATCCGGCCGTCGATGATGATGTTCGTATCCAGCAACACCAGCCGCTCGGGCTTGTTCTCCCGCGTGAACTTCACGTAGGGAATCACGAGGTTGAATTCGTCCTTCGCGCGGTAGGCGATCACCATCGCAAGGTACGAGCAGACGCAGTACATGGCGATTTGCGCGATCAGCTTCGGCTCCTCGTCGATGAATTTGAACAACACCGAGTTGCCAATGAAGTAGCTGACCGTGAACCCGACCAGAATGCCGAACGAGGCCGCCGACAGCCCGCGCAACGAAAATCCCTTGAGCGCCTTGTCCACGCCGATGAACAGGCCGCCGCCCGCCAACCCAATCAGGATCGCCAGCAACGGATGCTCCGCCCACTGGTCGTGCAGTTGAGAGATGGACCAACTCCCCAGCACGCACAGGATCAGAAAAAACAATCTCAGCATCAACAGCGTCATGGCTCTAAACCTCCTTCCGCCACTCGATAAATAAGCAGATTTGAGGCCAGTGCGTCCCCCAAATGACGCGGCTGCGGCTGTCGCGTCAAGTCGTCCCATAAAATCCCGCGCTGGTGCCAGCAGCTCACGTCCTCTACTGGCTTTCACGTACGCCGACAACCGGCGTCCGCGGATAATCGGGAAAGCGAGGCCCGCTCCGATTTCGTGCACAGTGCCCGCCCCGACCGGAAGGTCGGGGTTGTGGCCAATAATGAACACCGAACGAAACCATTCTAGGCCATCTGCCGAGCCAAAGATGCTGCCGATTTTTGAAACAAAGGAGTGGTGTAATCGGAGGAGAACGCCACCAATTACCCCCCCACAAAGCCATTTTTAGCAAATCGAGGTGCGAGGGTAGCACCAAGATGGCGTCGCGTCGTTCCGAG
>JBKQMH010000140.1:0-19086 GCA_052146795.1 Verrucomicrobiia bacterium
CATCAGGACCTACACCGCGGCCGGCCAGCTCACCCTGCACGGGCATGCCCGCCAGGTGACCTTCACCCTGAGCGCGGAGCGCACCAGTTCCGGGATCGAGATATCTGGCTCCATCCCGGTCCTGTTCGCGGACTGGGACATCCCGAATCCCAGCTTCGGCGGCCTCATCACCACCCAGAACCATGGCGTGCTCTCCCCTGGCTTTCGTGCATGAGCGTCAGGAACTGTCCAGAGACCCGCCTTCGCCACCGGTGTTCTAGTCGATCTCTACGCATTTCACCGCTACACCGACTATTCCAGTCTCCTCTCCAGTCCTCAAGTCCGCCAGTTTCGAATGACCTATCACAGTTAGGCTGTGAGATTTCACATCCGACTTAACGGGCCGCCTGCGCACCCTTTACGCCCAATGAATCCGAACAACGCTCGCCGTCTCTGTATTACCGCGGCTGCTGGCACAGAGTTAGCCACGGCTTCCTCTTCCGGTACTATCAATAATCCACGTGTTGGGTAGATCACATTGTTCCCAGATGACAGAGGTTTACAATCCGAAGACCTTCATCCCTCACGCGGCGTCGCTCCTTCAGGGTTTCCCCCATTGAGAAAAATCCTCGACTGCTGCCACCCGTAGGTGTCTGGACCGTGTCTCAGTTCCAGTGTGGCTGGTCGTCCTCTCAGACCAGCTACCCGTCTTAGGCTTGGTGGGCCATTACCCCGCCAACTACCTGATAGGCCGCAGCCTCATCTCAAAGCGCCAGGTCTTACGATCCCCAGCTTTGACCTTGCGGTCACATGCGGTATTAACTCCGATTTCTCGGAGATATCCCCCACTTCGAGGTAGATAGCTACGTGTTACGCACCCTTTCGCCACTAAAATCCACTCATATTGCTATAAATGAATTCTCGTTCGACTTGCATGTCTTATCCACGCCGCCAGCGTTCGTTCTGAGCCAGAATCAAACTCTCCGTAAAATAATCAACCAGACCTGCCCCGAATCGCTCCGAGGCTCGCCATGACCCTTTCGGGGCCATGACTGATCCAACCGATTCCACGTGAGTTCACCCCCGAATTGCTTCGAGGGCGACCAGCCGGGGCTAGCCGAACTGGTCGTGTTACTACATATTACTCAAAGTCCCCTGACCTGTGTCAGGGAACGTGGGCTCTCACGTATCGCACATTTCAATTTTCAAAGAACGCGACGCACCCCGATTCTCTCAGGATGCGTGCAATCTGCTTTCAGATAATCAACTTTCAGCCGTCGGGCTGAACGCTGATGTCTAACCGCCGATCGCCGCCCCATCTTCAGACGACAAAACCACCGACGTCGAATTTCGAGTTTTGCCGAACTCCTAAAGAACCATCCGTACTGCCACATCCCCCAGCAGGTGTTACCTATATACCCGCACTTCCAACGCCTGTCAAGCCCATCACCGATGAATCGTCGTCACGCTCCCGCAACAACGGTTCCCGTGAAAGGGCGGCCAAACTACCGATCCACCGCCCCGTATGCAAGAACTATTTTCGACGATTTCAAAAAACCAGGCCCAACGGGCTCGAAACCCTGCCAATCTCTGCCCTGCAAGGCTGCCCCGGCCGCTGCCAAACCCCAAAATAAAGCATAAACTGGGCCGTTCCGGCCACGGGGTCGCGCACACCATCACCCCGTCGCGTTGGAGTTGCCGATCCCACCTATTTTCGCAGCTACGCACCCCTCACGGTGCGCATCATCCCACGCCCAACGCCCTACACCCGCATCACATTCTGGGCCTTGGCGCCTTTCGCATCCTGGATGATCTCAAACTCCACCGCTTGCCCCTCAGCCAGCGTCTTGAACCCCTCACCCTTGATGGCCGAGAAATGCACAAACACGTCCGGCCCACCTTCCTGCTGGATAAACCCGAACCCCTTCTTCTCATTGAACCACTTCACTGTTCCGCGTGCCATATGTTGCTCACCTCCTCAGGAATCAATAAGGACATTTCGAGGACATTGCTTGATGGAAAATCCTATTTTGGTGGGATAAATAAAAAGACCGCGCCTACCCAGCTCGGGCGCGCACGGTCACATCTGACTGCATTCCTCCAGATTCTCTCACAACAACTCGTACATATAACACAGTCTCAACGTCGTACGCCTCATCTTCTACCAAACCGCCACCCCCTTGTCAAGACCTCTCTGACTGGCTTACCGCGCCGCCCCCCATCCTCACTCCGTGTCCGGCACAAACGTGACGAAACCGCTCTCGCTCGTGCCCAGAAAGTATCCAGACGCGGCACCGCTACTCTGCAACAGCAGGCCTTCGAACTTGACCGCCTTGCCGACGGTCGGATCGAGGAAGCTGCCGCTCAACGCCCCCGTTGTCGGCGCCACCTTTAACTTCAGGTCATTGCTGCCGACAGGCGACGCCGTACCCGTTCCCTTCGCGCTGATCGACACGCTGATGACGATTTTGCTCGTCAAATTGCCGCCGCCCAGCGTCAACTGCCCGGTCGCCGCGACCGACGGGCCGCCAGCCGCAGGCGGAACGTAAATGTCTCCGGTCAGCGAGTTCGTCGTTGAGAACCCAGCCGGGTAAAACTGGTCGCCTGACGCGGCTGTCTTGAACCAGTACACCGGCCCGGTGAGTGTATTGCTCTCGGCGAACGTCACCCAGCCGATGCAGGAACCTCCATTCTTATAAAGGGAATTGTACAGCGGCCACGTTCCGTAGCCAGAGACCGGAAACTTTCCGCTGATCTTCGTTCCATCGCCCAGCACCCCTTTCAGTGATCCGCTGCCGAGGCTCGTCACGGTCAAGGTTCCGTACCCGTATCCCTGCGGCGCAGCCGAATTCGTGCTGTCCGCCGGCGGTAGTACAAACGTGAACGCGCCCACCCACGGACTCATATTCTCTTTGCTGAAGACGGCCAGATTGGCCACCAACTGCGCCGTAAATGTGCCGCCATCGGACACCGTCCCCACTATCTGATCCGTCCCATTGGTCACCGGCATCGCTTGGAGAATAACAATCAACGGACTCGAACCCTTGAGCGGCACCGTGTTCGTCGAGTTGCCCGAGCGATCAAACTGTCCTTTGAACGTGGATTTCACACCGCCCATGGTCAGGTCTGCCGCAAACGATCCCGTCGTCGTCAAGCCAAAAACCAGGCTGATGGAACCGGAACTGGCTTGCGCGGGAAGGTTCGTGTCCATGACGAGTCCGCTGTAACTTCCCGGGAGAAATTGCCCGAACACTTCACCCCCCTGCGTGATCGTGAAGGTCTTTCCCCCAACCACAATCGTACCGACACGTGTTTTGCTCTCGCTGTCCGCTGTCACCGAATACCCCACCACCCCATCGCCGATGCCACTGCTGCCCGAGGTGACGGTGATCCAATCCGTTTTGCTCGTCGCCGTCCAGACGCAACCCGTGCCGCTGCTGGTGACCGTAAACGTGCCGCTCTCGGCAATCCCGATGAGCGCCACGCCCGACGGCGAGAGTGAGAATGTGCACGGCTGTATCAGGCTGAAAACCGTTCCCAGCGAATCAGCCCCGGCCGCAGAGGTTGTCCCGAGAAAATTCGTCGCGGAGGCCTGGAGCAAACCCGCCAGTGGCACGGCTCCATCATTGCCGCCAGTGAAGTTATACAGCGTTGTCAACGCGCCATTCTTTGTGATCTTGAATACTGTGCCGGGACCGTCATTTCCTCCCGTGGAGGTCGTCCCGTAGAAATTGCCGTCCTGACCCAGGATCAGCCCGGCTTCAGGATTGCCGCCGTCCGATCCGTCACCGAAATCCCACAGCGGGGTCAAGTTTCCATTCGTGCTGATCCGAAACACCGTGCCATAGCCGTTTGCCCCGCCAAACGTCGTTCCGTAAAAATTGCCGTCGCTGCCCTCGACCAACGCGCCCTGCGGATTCGCACCGTCTGCCCCGCCCGTGAAGTTGGTCAGGGGGCTCAACCCGGTGGACGAATTGTAGGAGAACACGGTGCCGGCGTTGCTGGCGCCTCCGCCGTACGCCGTCCCATAAAAATTACTGTCCGTACCTTGAACGAGCCCGGCCTTGGGATTGCCGCCATCCGATCCGTTACTGAAAGCGTACAGCACGGTGAACGCGCCCGCCGAGCTAACTCGAAACACCGTGCCAAAGCCGTTGGCGCCAGCGGAAGTCGTTCCGTAGAAATTGCTGTCGCTGCCCTCAACCAACACGCCCTGCGGATTGGCTCCGTCTCCCCCATCCGTGAAATAATGCAGCGGCGTCAACCCGCCCGTCGTGCTGACCTTGAACACTATGCCTACGTTGTCCGTGCCCCCGGCATATGTCGTCCCGTACAGAAATCCGTCGCTGCCCTGGATCAACCCGGCTTCCGGGTTCGCTCCGTCATTGAGCCCACCACCGAAATTCCAGATCGTCGATAGCGTGCCGGCCCCGGTCATGGAGAACACTGTGCCAAAGCCACTCCCTCCTCCCGACTCCGTCGTCCCATAGAAATTGCCGTCGCTACCCTCGGTCAGTCCCCCGTAGGGCGCGGATCCGTCCAGGGTGCCGGCAAATGTGTGCAATGTCTTGAGGGTGTCCGCACTCGCCCGGCCGGGTTGCCCCAGCCACGCCCCCACCATGATTGCCAGCACGACACGATGAATTTTCATAACGCCATAAACCTCCATGCCGACCATTCTCGATCACCTGACGCGCCACAGCGGAACTGTACCATCGCCGCGCGTTACCATCACAATTATTCCCGTCCATGCGCGTCATGCCGGACACATTCTTGTACCCCGCGCACGGTCTCACATCTACGCCGAAAGGGGCAGACGCGGTCGGCCCCCCTTTGTAACGACGCACCAGTACGTCGCACGGTTACAATTATCAAGTCTGCCGCTCTGCCGCCAGCCTATTAGCTGCCTCGCAACCGAGCCAGCATGTTGCTGGCGATGGCCGAATTCGGATCGAACTTCAATGCCCGCTCGTGATGCCGGATGGCCTCCGCGCGTCGGCCCAGATCGAACAGCGCCCACCCCAGGCCGAGTTCCGCGTCCACGTAATGCGGCTTGATCTGCAACGCCTGCTCGTACTGCCGCACCGCATCCTCCACCTTGCCCACCTGCATCAGTGTATTGGCGAAGTTGTTGTGTGCCTCGGCATAATTCGGCTTGAGTCGTAACGCCTGCTCGTACTCCGCCATCGCCTCCGGCACCCTGTCCATCGCCGCCAGTATAAACCCGAGATTATTATGCGCCTCGCCCAATTGCGGCATCAGTTCCTCATACCGTTGGGCGTACGCCAGCGCCTCCGCCAACTTGTGATGAAGAAACAGAATCATCACCATGGCGTTATTGGCCACAACCGAGTCGGGGTATTCCGTCAGCACGGTTCCCCACAACGTCTCATCGTCGTGCCACACCGGTATCAGGCTCCGAGTCCGCGCTCCAAAGACGCACAGCTCGCACGCCAGCAGGCCGGCCAGCCCCAGATGGATGACGGTCGCCGAACGCCGCCATAACGACACGACCGCTCCACCCGCCAGCAACAGCAGCGGCACCATCGCCAGGTACGCGTACCGTTGCGACGCCGCCGACAAGCCCGTTTGCGTCAATCCGGACACGGGAAGGACCAGGATCACGTAGGCCGCCCAGCCTGCCGCAGCCGCCGGCGTGCGTCGTCGATCCCACACCACCAATCCCGTCACAATCCCGACCCCCAGCACCGATAACACAGCCGGCCCGGGATCCATCGGATGTCCCGACGGCAATGGATAAAACGGCGATAAATGCACCGGGCACACCAGCCGCCACGGGTAAAACGCCAAACTGTGGAACATCAACAACACGCGTTGCCACAATGGAAGCATCTCCACGGAAACGATCAATCCGCCCGCCCGTGTCTCACTGATCATCGTGGCCGCCGCCGCCATGCCCGCCAGCGCCATCGCTCCCGCCTTCTCCCGTACCAGCCGCCCCCAACTGATCTGTTCGTGCCGTCGCAGCGGAAAATAATCGATCGCCAGCATCACAAAGGGCAGCGACACCGCCATCGGTTTGCACATCAGCGCGGCCACGAATAGTCCCCACACCACCCATCGCCGTGCGCCGGCAACGTACGCCCACAGGCAGCCGATTCCGAACGTCGTGCATAACAATTGCGTCCGCCCCGACATCCATGCCACCGACTCCACTTGGAGCGGATGAATTGCGAACGCCACCGCGACGGCCATGGCCATCGCGAGCCGTTCGCCGGTCGTCAACGACACGGCCCCCAACAATGTCCACAGGAAGCCGAACACCAGTGCCGCGTTGAGCGCATGCACAACGACGCCGGTCGCGTGGTGTCCCGCCGCGTCTTTCCCCCACAGCTGGTAGTCGAGGACGTGCGACAACCGCGGCAACGGATGGTAATACGGTTGGGTGGTCGTAAACGCCCACGTCACCGCGTTCCACGTCAGCCCATTCAGCCGCACCGATTGTCGCAAATACTCGTCATCGTCCATGCGGGTCAGAAACCCGCCTCGGACGCTCGGCCAATACAACCAGATCGCGCCGGCAAAAATCGCCAGCGCCACTCCCACCAACGTTGTCCGGCTGATCTTCACGCAATTCAGGGCTATCCGTCCGCTTCCCCCAAATCCAATCACACGCCACGCCCACACGCAATCGAGAACACGTCGGAAACATCGGTCTTGGTTGAGAGTTCGGAACTTGCTCGCCGCAAGCGGCGAAAATCAGGCAAACGATTTATGGCGGAGAGGGAGGGATTCGAACCCCCGAGACGCTTGCGCGTCTAACGGTTTTCAAGACCGCCGCTTTAGACCACTCAGCCACCTCTCCCACAGATATTTACACAAATAGAGCTTGACCTAATTGGCAATTATTGGCAATATGAGCCGCAAGAAGGAACTCGTTGCCATGACAAGTGCCAAATCCAAAGCCAAGCTGTGGCCGCCGATTCACAAGCTGACCTATACCAGTGGAAAAACCGGTTGGCAAGTCGCCTGCATGGTCAGTGGCCAACGCATCCGCGAAGCGTTCCCCACCAAAGAGGAAGCGGAAACCCGCGCCGCGCAAATCCGAGCGATGGTCGACAATGAAGGTGCCGCTGCATTCACCTTGCCCGTCGATGTTCGCACTATCGCTGCCAAGTGTGTCGAGAAATTGAACCCTCACGGCGCGACCCTGGACGAAGCTGTAGATCACTATGTGGACCACGTTTTGAAATTCCGCAACGTCCCGACCGTTTCGGAGATCGTCGAGAAACTATTGGCCGACGCCGAAGTCAACCACCGCCGCGAGCGAACTGTCAAAGACCTACGGCACCGGCTGGGAGCATTTGTCAAAGCCTTTGGCAATCGTCGCCTTGCCGAGATCACACGCGAGGAACTCAAAGACTGGTTGCAAGACCCGACGTTATCGGCGCGGAGCCGCATCAACTATGCGGTAAAAACTTCGCAGCTTTACAACTTCGCCATCGTTAACAGCTGGTGCGAGTACAACATCGCCGCCAGTATCCCCCGCCCTGATGCCGAAGATTCCGAGCCGGACATCTTCACTGTCGCGCAAGCCGCCCGGTTGCTGGAACACGCTGCCGACTACGACCTGCATGCCTACGTTGCGCTTGGGCTCTTTGCCGGGTTGCGGAGTGCGGAGATCAACCGTCTCGACTGGTCTAACGTGAAGCTTGTCGAACGCAGCGTCATCGTTGGCGCTGCCGTTGCCAAGAAGCGGAGCCGCCGCGTCGTCGAGATCAACGACACGCTCGCCGGGTGGCTGCCGGCGTGCGCCAAGACGAAGGGGCCGGTTGTCCCGCTGGACAGCAACCGCACCCTCTACGCCCGTCTCGCGAAGCTGGCGAAAGCCGCCGGCCTCGACCATTGGCCTGACAACGGTTTGCGGCATTCCTGCGCATCCTACTCACTCGCCCTAACGGGCGATGCCGTCCGCGTGGCCTATCAACTTGGCAACAGCGCCGATATGATTCACCGCCACTACAAGGCGCTCGTTACCAAAGCAGACGCCGAGCGATTTTTTGCTCTGCGCCCCTCTGGCGATGCTGCCGCGAAGATCGTCCCGATAGCTGTTAACCGGTAGGGTAGAATCGTGACAAGACCCGCGCCTTCATGCAGCGCATGATGCAGGAAGTGCTGACAGGGAGGATTCAACTGGCATGAGCGTCGAGGCCCAAGCATAGGCATTCATACGGTGTAGGCCGTATAAACGTGAATAAATCGCTATAAACAGGAGGATCGTCATGGACAGGATCAAGAACCCGTTCTCACCAGGGGCAGGCTCGCCGCCGCCGGAACTGGCTGGCCGTGATGGAGTTCTGGAACGGTCGCTCCGGGAACTTGTGGCGGCGATATGACATCGACCTGACTGCAAAGATTGAGCTTGTATTGTCAGAAAAAGGGACTACTTTTTCTGACAGCACTAGCATGAGAACGAAGGCACAAGGTATTGACACAGTGATATTAAAGTCAGCAAGAGGGACCGGTCGTGGCGCAGTATTCACTGCGAGGCATTTTCTGCACTTGGGTAGCCGGGATGCTGTGGATCAGGCGTTGTCGCGGCTGGCTAGGCATGGTGCGATTCGACGGGTGCGACGCGGGGTTTATGACCTGCCCAAGACACATCCGTTGCTGGGAGTCCTGTCGCCCGACCCGATGGCGGTAATCAAGGCGGTGCTGGACAGCACCGGTGTGCCGTGGCAGGTGGCCGGCGCATACGCGGCGAACGCCATCGGCATTTCAGATCAGGTGCCCGCGAAAGTGGTGGTGCTCACGGCGGGAAAACCACGGAAGCTGCAAGTCGGCAAAACGACGATTTACGTTCGACGGGCTGCGCCGCGTTATCTACTGGCACCGGGGACGACGACGGGACTGGTCTTTCAAGGGTTGCGGTGGATGGGCAAGGATGGCGTGACGGACGCGATCGTCAACGATTTGCGCAAACGGCTCAATGCGGGTGACAAGAAACAGTTGGCAGATTTGCACTCCAAAATGCCAGCTTGGATGCAACCGTTGGTCCGGCGAATCTGCGCCACGGAGTAGCACAATGGACGATTTCGCCAGACTACCACCAACCGACCGCGCCTCCGTATTCGGCGAAGCCGCAAACCAGATGGGAATCGCGGAGCAGTTCGTCGCGAAAGATTTTTGGGTCTGCTGGACGCTGGACAAGCTGTTTGCGCTGCCAGAGACCGGATCGCATCTGATTTTCAAGGGCGGCACGTCGCTCTCGAAGGTGTTCGGGATCATCGAGCGATTCTCCGAGGACATTGATGTGTCGTTGAGCCGCGAGTGGCTAGGCTTTGGCGGCGAAAATGATCCCGAACGCGCCCCGAGCGGGAAGAAGGAGCAGGAGCGACTGCAAGCGTTATCGGATGCGTGCGCCGTGAAGATCCGCGAGGTTCTGGTGCGGGAATTGGAGCGCAGTTTTCAAGCGGTGCTGGGCGTCGCGGGGAACGCCTGGCGACTGGAGATTGACGCCGCCGATCCGCAGACTGTGCGGTTCTACTATCCCGGTCACCCTGATTCCGTCAGCGCAGGCGTCGTGATATTGCCCTACGTGAAGATCGAGTTGGGCGCCCGGTCAGACGATTGGCCGGCGGAAACGAAGCCTGTGACGTCGTATGCCGCCGAGCGAGTGCCGAATCCGTTCAAACGTCCCGCGTGTGAAGTCCGTGTGCTGTCGATGGAACGCACGTTCTGGGAGAAAGCCACGCTGCTTCACGCCGAATACCATCGTCCAAAGGACAGCAAGTTGCCGAGACGCCTGTCCCGTCATCTATATGACGTGGCACGGTATGTAACCACTGGCGCTGTCGAGGCAGCGTTGAAGCGCGGCGACCTGTGCGAGCGCGTGGTGGAGCACAAGAGCATCTTCTTTCGTTCCGGATGGGCGCATTACGAAGCCGCAAAGCCGGGTGGTTTTCGCCTCGTGCCGCCGGATTGGCGGCAAGCCGAGTGGCGCAGGGATTACGAGCAAATGCGAGACATGATTTTCGGGGAAACACCTTCTTTCGACTCAATTCTGCAAGTACTGGATGGTTTGGAAGAACGTATCAACACCACAGCGTCCACGACCTGAGAGGCGAGCCGCGACAGACTCGGACTTTGCTGCTGCGGATTGCCCCTCCCCCCCACGCCACCGCTCGCAAAGCTCCAAGACTTTTCCTGGCATGGGCTATCCGACACGCTGGCGATGTCGCCGCTGTGAGCCGTGGGTTCTCGCGGCCACATCGCTTGCAGTCATCGCAACTTTGACCATCTTCACCAAGGCCATGTGAGGCCTGGTTAGTGGAGCAAAATCTTGTTTACCCGCGTCGGGAATGAGTTCATTCTTGGTTCCGAAGTATTCCGAGAAGGCCATGACTTTACTCGCACATCCCAACCAACCCCTCGCAGAACATCTGAAACGAGTGTCTGAAAAAGCGGCTTCATTTGCCGAGCATTTCGGAGGTAGTGAACATGCGCGACTGGCCGGGCTCCTCCATGACTTGGGCAAAGCGGAAATCGAGTTCCAGAAGCGCATCACCACCGGCAAGGGGAAAGAAGAACCACACTGCCATCATGGGGCGGCGCTTGTGCTCGGCGATGAGAACCGGGGAGCACCAATTTGGCCGGTAGCCTTTGCGATCAACGGTCACCATGCCGGCCTTCATAACCGTGGTGATGTGGACAAACGACGGAGTGAGTTCCGCAAGGCGCAAGCCGCGGTGGAGTGGCTCAAGAAGGATTCAAACGGGCAGGAATGGTTGCCTGAGAGCTTCGGCGACCAGCTTCCGTCGTGGCTGAAAGACCTGCCGTATGATGCGCGTTTCACAAGTGAAGGTTGGTTGGCTACCGAACTTTTTATCCGTTTCCTGTTCAGCGCGCTCATTGATGGTGACCGGTTGGACACTGAGGAAAACAGCGAGGTCACCAAGGGCCTCGCACCGGGAGTGCGCCGCCGTGGTTGGAATCCATTCGACGCCAATGTCCTGCTCCAAAAACTGGAGACGCATTTACTGGAGATTGAAGCGCAGAACAGAGACAAGACTTCAACGGACGTTGCCAGGGTGCGCAATGAAGTGGCCGCGCAGTGTCGCACGGCAGCATTGGGTGAGAGTGGTATTTACTCGTTGACCGTGCCGACCGGCGGCGGCAAGACACTCGCCTCGATGTTGTTTGCCTTGGAACACGCCAAGCGCCATCCCCAGATTCGTCGCATCATCGTCGTCATCCCTTACCTCAGCATCATTCAGCAGACCGTGAAAGTATATCAGGACGCCTTCGGTGACGGCTGGGTTTTGGAACATCACTCTCAAGCCCAAGACCCCGAGATTCCAAAAAAGGCCGAGAAGAAAGATGGCGACGATTACAGCCTCGCCCGCACGCTTCGTCAATTGGCCGCCGAGAATTGGGATGCGCCCGTCATCGTCACCACGAGCGTGCAGTTTTTCGACTCGTTGTTCTCGCGCCGGCCTGCCGATGCCCGCAAACTGCACAACATCGCACAGTCGGTCATCATCTTTGACGAGTGCCAGACCTTTCCGCCGCGCCTGATGCAGCCGATTCTCAATGTGCTCGGCGAACTGGCCAACACGAAGCGTCCCTATGGCTGCTCGCTGGTATTCTGCACTGCCACGCAACCCGCATTGGAGAAGTCGGACGATCTTCTGTGCGGATTGCCTCCGCCCAGCGAAATCAACCAGTGCAAAACCGATCATTTCGTTGCTTTACGCCGGACGGTGTATCCAGAGTTGGAGTCCCTGGCCGATATTCCAATCCAAAGTTGGAATGACATCGCCAGTGACCTGCTGAAGTCGCCGGACCGGCAGGGATTGGTTGTCGTGAACACGCGCCAGCACGCCCGCGAGTTGTTCGCCACTGTGCAGCAGGCTGCCGACGACAAGACCGTCGTTTTCCACCTGTCCACATGGATGACGCCTGCCCATCGGCTCAAGGTGCTGGACGAAGTCAGACGACGGCTTTCCGCCAAACAACCGTGCTTCCTCATCAGCACACAATGTATCGAGGCCGGTGTGGACGTGGATTTTCCGGCAGCCTGGCGCGCGTTCGGTCCGTACGACGCAATCGTGCAAGCCGCCGGCCGATGCAACCGCAACGGCAACCTCAAAGACGCACAGGTTCACGTCTTCCGTCCTGAAAAGGAATCGCTGCCGCCGGGCGTTTACGACACGGCGACAAAGCAGACCGACCTCTTGCGGAAGCTGAAGCAGGCCAACCCCCACAACCCGGATTCGTTTGCCACCTACTTTCGTCTCCTCTACCAACTCAGCGTGCCTGATGAATGCGAGATTCAGCAGAAACGCGGGCAGTTGCACTTCGAGGAGGTAAGCGAACTTTTTCGCTTCATCGATTCGTTCACCGTGACGGTTCTGATCATCGAAGAATTGGTCGAAGGAAAACCACAGCAGACGCCCGCCCTTGCCATCTACGAACAAGCCAGACCGCGAGGATTCTTCACGGCTGAGGATTGGCGGCAGTTGCAACCATACATTCTCAACCTAGACTTCCGATCCAAAAACGTGCAAGCGTCACTGGCAAAGTACGCTGATCACGCCTTTGACTCCGAGGATTGCGAACTCCGCATCTGGCGCGCGGGCACAGCCGGGTATATCGGCGGCTTGAATGGCACCGGAATCGAACTCAAAGACCCTGACTTCGGTCCGCTGCTGCAAGGAGGACTGTGAAATGATCTCCACCACGATCTGCCTCCGCGTCAAAGGGCCGTTTGCCTGTTTCACGCGCCCCGAGTTCCACGTCGAGCGTGTGAGTTATCCGGTCATCACACCATCTGCCGCGCGCGGTATCCTCGAAGCCATCCTGATGAAGCCCGTCGAAAAACCCGAAGCTGGTAAGCGCCACAACAAGGTCGGCTTCCGCTGGCATGTCCTGCGGCTCGGCATCGTAAGGAAGGGTGTTCTGGTCTCGATACTCCGCAACGAACTTGGCTACGAACAGCACCCATCTTACGGCAGTGCCAAGGGCTACGACATCATGGACAAACGCACCCAGCGTCACAGCTTGATTCTCCGGGACGTTGAATACCTGATCCAAGCCGCGATTGAAGTCGCCGAGTTCGCCAATCGTCCCCGTAAACACAATCTGCTGGCCAAGTATCACAAGATGTTCCTGCGCCGCGCCGAGAAGGGCCAGTGTTACTACCAGCCATTCTTCGGTTGCCGGGAGTTCTCGGTAGCGGAATGGGAGTTGATGACCGATTTGCCGGAGAAGATTCCCGGTGCACCCGAAAAGGAGGATTTCGGCTTTCTCTTTCGGGACTTTGACTTCTCGCCAGTCTGGCAGCATTGGGGTAACGAGCGCAACACACCACGCCCCACCGACTGGACCGACCCCGCCGATACGCGGAACGTCCCCGCTGCCGACAAGTATCTGGTGCGTCCGAAAGCCCATAATCCACCGCTTCACGCCGAAGCCATCAACGGCTGGATCACGGTGAGCGAAAACCGCGATGGAAAGATGGTGGCGGTATGATTCACGAGCTTCTCGCCCTTGCAACACGGCTGAGGATCAATCCTCCAATTGCGTTTGAGAATCGCCTGGTCCACTACATCATTGATTTGGACGAGAAGGGCAACCTCGTCGGCATTTCACCGACCTGCGGCAGGACGAAAGGTGGCGTTGAACAATTCGGTAAGGAATTTGAATGCCCGGTCTTTTCCCCACTCGCGCTGGACAAGCGAACTGGCGAAACGGTGGAAGCAGCCGCCGGCGGTGGCCGGTCGGTGGCGGAACTGGCCACCGGTGACGTGATGGAGATTTTCCAATCCAGGGTTCTGTTGCCCAAGAGCAGTCCGCCCCGCATCGAGGTTCTTCAACCCCCTGCAGAAGGCGAGCAAACGGAAGAATCGCCGACCGCTCCAGATGAAAATTCTGACGGGGAAGAGGATGTCGAAGAAATTTCAGACACCGGCAAGAAAAACCAGTTCTATCGGCGCACCAATTGGCTGAACCTGCACCAAGAGCTTTTTAGGGACGCTGCCACACCTGGCCCGATTCGGGCGACGCTGGTTGCGTGGAAGACCTTCGTGGAGTCAAACCCGACTCTCGAACCCTTGCTGGAGTATTTCCATTTGCCGAACCCTCAGCGGGAAGCAGACGGCGTAACTGATCCTGAGAAGAAGCAGAAGAAGGTGACGGAACTGACACAAGCCCGAATGAAGGCGCTGAAGCAAATTGGTGGCGCCCGGTTTGCCTTCCGGATCAACGGCAAGCTCATGCTCAAAGACGCTGCGGTCGTCAACTGGTGGCGCGACCGATACGCCGCCAATCGCCAAGCGGTGATGACGAAACTGCCAGAAGGCACAGACATGTTCACGCCAGGCAGCTCTGGCCGACTGACAACAGTCTTTCCGCACATCGCGGGTGTTCCAGGCGGAGGCTCATGGTGTCCGCTGGCCTCCTTCGACAAGGCCACGACGCAATCCTATGGGTTGGGCAAAGTCACCACCCAGATGACGTTGGAGAACGCAGAGCGCGCGGCTGCCGCTTTGAACTATCTGCTTCGTGGCGACACCACATCATTGAGAATCTCCAAATCGGTCAAAGCTGTTTTCTGGGCTGTTGACACTGCGAAGGAGCAGGGTTTGGAGGACACAATGTTTACGTGGTTAATGAGCCAGCCCGATCCACTTCAAGTCCTGAATTTCCTCAAGAACGTCCGCGGCCATGCCGCTGCGCCGCCTGATAGCGCCAAGTTCTACTGTGCGCTCATCTCGTCGCCCAAGGCTCGAATTACGATCCGGTCGTGGCACACAGACACGCTGCGGAGAGTCGTCGCGAGTGCAAGCTCCTACTTTGAGTCCGTTTCGTTGCCTACGGGTGAAACGGGAGAACTGGAAACCGTGACAATGGAGAAATTGGCCAAGGCAACCGTTATGGAGTCAAAGAAGACTCCACCGTCCTCTGCCACGTTCACGGCACTTCTGGATGCCGCGCTGTTTGGCTGCCCGCTGCCTCACCGCATTTTGCAGCAGACTGTCCGCCGCCAAAGCCTCGAACTTGCCGGTAGTACCAGCGACAAGGCGAAGAAGAATTTCGAGCCGCGACTGCGTGGTCGCACCGCACTCATTAAACTGTATTTTGCCATTAACATCAAAGGAGACCCTATGCCCGAGAACCATCCCGCCTATCTGTGTGGCCGTCTTTTAGCCATCTTGGACAAGATTCACAACGAGGCTCACGAAAACAAGACCGCCTCGTCACCGGCTAGCCGCTACTACGGCGCGGCCTCGACAACACCGGCCTTGGCGTTTCCGCAACTCTGCAAGCTCGTGCGGCATCATCTAAACAAGATGAGTCCGTATGACCGCGAACGCTTTGAGTTCGGCGTCCCAGGCGATAGACGCGCTGACGATTGCCGGGATGATTTTGACGGACTGGCAGCAGTGGCCGCCCGGCTGAACCAAGCTGCCGGCGGTCATTTCCCGCGACTGCTTCCACTGGAAGACCAGGGACGGTTCGCTATTGGCTTCTACTACGAACGTGAACGCTGCAAGAACTGGCCACATTTCAAAAAAAGAACTGAAACCACAACCACGTGAGAAAGGAGAACGCTATGTCAGACGCACTTCATCACAACCTGATTACCCTGCCCACCGGGAAGACCCCGGACGCTCCCGTCGCCGAACGCCACGAACTGGTGTTGCTGTTCGACTGCGAGAAGTCCAACCCGAACGGCGACCCCGACACCGGCAACATGCCGCGCCTCCAGCCCGATTCTCTCAAAGGGTTGGTGACCGACGTATGCCTAAAACGGAAGATCAGGAACTTTTTCAGCTTGAACCAACCCAATGGCCAACCACTCGGTGACGCGCCGCCAGACGGTTACCGCATTTTCATCCGTGAAGATGCCATTCTCCAACAGGTCATGGAGTCGCCAGAAATTGAGACGCTGGCAAAATCGATATTTGAGAAGGAGCTTAGACAGAAGCCCGAAGCTTGGGATGCGAAAAAGAAACCGCGAAAGGGCAAGGTCAAGACTGAAGAGACAAAAACTGAAGAAACGCAAAAGGAGGATGAGGTCAGCCCTGCTGATGATTTCAAAAAGCAGGCGTATCGTGCGGCGCTGCTGCGAACATTTGTCGATCTGCGATCCTTTGGCGGGGTGATTTCGACGGAAGGCCCACTCAAAGGCAGCTTCTACGGGCAGGTGCGCGGCCCGATCCAGTTCACCTTCAGCGAAAGCCTCGACAAGGTCTTGCAGATCGATTCCACGATCACCCGGTGCGCCGTCGCCAGTGAGAAAGAAAAGAAGCAGGCAGCAACCGAGACCGAAGAAGCGGCCAACCGCACAATGGGCCGCAAGCACGGCATTGATTACGGCCTCTACCGCTGCCAGATCCACTGCTCGCCGGCGTTCGCTGCCAAGACAAGATTCACCTACTACGACCTCGATAATTTTCTATTCGCCCTCAAGCACATGTTCACCGACGATCACGCCGCCGGTCGCCATCTGCGCTTGATCGGGCTGGTGGACTTCCAGCATCAGTCATCCCTGGGCAACGCACCTGCACACAAGTTGTTTGAGTTGGTGAAGGTGAATGGCAACAAGGACGCCGCAGGTAAGTTCGATCCCTCCGGCAGTGAGTTCCCTCAGGGATTGCACGACTACCGGGGCACAGCGCCCGGTGGTTTGGACAAGCACCAGTCAGTGCCCGGCTTTGAAAACAAAGGCATCACCGCCCGCAAGCTTGTGTGGGAAATCCCGCCGATGAAATGAAATGGACCCACTCCCCCTCAGTGCCCTGAATGACTTCCTGTACTGCTCGCGGCGGGCGGCATTGAAACTCATTGAGGGCGTTCGTGGCGCGAACCAGCACACCGTCGTCGGCGACCTTGCCCACGAGCACGCCGATCTCTCAGGCTATGAAATCGCCAAGGGAGTGAAACTACTGCGGGCGTTGCCCGTGTTCTCGGACCGGTTAGGGATCTCGGGCAAGTGCGACATCGTCGAGCAGCGGCCAGACGGCTCTCTCTTCCCCGTCGAATACAAAAAGGGTAAACGCCGCCAGTTTGAGAACGATGACGTACAGTTGTGCACGCAGGCGTTGTGCCTGGAAGAGATGTTCGGCAAGACGATCGAGTGGGGCGCTGTTTTTCACTGCCTCAGCAAACGCCGTCGCGAGATCGAGTTCACCGCCGAGCTTCGCGCGCTGACCGAGAAAGCCGTGGTTGACTTGCGCGCGCTTCTCGATGCGGGGAAGGTGCCGATTGCTGTCTACAAACCACGCTGTGAGCAGTGCTCCCTCTACGAAATCTGCCTGCCACAAATCACGTCACAACCCGAGCGGTTGCACCAAGCGGCACAAACCCTTTTCAAACCATGACTCCGTCAACCCAACATTCCACGCTTCCACCCCATGCCTGACATCCAGCAAAACACCCTCTACCTCATGACGCCTGGCAGCTACATCAGCCGCGACCACCTGACGCTACAGGTTGAGGTGCCTGAGTACCCACCCGACTTGCCGGCCGAGAAGCACACGCGGGAATTGGCGCAGGGCACTCGGAAATTATCTGTCCCCATCCATCATCTCGAATCCATCTGCGTCTTCGGACCGAGCACCATCAGCCCGCCCGCGATGGACTTGTGTTGGGAACATGGTGTTGCGATCAACTTCCTTTCGCAGAATGGTTACCTCCAGGCACGCGTCACCGGCGTGGCCGACACCAGCGTGACGCTTCGCCGTGCTCAGTTCCGCGTGGCCGACGATCCTCAGAAAAGCGCCGCGATTTCCCGACAGATCGTCGCTGGAAAAATCCAGAACGGCCGCAACAGCCTGCTGCGCGCTGCGCGGGAAACGGACGTTGTCGCGGAGAAGCAGCAACTGGAAACTGCCATCGAAGCCCTTGCGCGTAGCCTTCGGGAACTGGAAGCCATCCGCGAACTGGAGGCTGTGCGGGGCAGTGAAGGTCTGGCAGCGCAAATGTACTTCTCAGTTTTTTCGCTCACCCTCAAGCAACAGCGGGACGACTTCGCATTCAGCACCCGTACCCGCCGCCCGCCGCGCGACCGGGTCAACTGTCTACTGTCGTTCCTCTATGCATTGGTGCGCCACGATTGCATTGCGGCACTCACGTGCGTCGGTCTTGATCCATTCGTTGGCTTTCTCCACGTCGATCGACCGAATCGACCGTCGCTGGCGCTCGATCTGATGGAGGAATTCCGACCGTGGCTGGCCGACCGCCTCGCAATAACGCTCATTAACCGCCAGCAAATTCAGCTCGATCACTTTGTGGTACGCGAGGGCGGCGCGGTCGAATTCACTGAGGGAGGACGAAAGTTGGTTATCAAAGCGTATCAAGAACGGAAACAGGAGAACCTGATGCATCCGTTCCTTGACCAAAACCTCCGCCTAGCTCAGATGCCTTTCATTCAGGCGCGATTGCTGGCGCGGCACCTGCGCGGCGATCTGCCCGATTACTTGCCGCTGGTTCCAAAGTGAAGGAGATCACTGATGCTAATTCTCGTCACCTATGATGTATCCACCGTTGAAAAAGAAGGCCGACGCCGTCTGCGCCGCGTGGCCCAAGCGTGCAAAGACTACGGCACACGCGTCCAAAAATCCGTCTTCGAATGTCAGTTAGGGCAAAAAGAGTGGGCACAATTGCGGGGCCGTCTGCTACAGGAAATGGATACTGGACAGGACTCGTTACGTTTCTACTTTCTCGATGAAACCGCTATCAAGCGTACCGAGCATCATGGCGTCGCAAAGCCTGTGGATTTGACCGAACCGCTAATGTTGTGATCAGCGCCCGCGAACCCCAAGCGCCGATATGATGCGGTTCAGTTCGCGGACTCAGTAACTAGTTGAGTTGACGGCTGTTTCACCCGTTCATTGACAATAAAACGAATATTCGCCAGTTCGGGCTGGAGATTTCGCGGAACGCTGCCATTAATATCTTGCGGCTGAACCGCCTGGAAAAGTCGCGGTCGCCCCGCCCTCACGGGCGGGGTGCGGATTGAAACCTGATCTCTCAGAGCGCGGCGTGATTGGACTACAGGTCGCCCCGCCCTCACGGGCGGGGTGCGGATTGAAACAAGCCTGACGGATTCGATAATTTTGGCAAGCTGGGTCGCCCCGC
>JBKQMH010000141.1:0-33128 GCA_052146795.1 Verrucomicrobiia bacterium
GTGGCAGCTCCAGTACTTCGGCACCAACAGTAGTGCGAGCACCGCGGCGGGCGGGGATTACACGGGCAGCGGCATGAGTAACACCAACAAGTTCATGGCGGGCTTCAACCCCACCAACGCGGCGGCGTACCTACACGTCATCAGTATCGCGGAACAGTCAGTGGCGGGGTCCAACAACGTCGTGGTGACGTATCTTGGCGCCAGCGGGGATAACACCTACCTGCCGGGGATTGCGTCACGGACGAATGTATTGGATTACATGACCGGCGACGCTAACGGCAACTACACGAATGGCGGCTGGCAGGACACCGGCCAGACCAATATTCTCAGTGGCGGGAACGGGTCCGGCACGGTCACCAACATGACGGATACGGCCATCCCGGGCACCCCGACCAACCGGTACTACAGGGTGCGCGTGGTGTTGCCGTAGCACTGCCTTGCGCCCGCGAACTGGGTCACTAGCGGCGCGACGCCAACGCAGTCGGGGAATACCCTCACGCTCGTCGATTCTGGCGGGGCGACAAACGTCCCCACTTGTTTCTACCGCGTCCTCGTGACCACACCCTGAGCGGGGCTGGACCTAGGGAAGCGCCGGTGGTCCCGACGCGTTAACTGACCACGCGTCAATGGGGTTCAGTTGCCCGCAGTCGACACATCGAGTGACTTCGAACTGTGCTCCGCATTTGGGACATGTGGCATGCGTCACGAACGTGTCGAATGCGGTCCTGCACTGGCCACACTTCCATAGCGCACCCTGTGGCGGAGCCGCCTGGCAGGCTGGGCACGCAAAACCTTCGTGGCGGGGCGCGACCGCCAGTCGGGCCAGCACGCGGGCCTGTTGCAAGCCGCGCCAGCAATTCATCAGGATGAACGCGGCCATAATTCCAAACCAGATCGATTGCAACCACAACGCCAGCGCTACCAATCCCGCCACGCCAACGAAGCCGATGACCACCGCCACCATCAGGCTGCGCGCGCGCCCCAGTACAAACCACAGTACCGCGCGCAGAATCTGTCCGCCATCGAGTGGATATACCGGCAATACATTGAAGATCAAGAGCGCGAGATTGATGACCCAGATGGCGCTGAGTAATCGATACACGTCGGGCGCGGAGTCCGGCCAGCCCCAGGAAATCGCCACCAAACGTCCGATCGTGAGCAAGGGGAGGAGCACGACGTTGACCAACGGCCCGGCGGCGATGCTCCACAGAACGGCACCGGGACGGGGCGGGGGATCGACGTAGGCCACGCCCCCGAGCGGCCAAAGCACGATTTGATTGGCGCGCCCGCCAACGCTGCGGCACGCCAGCGCGTGGCCGAATTCATGCATCGTGACAATCACGAACAGCGCGAGATATTCCAAACCATTCCACAGCAGGGAGGAATAGTCATGTCCACGATTACTGATTTCGTACACGGCCACTAAGAACCATGACCAGTGCAGGAACACGCTGATTCCCGCCACCTGAAAGAGGCGAATCGAGCCCTGGCGGGTCGGCATCATTTGTTCCTGTCCCCGGACATGGGCCTGTTCGTCGTTGAAGCAAAATTCACGGCGCGTTTATAACACAGTACGGCACGACCACAAGTGTATTGGCGTCCGGGCCCGTTGAGGGCCGATTTGGTTTTTGACACTGGCAAACCGCTGTGGCAGAGTCGCGGCGCTCCCGTCCCCGCGCGCTGCCGCGCACTCGGCGAGCCGGTAGCTCAGCTGGTAGAGCAACGGCCTTTTAAGCCGTGGGTCCTGGGTTCAAATCCCAGCCGGCTCACCAAAACCGCCTGCCCTTCAACCATCGTTACACTCTCGGCGGCGTCGGTTTCGCGTTTCGATTTGCGGGGGTCGGATAAATGCACTATTCTTCTACTGGCATGTTGGATTCCTGGGAACAACCGAAGGTGCGTGGACCATTTCAGCGGTTCTCGGGTTCCTTTCACGATTTGATGACGCGGTTCGGGTCCGTCACGCAGTTGATCATCGCGATCAACGTGATCGTCTTCTTTATCCAGCTCATCTGTGGTGCGGCTCATTTTCCCTATTTCGAGGAGTATCTGGCCCTGAGCGCCGATGGTCTGCGACGCGGGTTCCTCTGGCAGGCGATTACGTACATGTTCCTCCACGCCGGGATCTGGCACATCCTGATCAACCTCTTCATCCTTTGGTTCTTTGGGCGCGAGGTGGAATACTTCATCGGCCCGAAATACTTCACGCGGCTTTACTTCATGGCGGGGATTTTCGGCGCGGCCGTCTGGTTCGCTTTCAATTTCCACTCGTACGTTCCCGTGATTGGCGCATCCGCGGCAGTGCTCGGTTGCGTAATTGCCTTCGCCACGCTATTCCCCGACCGCGAGGTGACCCTCCTGGTGTTCTTCGTGCTTCCCGTCAGCCTCAAGGCCCGGTACCTGGCGCTCATCGCCATCGCGTTCGATGTCGTCCCGTTGCTTCAAGGGACGGATGGCGGTGTCGCGCACCTTGCGCATCTTGGCGGTGCCGCTTTCGGCTACCTGTACATCAAGCAGCTTGGATACGGGACAACGCCGCGGTGGTTGCTGTGGTTCCAAAACGTGACCGCGCGACTCAAACCTCGTCCGCGTCCCAGTCCAGGCAAGATGTCGTCCGAAGAATTCGTGCGCGAGGAGGTCGACCCGATTCTGGACAAGATCGCCCGGGAAGGGATGCAGAGCCTCACGCGCCGCGAGCGGAAGATTCTTGAATCCGCGAAGGAATTGATGCAGAAGCGACAGCGGTGAACCCGCATGTTGCGCGCGCGCCAGAAACAGACCCGTCCCAAGGCCGCCTTCCGGCGGCGATCTTCCGCCGCGAAGCCCGATCTTCTTCCCCAGCTTGTCACCAAGCGTTCGTCATCGAACCCGGCCGCGCAGAAGCTCATGCGCGACCGCGGATTTCGAGACGTCCGGCGCGTGTTGGCGGCCATCGGAAGGCTGCAGGCGGACGCGTTGGAACGTCGCAACCTGCGGAAGATTTTCAATCATTTGATCCGCGCGTGCGAGAAGTCGGCTGATCCGGATCGCGCGCTGGTGAGTTTCGAGCGGCTGGTGGCCGCGTTGCCCAGCCCGAACATCTTCTATCATTACCTCCACGAGTCGCCCGGACAACTCGACCTCCTCATCACCGTCTTTGCCCATTCCGAAGCGCTGGCCCAGACGTTGACCCGCAACGCCGAGCACTTCCATTTCTTCCTGGCTCCCCAGGTGCTGGAGAAACCGCGCGGGAAGGCGTGGCTGGCAGCGGAACTGACGCGGTTGCTGTTGCCGATGCGGCAACCGGCGCAAAAATACGACGCCATTCGCCGTTTTCGCCGTCGCGAGACGCTCCGCATCGGGGCGCGCGACCTGATCGGGCGCGCGACGGTCGAGGAAACGACCTTGGAGTTGTCCAATCTGGCGGATGTCTGTCTGCAGGCGGTGTTCGAGATCGCGATGGAGTCGCTGCGTGCGACGTACAAACTCAAGGGAGACGCGGTAGCCGCGTCCGGTCGCTTCTCGGTTATCGGCATGGGAAAACTCGGCGGCCAGGAACTCAATTATTCCAGCGACGTCGATGTGATCTTTGTGTACGGCGAAGAGGGCAACCTTACGCCGACGCTGACGAACCATCAGTTTTTCACAAAACTCGCGGAGGGAATCATTGGCATCGTCGGCGGATCGAGCGCGGAAGGGAACATCTTTCGAATTGATCTGCGGCTGCGGCCCGAAGGCAAATCCGGCCCGCTCGTTCGTTCTCTCGATAGTTGCGAAAACTACTACGCCGAGTTTGGCGAGACGTGGGAACGGATGGCGCTGATCAAGGCGCGGCCGGTCGCGGGCGATGCGGCCGTGGGGGCGGCGTTTACCGCGATGGTTCAGCCGTTTATCTACACGCGCCACGCCGGCGGCAACGTCATCCAGCAAATGGCCGTCTTGAAGAAACGCATTGAGGAGGAAGTGGTGCGCGACGGACAGCTCACGCGCCACGTGAAACTCGGCATCGGCGGCATCCGTGAGATCGAGTTCATCGTACAGTCGTTCCAGGTGTTGCGCGGGGCGCGATTGGCGCAGTTACGCGACCGCGGCACCCTTCGCACGCTGGCGGTCCTGGTCCGGACGAAGATTCTCGCGGCGGCCGAGGCCGCGACGCTGGCCGATGCCTATCGGTTCCTGCGCAGTGTCGAGCACCGTCTCCAGATGGAGATGGAACTGCAGACGCACACAATCCCCGATGAAGAACACGCCCTGTATCGGCTGGCTCGCAGCCTCGGGTTCGACTCGGTGGAGAAGTTCCTCACGGTCGAGCAGGCGCACACGTCGGCGGTGCGCAAGATTTACGAGTCGGTGCTGGCGGGCGCCGGCGGCGGCACGGCCAAGGTAGAGGAAACACTCCTTGCCCCCGAGGAATTGCCGAAAGTTCTCGGCAACGTCGGATTCGCGGATGTGCCGGCAGCGGCGAAGGTGGTCGAAAACCTCTGGCATGGTCCCGGTTTCGGGCACGTCTCGCAACGGACGAAAGAATTGTTCGTGCAGTTGTTCCCAACGCTGTTGAATTGGGCGGCGAACGTGGCGGACCCCGATGTCGCACTGGCCCAGTTCGACAAGTTTGTGAACGCGTATGGGTCACGCGGGCTGCTGTACGAGATTTTCGCCGGCAACCCGAAACTCGTGGAGATGCTCATGCGCCTCGGAGACGCGAGCCGATACGTAAGCGATACACTTGCCCGTCGGCCGGAGTTGTTCGACGGGATCGTGGGGGGGGTGGTGCTCAGCGATCCGAAGAGCGTCCATCGCATGGGCGAAGAATTGCACACGGCGGAGGAAGACGGTCGTGAACCGATGGAAACGGCGCGGCGTTGGAAGAGCGCCGAGATGGTGCGGATTGGGATCGAGGACGTGATGGGGCTGGCGGACATCGAGCAGACCCACGCGCAGATGACATGGCTGGCGGAGGCGTGTCTGCGATTCGCTCTGGAACGCGTCCAACAGGAACGCAAGCTGGCCAGGCTTCCGTTCGCGGTGATCGGCATGGGAAAATTCGGCGGAATGGAATTGGGGTGCGGCGCCGACCTCGATGTGTTGTTTGTGGGTGGACCGGACAGCAACAACCAGAGCGAGGCGGTCAAATTGGCGTCGGGCGTGATCGATTTCATGGGTCGGAAGACGAGCGAGGGAAGTTTGTTTCCCGTAGACGCGCGGCTACGGCCCGACGGCGAAAAAGGTACGCTGGCGAGTTCGCTGGAGGCGCACCGGGATTATTACGGAAACCGCGCGCAGCTTTGGGAACGGCAGGCCCTTGTCAAGGCGAGGTTCGTGGCGGGTGACCCGGAGTTCGGCAGGGATTTCATGCGGATGACACACGATATCGTGTACGGGCGCCCGCTCACGGACGAAGAATTGGAGCAGATCAAGCAGATGCGCCGGCGCATCGAGACCGAGCGCGGCGACCGACAACACCCCGATTTGGAATTCAAGACAGGGCCGGGTGGGTTGGTGGACGTGGAATTTCTCACGCAGGCCCTGCAGCTTCTCCACGGTCACGCGCATCCGCAACTGCGCATCGCGCACACGCTCGCCGTTCTCAACCGGCTGACGGCGCTCAGTATTATCGACGAAGAACAAAGCGCGTTGTTGCGCCACAACTACGTGTTCCTTCGGCGAATCGAGTCCGTCCTGCGCCGGGTCGAGAACACAAGCGTCTCCAAGATTCCCGCCGACCCGCGTGAGCAGCAACGCCTTGCGAAACGGCTCGGGTTTGCCACTACCACTGATTTTCTTGCGGCCTACCGGCATGCGACACAGCAGACGCGGACCATCTACAGCGCCCTTTTGGCGGCGAAGTGATCGGGTGTCGCGCCGAGACGAGCCCCAAGGCACAGGAAGCGTGGGGAACCACACAACCTTTCGGCGTGTCAGCAGGGGTTTATCGGACCACTTCTAGGGCGAGGAGGCCTGTTCCAACTCGCGCAGCTTGGGGCCGTAGAGGCTGCCGATGTAACCGCCGGTCCAGAAGATGACGTACACGAAGCCGACGAGTCCGAGGAGCAGGGCGATGAACGCTCGGAAGTGGCGTTTCTCGAGATGTTCGAGCGAGGGAGTGTAGGCGATGAGCCCAATCACAGCGGCAACGACGATCACGGCATCGACGCTGGTGCGTTGCCAGTAGCTGCCACCGAGATGCAGCCACATGCCGAATTCATCAAACGTGAGCCCCATGGCGAGACCGTACAGGAGCGCGACGATTTCGGCGGTGCGTCCATCGGGCCGCGCGAAGATGGAATAGCCGCAGACAATTGCCAACAGGAAGATGCCATAGTTGAGATGATGGACATGCGTGCCGTGCAGGAAGAAGTACATGTTCGCAACCTGTCCCGACATGATCAGGAACACCATCATGCGCGAGATGATGAACGTCATGATGAACCCGAACAACGCCCGTCGCGCCAGTCGGTCAAATGTTTCCTGGGGATGTGTAGATTTCAGACCCATGAACGAGCGCATCGTACTATCAGGAAGGATGTCCGGGCAAAGGCAAAATCATTGGGTCATGGGGTTGGCGATGCGAGGGCGTTGTCCTAATTTGAATTCCCTGCCGGTGTGACGGCATCGGCAGAGAAAGATCGCTCTATAAGCCCCGCCAGCGAAAAAGATCATCGCAACACCCTACCTAAACGACCACAAGGCGGCTTGTGTTCCGGCTGATTTATACGTAAGCGACTCATTGTAAAGTGTTTGCGTTGTAAATCCAGTTTCTTAGATGTTGCATAGACGCAACATGATGTCCAATGGTTGAAAAAAGTCCGGTTTTACGCTTGATTCTGTCGCTGACTTGGTGCACTTTAACAGCAAGCGAGGCACATAATGATGAATCCAGACAAAGCGGTTGTCGATTTTATTGCGTTCTGTCGGACAAAGGCCAAGGAATATACCGAGCTTGCCGACACGGTCGAAGCGAAGCTCAGAGCCAATGGCACAACGCCTCTCGTGTTACCTCACACAGACAGCCTAGCACCCGTTAAAGACGAAGAGGTTCTGGCTCGCGCCAAGACGGCATTAGCGGAAAAAAACCGACGAATGAAGAACCTGCTCACGATTACCGGCGCGTCGAAACGACAGTTGAATAGACTATTGACGTCCGAAAACGGATTTGAAACTGCGGAGCGAGGATGGATTAAGCTCAGAAACTAAAAATTACCCCAATCACGTTGCTGCGTGACTGGGGTTGTAGCACCAAGACCTCGGTGACCGAAGCAGCCCTTCCAAAAGGCTGCGGGCCGTCTCCAAAACGACCGATCAGGCACCGGGGCACCCGTTTTTGATGGGGCCGTAGACTAAGTGGACAAGTCGCCCGCGCTTTACACCCGGGAGATGCGAGTCCGAACCTCGTCGGCTCCATCCTCAGTTCTTGTATACAGTAAGTCATTCTGAGGCAGAAAGCAAGGTCTTTTTACCCCACTCACGCGGGTCTTGGCCTGCGCGCCTGGCTGCGGCATTGATCTTCGCCAGTTCGGAAGCCGTTACACGGAATGAGAAAACCTCTGTTTTACGGCTCTCAGCCGGTAGTTTTGGCCTACCCATGCGCTTCGACATGGGCACACGGTAGCAAAGAAAAGACATTTTGTATACAGAAAGTTCTTGCATCCTTCTGACTTTCTGTATACAGTAAGTCCCAAGATAAGAAACGGAGCGCGACATGGCAAATACACTACCGATGGAAAAGAAAGTCACGGCAATCAGCGCACTCGCAGAAGACATGTCAATCCGCAGTGTCGAGCGAATGACGGGCATCCACCGGGACACCATCATGCGCCTTGGCATCCGTGTTGGACAGGGGTGCACGGCACTCATGGACACCATGATGCGCGATCTGACCTGCGAACGGCTCCAACTGGACGAGATTTGGCAGTACGTTGGCAAGCACCAGAATCGCCTGAGCAAAGACGACGACGAATCACAGAGGGGTGATTTCTACACCTTCGTTGCGCTGGATGCCGACACGAAGCTTGTCCCGGCATTCCGCACCGGGAAACGTGACGCCTACAATACGATTTGCTTTGTCGAGGATTTGGCCGCACGTATTTCAAAGAATCGCGTCCAAGTGTCCACGGACGCCATGCACGCCTACGCAGGCGCATTGGAACGCGGTTTCGGGTGCCAGCTTGATTACGCGCAAATCATCAAGGTATTCAAAGCCATCGAACTCTCCCCGGGTAGGTACACCCCGCCTGAGTTGTACACCCAAGAGAAGAACGTCGTGTTTGGGAATCCAGACCCGGCCTATATTTCCACGTCCTACGTTGAGTCCCAAAACTTGACCATGCGAATGATGTGCCGACGCCTTACCAGACTCACGAATGCCTACAGCAAGAAACTGGAGAATTTTAAGGCTGCAATCGGGCTTTACTTTGGCTACTACAATTTCGTGAAGATGCACAGCACCATACGCGCAACGCCAGCCATGGCCGCCGGAGTGGTCAATGAGTTGTGGACGGTGGCTGATCTGGTCGAAAAAACCGATGGCTGAAACGACAGACTACATTCCGATGCTGCAAGCTGCGATTGAGAAGGCTTTCGGTTGCAGGGCCGAACACAATCGGACTGTGCACATTGAGGAGAATTTCTTGAACCAAGTCGTTTGGGTCGGAGACGTAGAGGAGTTTCTGTTAATCGGCCACCCACAAGCACGTCATGCTTATGCATGGGGTCACGCGATGAAACCCACGGGAAAAGAGGTACGCGTCGTGACTGTGCTTGGTGTTCAGCCTGTGCACTCTCCACGAAGTGCCGTACAAGCGTCGATCATTGCCGATGCAAAGCAATCCCAAAACCGTTAGGCTTAAGAGGCGATTGGGAGGCGTTTGCCTCGCCGTTGCCATCTTGCTGCTTCTAATCGAGTTTCCCTATGGAGAGGCTCTCGCAAACGGGGAATCGGTTCCTTGGTTCGCTTGGGGAATCTTCTTTGCAGCCATCGGTTTGTTCGGTGCGGCCACCAAGCTGGGGGCACTCTAATTCAAATTAGGACAACGCCGATGCGAGCGTGGGATTGACGCGGTTGGGCCATTCGTGGTAACCGCTTGATGAAACCATGCTACTTAAAAATGCGACATTGATTTCGCTGGCGGGTTCGACCGTCGAGCGAGCGGATTTGCGAATCGAAACGGGCGTCATCACGGCGAAGGCGAAGACGCTCAAAGCCAACGCGGGCGAGAAAGGGATCGATCTTTCGGGCAAGTTTGTGATGCCGGGGATGGTGTGCGGGCACACGCATCTGTATTCCGCGCTGGCACGCGGGATGCCCATGCCCAAGAAGATACCGCACAATTTCTACGAAATCCTCAAGTACGTCTGGTGGACGCTCGACCGCGCTCTCGACGACGAGGCGGTTTATTACAGCACGCTGGTTGGCGTGCTCGACGCCGCGCGTTGCGGGACGACGACGCTGATCGATCATCATGCCTCGCCGAATTTCATCCGCGGTTCGCTCGGTGTCATGGCGGAGGCCTTCACCAAAGTCGGCTTGCGCGGGGTGTTGTGCTACGAAGTGACCGACCGCAACGGAATGCGTGGAGCGAAGCTTGGTTTGGAAGAAAACGAGACGTGGGTGGCGAAGAATCGCGGGCCAATGCTTGGTGGATTGGTTGGCGCGCACGCATCCTTCACGCTTTCGGACGAGTCGCTCGCGGGCTGCTCGGATTTGGCGGAAAGTCTGGAGTCGGGTGTTCACATTCACGTGGCCGAAGACCCATGCGATCAGGCGGATTGTACTCGGAAATATCAAATGCGCCTGATCGATCGCCTGGCGGCATTCGGCGTGCTCGGTCCGAAGACGGTCCTCGGTCATGGCACGCATTTGGACAAGGCGTCGCTCGATGCGGCGCGGGAGGCGGGTTGTTGGTTCGCGCACAACACGCGCTCGAACATGAACAACGCGGTCGGGTATGCGCCCGTGCATCTCATGGGCAAGCAGGTCGCGCTCGGCACGGACGGGATTGGCGCGGATATGTTTGAGGAAGCGAAGTTCGCCTGGTTCAAGGCGCGGGATGCGCGCAACGGCCTCGGTATCGGTGATGTCGCCGAATTTCTGACGGGTGCGCAGAGTCTGGCCTCGGCGTTGCTGGATGTCCGGCTCGGAGCTTTGGAGGTTGGTGCTGCGGCCGATCTGGTGGTGTTGGATTACCCGACGCCGACAGCGGTGACGTCACAAAATTTGCTCGGTCATCTGATCTTCGGCATGTCATCGCAGTTTGTGGCGGATGTGATGGTGAACGGGCGGTGGGTGGTGAAGAATCGCCGGGTGGTGGGCGTGGACGAAGAAAAGATTCGGGCTGAGGCCCAACGCGTGGCGAAGAAGGTGTGGCAGAAGTTTGAGAAGCTGCCGCCGAAAGGCTGATCAGGTTTTTGCCGCAATCTTCGCGTCGATTTCCCGGATCATCGCGGTGTTTTCGCAGATGACTTTGTATTCCACCCAGAACGCGTAGAGGGTGTACGCGACCGTGAACAGCGCGAAGCCCATGTGCCAGTGATGGGCCGACGGATTGAGCTTGTGCGTGTCCATCCATCCACCGAGCCAGACGGTGACGATGACAAACATGCAGCCGAGCGTGGCATGGCCCGAGGTCTGGCCTTTGAAACGGCGCGTGCGGCGGACGTAGCCGGTCTCCGGATCATTGGGCAGGTCATGGGCTTCCACGGCTTCCTTGATTCCCCGGCCCGATCCCATGAAATGCATCATCACCACGCAATGAGTGAAGCACGTATAAATCCCCGTGAGCACGCCCATCGCCTGGTGCTGCCAATGGGCGGATTGATGGGTGATGCCGAGCCAGATCGTGATGCCGAACAGAACGATGTTCCAAAACACGAGGCCGATAAAGATTTTCCCCATTTGGAGCATGGCGGGAGAATAGGTTGCCGAGATGCTTCTGTGAAGCGCGGAATTGACTCACGGGAGCGGGCGAGACGCTCATTCTACGAATTTGCCAGCGTTTGCTGGATGGCGGCGAGCTCGTCGCGCGAGAGGGGCGGCAGAATGCTGGCGGCAACATTGTGCTCGAGTTGGTTGCGGTTCTTGGTGCCGGGAATTGTCGTGGAGATCGCCACATGCGTGAGGACAAACTTCACCGCCAATTCGGCCATGGTGAACCCGAATTTCTGGGCAATGGGTTTCAGGCACTCGACTGTGTCGATGTCGCGCTCGAAATTCTGGCGGTTGTCGCCTTCGAGCCATTTGCCGCGGATGTCGTTGGCATCGAACTTGTGGTCCTTGGCGAGCCTGCCCGACAATTTGCCCATCGCCAGCGGCCCGCGGGCGATGAAGGCGATGCCCCGCGCGCGACAGTACGGCAGGATGTCCTGTTCGACGTGGCGATCAAGCAGATTGTAGTTGGACTGCACCGACGTGAGGTGCTGGCGTTCGTCAAAGTGCTGAACCACGTCGAAGTCGTTGGTCGAGATGCCGTAGAAGCGGATCTTGCCCTGTTTCTGCAATGTCTCGAACGCGTCGAGAAATTCCGTCCACCGCTCCGGGCGCCAGAGATGGCATTGATAGAGATCGATGCGGTCGGTCTGTAGGCGGCGGAGGCTCGCATCGCAGGCGCGCAGGATGTAGTCCCTGGATTCGTTGAATGTGCGCTGGCCCTGGTCGTCGTGCCAGAACCCGACCTTGGAAGCGATGTACTGGCGGTCGCGGTTGCCGATCTCCTTGAGGGCGCGGCCCAGCACCTCCTCACTGTGACCCCAGCCGTACATGTCGGCGGTGTCGAAGAAATTGATGCCGAGTTCCACGGCGCGCTTGATCGTGGCGACAGATTCCTCGTCGTTGACGCCCGACCAGCCGTCGGGTCGGCCATCGAGCATGATCGCGCCGCCAAACTGCCAGCAGCCCAACCCGACTTGACTGACCCGCCAGCCCGTTTTTCCAAAAGCGCGGTAAACCATCGCGCTTCTCGATTACCCTATTTGTGCAGGCTTGGCAAGAACGGTGGACGGTTGCCGGGCACATTGACATGCTCGAAAGCTTGTGGAACGTTGCGCGCCGGTGGTAAGATGCAGGCCGGGTTGTGATGCAAAATCGTTTTCTCAAGTTTTTCGGCTCACTCAAGCTGGCCGTAGTGGTTTTATTACTACTGGCGGTCGCCATGGCCGCCGGCACGTTCCTGGAATCGCGCGACAACTCGCGCGTGGCCGCGCGAATCGTATACCGGAGCTGGTGGTTCAACGGTTTGCTGGCTGTGCTGGCTGTGAATGTGGCGGCGGCGGCGCTGACGCGCTGGCCGTGGAAGCGGAAACACGTCGGCTTTGTTATCACCCACGCCGGGATCATCATTTTGCTTGGAGGCTGCAGCGCGGCGTTTCATTACGGCACGGAGGGCATGATGGAGATGCGCGTCGGCGAGACACCGGCGAATGTGGTACGCGTTGAGGACGAAGCGCTGACGGTGGTCGTGCCCGAAACGGGCGCGCGCGCGAAGGCGCTCGTGCAGGTGAAGCGGGACGGGACCGTCAAGCCGGCAGCGATCCAAACGGGGAAGGACTTGCGGCTGACGCTGGACGCATTCATGCCCAATAGCCACGTCATGCAGCTCGTCCAAGACGGTGGTACCGATCCGAATCCAGCGCTGCAGTTTGAGTTGAAAAGCGAGATGGCGGGTCAGGACGTGACGGATTGGCTGCTGGCGGCGTCGCCGGAACGAAGTCATGCGAGTATCGGTCCGGCGCAGTTTGAATTTGTTGTGGCGCATAATGCGGATGAGGTGAAACGGCTGACGTCAGCGCCGGCGGATGCAGCGAAAGCGGGGCCGGCGTTGCGGATTGAGATCGAGGGGAAACCGTTCACCGTCGCGTTGGCCGAGAACGTGGATAAAGACGCGACACTGGGAGAGTCCGGGGTGAAAGCGCACATTGCGGGCTATTGGCCTGATTTTCAATTGGATGAGAACCACAAGCCGTCGACTGCGTCGAGCGAACCGAACAATCCCGCGGCGGTGGTGGTTCTCAGTCGTGGCGAGGACGAGGAACGGCAATTCGTGTTCGCGTCGGGGCAGATGGACCCAATCGTGCGGACGACACACGGCCAGGCGATTGGCGCTCACGTAACCCTCGCAGGCGCGGCTCCGAAACAGCGTAGCGGGGTGATGACGGTCGTACTGGCGCCTGACGGCTCGCTGCATTACGCAGTCGCTGCGAAAGCGGGATTCAAGTCAGGGGAGATGAAAGTCGGGGAGCCGGTCGCGACGGGCTGGATGGATTTTCAGTTTACACCGGTGAAGTACGTGGCCAGGGCCCTGACCTCCGAGAGAGTCGAACCGTCGACGACGGATGCGGAGGACAGCGCTCCCGCGCTGAAGGTGACGGCGCACGCCAACGGCCAGGAGCAAGCGGCGTGGGTGCGGTTTGGTCAGCCGGTAGCGCTGGAAGCCGGCGGTAAGACGGTCCACGTGATGTACGGCTGGGATTTCATGCAACTGCCGTTTCGGGTCGAACTGGAGGATTTCCTGGTGGAGCGCGACGAGGGCAGCATGAACGTGGCGGGTTGGACGAGCAAGGTTGTCTTTCACGACGACGTGCGCGGGTTGACGCAGCGGGCCTCGATTTGGATGAACCATCCCGCGTGGTTCAACGGCTACAAATTCTCGCAAGCCTCGTGGAACCCGAACGACTTGAAGTATACGGCGCTGCAGGTGAAGAAAGACCCGATGATTGTGACGTATGTGACATGGACGGGCGCGATATTGATCGTGGGCGGAATCGCGCTGATGTTTTGGGGGCGCGGTTGGCTGCAGAAGAAGACAGAGGACGATGGCCGACGAGTGACCGGGGCAGGGAAAACCAAGCCGGTGAAAAAAGAGGCGGTGGCTGTGTGAAGAAGCTTATGACGATTCTGGTGGTGCTGACGCTCGCGACGGCGGCGTTTGCGGACGATCTGGATTTCACGGCACTGCGGTTTCTGGCGGTGCAGAAAGACGGGCGGAAAAAGCCGCTGGATACCGTGGCGCTGGAGACGGTGGAGAAATTGACTGGCAAGAAAACGTTTCTCGATCCCGAAAGCGGACGGCAGATGGAGCCGATGGACGTGCTGATGTCGATGTGGTTCGGGACGCGCGAGTGGAGCAAAGTGCCCGTGATCCTGGTGAACTACAAGCCCCTGCGGGACAAGCTCGGACTGCCAGCGGACCAGAAGTACTTTACTTACAACCAACTGGCGACAGACCAATTTCGAGAAATGATGGGGCGTATCGAGCAGAAGGAGAGCGGCAAACAGAAGGTCGATCTCACGCATGAGGAGCGCGAGGCGCAAATCGTCGCGGAGCGGTTGCGGTTGCTGGACGAGGCTGTCGGACCGCAGTCATTGGCGGTGGTGCCGCATCCGAGCAGCGCCAAAGGCACCTGGGTGCCCGTAACTGATATCGCCAAGTATTACGGTGCGGACAAGGAGACCGAGCTTCAGAACGTTTTCAAGACACTGGGCGGGGCGTACGTGCAGCGCGATCCGAGTGCGTTCGCTGCGGCTTCCGGCCAACTCCGTTCGTTTTTGATTTCACTGAGTCCGTCCGTGTACCCGACGTTCGCGAGCCTCCAGCGCGAGGTGCATTACAATTCGTTTCATCCGTTCCGCAAGGCGTGGATGTTTTATCTTGCCGCGTTTGTCTGGATGCTGGCGACGTGGCGCTCGCGGAACGCGGGGGTGTACTGGGTCGGCGTGGCGATGTTCCTAGCGGGTGTAGCCGTGCACGCGTGGGGGTTTTACTTGCGGATCATGATTTCCGGTCGTCCGCCGATCACGAACATGTATGAATCCGTGGTGTGGGTGAGCTTTGGCGCCGCATTTTTCGCAATGATCCTGGAACTGGTCTATCGGCCACGGTACTACATCGTCGCGGTCGCGCCGTTATCGGTCGTGATGTTGCTGCTGGCCGACCAATTCCCCGCAGTGCTTGATCCGAGCATCGGGCCGTTGGTGCCGGTGTTGCGCGATAATTTCTGGTTGAGCGTCCACGTGCCGACGATCACGCTGGGGTACGCAGCGTTTGCGGTGGCGATGGGGATGGGCCACATCGCGCTGGGGTATTACCTGTTTGCGCCGTCGGCCCGGCAAACGATCGCGACGATCGAGAATTTCATCTACCGCGCCATGCAGATCGGCGTGTTGTTGCTGGCGGCGGGGACGATTCTGGGCGGGATTTGGGCGCACTACGCGTGGGGACGGTTTTGGGGCTGGGACCCGAAGGAAACGTGGGCGCTGATCGCGCTGGTGAGCTATTTGATACCGTTGCACGGACGGCTGGCAGGTTGGCTGAGCAATTTTGCGCTGACGGTTTCCAGTGTCGTATGTTTCATGGCCGTGCTCATGGCGTGGTACGGAGTGAATTTCGTGCTGGGCAAGGGCCTGCACAGTTATGGATTCGGAGTCGGCGGGTTTTCTTATGTCATCGGATACGTAGCAGTCGAATTGGCGCTGGTGGGATTCGCCACGTGGCGACGAAGCACCGCGAGAGAGGTCAGCCTCACTGGCGCCGCTGCCTGAATGGGTTTGATGGCGACTCGACGAACTGATCGCCGCCGAAATCCAAACCGAGACGGCGAAACATTTCGAGGGACCGCAGGCAGACCAGAAGCAAATGCAATTGGAGGAAACGGGGGGCATCCCGACCGGCGTTGCCCCCGATATTCACGGGCAGGTTGAGTTGAGTAAGGCAAACGCGCGGCAGCGCCCGACAATCTGGCAACGTAACCCGCCTGAGAATCTGGCCCAGCCCATTAAGAGTTGAACCGTGCGCTCAATCAAGGTATGGATCTTTGCGACATGGGGAAATTCCTACAGGAGACCCGAAGCCTCTTCGGAAAGAGGCTCATTCCCGAACCAGCACCGACTACGTTTGCCACAGAGAAGCCGAACAGGCTTCGGCTCAAAGTAGGATTCGTCCTACACTGCGTCGTTTGTGCCGCTTGGGGAATCGCTGTATGTCGCATGTTGGGCGGTGGCATCTCCACCGTTTCAGGTTTGCTCTTGCCTATTTTGGTGGCCACAGGTGGCGTGACCGATGACGCAGGTAACGAAGTAACGCTGGACAGCATTTCAGTAGGCACGTGGCTCTTTTTTTTCCTTGGCCTGTTTCTGATGGGAATCCCGACCGTCATTCGCTACCTTTTTCGATGCTATCTCCGTTCACGCGCGTTGAACAAACGCGGCGACCCGCTGGTTCAACACAATTGGCTGTCATGCGTTGAAACTGATTCGCTGATTGGCAACTGGCTGGCTGGAGCCATTGGGACACTTTTCCTTGTCCTAATCACAATGGCTGTGCAACGTTTTGTGCTGCGAGTCAGGGGCTATTAGCTCTGTTTTGGTACTGACACGGTTGGCGTGTGACGTTTGTTGTTCTCAGTCTGCCTTCGTCGGGCGTTTTGTCACTTCGCAAATGCCGCTAACAGGATGAGTGCTACAAGGAGGGTAATCAGTAAGCCCAAGAGAATCCAAATGAAGAGCGCAGTTCTGTACCGTATTGAGGGTGTCGCTTCAATCACTGCCCTGTAGTCTTTGGAGAAGACCACCTTGCCCTTCGCAGAGTGAATAAGATATAGGACATACGCAGATATCAGAAATCCTAGCAGTGCCCCGCCACGTGTCTTCGAGGAAGGGTCAACAAAATTCCAAGAACAAGCAACCAGCAACAAAACGGCAAGTATCGTGGCCAGCGGTTTTGATTTAGCGTCTATTGCTCTCAATCCTCTGCCTGCCCAGAAGAAGGCTGCACCCAACAGGACTAGAATCGAAATCCCGATCCAGATAGCGACAGTTTGTTTTTCGTATGCGGGCAAGGCTACTGCCATTAGGATGTAAAAAAGGGCAAAAAAGCAATAAAGCGATCCTATGGACTTCACGGCAGCTTCGTGCTTCAAATACTTTTTGCGAGTGGCTGTGGCCTCAGTGTCTTCAATGGTGGTCGGCACAGGCGACGATGGTTTCTCCTCGCCCTGCTCGGATGCTCTTGGAGCGTTTCGGTTCGGGCCTCTGAAACTCAAGAGCAGCGCCGTCGCCACAACACCGATGACAGCCCACTCATTCAACAGCCTCCTCACGTCCAGCGACACGTAGTAAGACTCTACTCGACGGCCAAACAACCACGCGTCCAACGAAACGCCGTAAGACGTTGTGTCGCTATCTGGGGCGGGTGGAACAAGAATGAAGGAGTAAATGCGCTTGTGGTAGGTGTACGTATCGTCGATGGAGTTAGTGCGCGTGTTGTAGGTGTGCGTACCGTCGATTGAAAGATTCCACGGAGGAAAAAGCCCAGCAACCGCTACGGCAAACACACCCCAATAAAACACTTTGTGCTGTCTATTGTTCATCGCGAGACCGAGTGGTGAAGTGTACCAGAGACAGACGTACTAAAAAGAAAATTGTCTGACCGCGTCGAGGGGCCTTGGCGTTGCAGCGGCAATTCACGGACGCGACCGAGGGTGACGCGGCAGCAACGCCTTTCGGACACGCGAATCAAGAATTTCCAATCCTCGACTTTCTTACAGGCTCTTGAGGAACTCCTTTGCGATTCGCTCCCAAGAAATCTCTGCGCCGTCCAATCCGATTGACCAATGTACCCAACGGTGCTGTCGCTTCCATTCTTTGATCTTTAGGGCAACCGAAGGCCGTGCAGACTGACTCAACTGACCTGGGCTTTTGGGGTCGATTATCAGCATCTTGCGGGACAGCGACGAACACATCCATTCTGTGATCCGTTTGTTGACCCCCTTGTCACCGAAACCATAACCACAAACGATCAATTGTTCCGTCTCATCCAATACACGGATGAAGCGGTAGTGCATTTCCAAGAATACCCTGTCGGTGTAGTCGAGCATCTTGTTAAATGTACCAACCAAGATTAGAGAACGACCGATTATTTCATGTCTGCGCTCCAGTGAATCCCTTACCTCCGAAAGTGAAGGCTTCGACCTGATTCCGACGTATTCTTCGACCCAAGGGTTCAAGCCCCGCACATAATGACGGGACGACTCGGGACGGAACCGATACCAGTTGATGGAGCCATGAAGCTTGAAGAGACGCACGCTAGTGACCCGACGGCTTGGCACGGTCTCATCGAACAGCGTGGGACTCCACCGTCGGATTCCAAACTCGTTTTCCTTTTTGAAGCCATCCGTAACGCCGATCTTATTATGAAAGTACTCTTCAAGAAGTTTATCATGATTCAAAGTAAAGAGATTCAATTCTGACACTGTGCTGTCACAAGCCGCATCGAGAAACAATTTGAGATAGTCTGTCCGTTCAGACTGTTTCGCGAGCATCGCTACGACGACGTCACGGATGTAGTTTGTTGCTTCTCCAGCCAGTTCACTCAGTTCTATCAACGGACGGGCATTTTCGGGAACAGATTCCCAAAGGTCTGAAAGCGCGGCGAGAATAAACGGTCGCACTGCCGGATTTTCGTATTCGTCAAGTAGGTCATCGTGGATTTGGGACGCCAGATAGAATAGGTCTTCGTAATTGGCACGGTGGGGGGTCCCCTCGAACCGCATGTTGGCCTGCACCCCAAGCCAATGCAGAAACCTTAATAAGTGTTTCAGTTCCTCGTCTGCGAAGAATGTGTCCCCATCGGTCGCTCGTTTCTCACGATAGATTCCCTCGGAGTCTTTCAGGATGCCTTCACCCGATAAAATTCGTGCGCTTATTTTCTCTAGCGGCGGAAAACTCGCGGGCTTTGAAATCCCTGAGCCAAGCAAGAAGCAAGCTTTCATGCAATTCCGAGTGCATCAATATCGCGTGCACAACTCTGCATCAATTCGCGAAATCGTACTCCTGTCACCTCATGAGTCAAATTCAGAATTCCAAGTTGCTATGCGATTTGAACAAAAATAGAATTTGCGCCAGAGGTCGCATTGCCCGTTTTTGCTGCCCGACCAAACGGCGTTCAGACGCGCTACCAGCTCGCGCTTGCTATTTGTTGCCAGTCATTCTGGCTGTCTCCTCAAGGGAATCTCTGTCCACACCACACGGCCTTTCTGATGGCACGTTGAAGTCCCTGCCGTGCCGCGCAAGCAGAAAATCGGCTGCCCCAATTTTCAGCGTCGCTGGTTGCGCTCTGCCACGAGCGGGGCGGCTCGCCGGGAGGCTCGCCCTCCAACGACGTGGCCTGACCCGGACGGCTGGATACCTAGACCCTTCGGCTACGCTCAGGGCAGGCTCTCGGCATCCGGCCCTACAACGGCAAGAATCGGCTGAGACAGCCGACGCTACACCGGATCGGCTCAGAGAGCCGACGCTACATCCGTGGTTACTGAAACAGCCTGACGTTGCGTTTCTTGAAGACGGGGATCAGGAACATTCCCGCGATGAACCCGCCGACGTGTGCCCAGAAGGCGACTCCGCCATTGACATCCATGCTATTGCGAACCGCCATTCCACTCAGCAATTGCAGGCCGAACCAGAAGACGAGGTACAGAATCGCGGGCAGGTAGAACACACGCCAGAAGATCCAGATTGGGAACAGCACCAGCACGCGGGCGCGGGGAAACAACAGCAGGTAAGCGCCGAGCACTCCGGAGATGGCGCCGCTGGCCCCGATCATCGGGACGGTCGAATTCGGCGAGAGGGCAACCTGGGCCGCCGCGGCGGCAATGCCGCAAAGCAGGTAGAAGACGAGGAATTTGAAGTGGCCGATGGAATCCTCGACGTTCCTCCCGAAGATCCAGAGAAAGAGCATATTGCCGATGATGTGGGCCCAACCTCCGTGCAAAAACATGGAGGTAAAGATGGTGCGGGCGGTGTCCGGCGAGGGCGCCTGCGTGAGGTCGGTCGGCGTAAGGGCGAAGCTGGCAAAGAACGCGTCGAGGCGGCCCGGGCTGCCGAGTGAGAGTTCGTGCCAGAAGACGGCAGCATTGGCGGCAATGATGGCGACGGTAGCGAACGCAAACGTTCGGGGCGGTCGATCGTCTCGCAACGGGATCATTTTTCGGGAACGGGCGCGGCGTCAGACGGGGCAGGGGGCGACAGCGGCGCGGACGGGGTGGGCCTTCGCGTGAACGCGTCCTTCAGCCAGGTGACGACGATCTGGGGAAGATTCCTGACGCCGAGCAACATATCGGAGCCGTGGAGGTTGCCCGTGCAAATGGTCAGTTCGTTGGTCGTGGTGGGGGCGCCGGTTTCCTTGAGGATTTCGACAAGGCGTTTGGACGACTCGAACGCAAACGGATCGTACTGCGAAACGAAAATGCGCAGGGGCGCGTGCGCGACCTGGGAGATGATGTCATCGGTGCGCACGCCGCGATAGGTGATGCCGGGGCTGAGAACGACGACGGCGGCGATGTCCTCGTTGATGGCGGCGTAACGCAACACGATGTTGGCGCCGAAACTTTCCCCGACCAACGCGATATGCTTTCCGTCGACTTCCGGCCGGGCTTGGAGCCAATCCACGGCGGTTTCCACATCGAGCATCATGTCACGATAATCGCCGCCGGTGAACTTGCGGGCGTCCAGAGTGACCGGGCCGTCCGCGGTTTCTTTGCGGGTGCTCTCACCGTAGCCACGCAGGTCAATGGCCAGCACGGCGAGGCCGTTTTTCTGGAGGACCGCCGCGAACCCGGCCCAGACGTGACGGTCCCGTTCCACCGAATGGACGAGCAGAACGGCCGGCGCGGGTGTGTGCGGCACCGGATACAAGGTCCCGGCGATGTCCACATTGTCCGTGGTGCGAAGATGGACCGTGCGGGTCGTCTGGCCCGAGACCAGAGGTTGGGCGGCGAGGAGCGTCAAAAGAGCTGCCAGAGCGTTGCGGAACACGGGCTGACTGTAGCAGAACATCAGTCCAGTTCAACGGTTTTCAGGAGCTGCTGGCGAACGACAGTCTCGGCGCGCTCACGACGCTCCTCCCCGGCCAAATCCCGAGGGTTCCACAGACAGAAGGGCTGGCCGAACGTGACGCCGAGGGTTTCGCGTTGGAGCCAGTTGCGGGCGGCGTACAGTTTGCGGGTATCGCGGACGATGACGGGCAGGATCACCGCGTTGGCGAGCAACGCGATCGCGCCGGCCCCGGGCTTGATGTCCGGGTCGCCGCCGAGCACGGATTTTTGCGTGAGACGGATTCCGCCTTCGGGGAAGATCGCGAGGCAGCGGCCGGCCCGGAGGCGTCGAATGGCCTCGCGCACGGCGCGCTGGTCCACGCGGGAGCGGTCGACGGGGAAACACCCGACGGTGCGTAGGAGGCGGGCCAGCCACGGTTTGCGGAACATTTCCACCATGGTCATGAATTCGACGGGGCGGGGCATCACCGTGCCCAACAGGGGAGGATCGGCGAAGCTGATGTGATTGCAGACGACGAGAAGCCCGTCGTCACGGGGGATGCGTTCGCGTCCCGCGACGCGCGTGCGGAAGATGACGCGAAAGATGATCGTGAACAGCGATTTGCCGATGCCGTAGTAGAGGATGTAGAAGCCGGGGCGCATTCACGGTTTGTACACAAAAAGAACGAGCCCCGCAACACTGCGGGGCCCGGTCGAATCGCTTATCAGCGCCGCGTGAGGGCACGCGGCTTACAAGGGCTCAGGCGTTGCGTCGGCGGATCATGCCGACCGCACCGAGCAAGCCGAGAATGACGAGAGTGATGCTCGACGGCTCCGGAACGATGGTGAATTGCAGGCTGTAGTTGGAGCCATTCCCGTTGTTCAGGTATTGGGTGCCGACCGACGTGGTAGCATCCCCATACACATCCATCACGTACGTCCCCGGGGTCAGGCCGGACAGAACATTTGCGGCCGTATCGCTGTCGACGCCACCCCATTGCTGGTCGCCACTTGTGTTTCCTTCGCCAGTGTTGCCATTCACATCTGTGAACGGACCGTTATATCCGAACGGCAAGCCGCCGCCGTTAAATGCGTTAAACGAGCCGGATGGCGGACCATTGAGCGTGACGCGCCAGTTGTAAAACGCGCCCGTCACATCTGCTCCGCCGTTCTTATACGTCATCATCGCAGCGTCAGTGATTTCCAAGCCGGTGACGGTGCCAAGATTGAGCGACGGCGTCGCGCCCGGCGTCAAGAAGTTCGCTGGCTGCGAAGCGCCGCCATCTGATTGTATCCCGAACCAAGCCGTGCCAGCGTCCGGGCCGCCGGTGACCTGCAACTTTAGGTAGCCGCCCCAGATGCCAGCCGATTGACCGTACGACTGCGTGACGATTGCTGCAGCAATCGCCATCACAATGATAATGCTTTTAGAAAGTTTGGTCATATTCCTCGTTTCCCTCATCGGTTGCTGTGCCCAACTCGCGTCAGTTTAGACGGTAAATCGCTCTAACTATCAGCCCCTTTTATATAAAAAAATGGGGCGAGATGTCAACACAAATCGAAGCCATTTTTTGGCGATGAATCAGGTGGTTCCAGGATCGTCGTACGCTGGGATCTGTACATGAATCGGGGCGGAAATGCTCGCTGGTGCTCGGATGCATATCGTGCCCTAAGTATCAGCGGTTCAACCAGTTGTAGCTGTAACCGCACGGCAACCCATCCGGCTTCGTTTCGCAGAAACACGCAACCAGTTGCGTATCAGTTAGTTCCTGCGATATGTCCAGAAAGTGCGTACTGCGTCGGTTTCGCTTTCTAATCCCCCGTACAAGTGTTTACCCCGACCCGGTAGAACCGCTGGGTGTTGACCGCGCCGCCGCTGTCCGTCAGCGTGACGGGACCGCCGAGGCTGGTACTGACTGATGCGCCGACGTTGGACCAAGCCACCGGGGACATCGAGCCGCTGTACTGCAATTGATAGTTTTGGCGTGCGATGGCCGGGATCGTAACGAGGACATTGGTGCCCACGAGCTGAATGGCGCTGATTTGGCTGATTTGAACCGGCGGCGGGCTGAGGGGAATGGTGAGCCTGAACACGGTGCCGGCGTAGTTCGTGCCCCCACCGGACGTCGTCCCGTAGAAATCTCCGTCGCTGGCTTGAACCAGGGCGGCTTGGGGGTTGGCTCCGTCATTGGTTCCGCCAAAACTATAGATCGTCGTCAAAGTGCCCGCGTCGGTGATGGAGAACACGGTGCCGTTGCCGGTTGTCCCTCCGAGGTACGTCGTCCCATAAAATTTTCCGTCGCTGCCCTGCACGAGCCCGGCAAATGGATTGGCGCCACCGGTGCCGGGGGCAAAGGCATATAGCAACACGAAGTCGCCATTCGTGCAGACCTTGAACACGCTGCCAGAGTCGTTTGTACTGATCAGGGTTGCGCCGTAGAACCAGCCGTTGCTCTCGACAAGAATACACTCCGGAGTACGACCATCGTTGTTATCGAAGCTATGCAAGATCTGGAATTGTGAGCCGTCATTGGCATCGATTCGGAACACGGTGCCGCATCCTATGCCTACGCCGCAATTGGTGCTCGCCCCTCCTGACTCAGTCGTCCCGTACAAATACCCGTCGCTACCCCGAACGAGGCCGGCTGCCGGCCCATAGCCGTCCGGCTGGTTGGTGAAGGTATGCAATACGGTGAAGGGCCCGCCGTTGGTGGCGATCTTCCAGACAGAGGAGTAAAGGCACGAGCCGTATAGCCAGCCGTTGCTTTCGATCAGCGTGCTTCGCGAGGTGCCACTTGCTTGTCCAAGTAGTGTCGCCGGGTTGGTGTCTGGTCCACCGAGGGGCATGTTATACACCCAGCCGCCACCGCCCTGCCCGGTCGTGAAAGTTGTGCCATACAACGAGCCGTCGCTCCCCTCCAGTACCCCGGCCCACGGGGTCGAACCGTCGAAGGTACCCCCCTCGCCAAACGCGTACACCCTTGTGAATACGCCACTGAGACCTATGCGGAAAACAGTACCCTCGGTGCCGCCGTTTCCGCCTGCATACGTCGTGCCGTATAGATTGCAGTCGGTACCCTGCATAAGCTCCGCCTGCGGGTCGCCCCCGTCGCTACAATCCCCCTGAGGGGGCTGACTGCAGAATGAATAAATCGTCGTGAGGGTCTGGGCGGTGGTTGTGGGGGGTGCGGCGGTTGCAGCGAGCACGACGATTGCCGAGAGAATGCGGAAAGTTTTCATGAACCGAGTCTCCTTCTCGATGCGCTTGTCGCTGTTCGGGATACTTCGGACCAGACAGGAGTCCGGCTGAACAATATGACAAGCAACGGCTCGTCGCGAATGCGCCTCGCCACGAGCAATTCACCACAGGCGGGGTGACTACGGTAAGGATTCGTACTCTCGGCGGGAGACGATGTCAAGAGGAAAGGGTGAGGGGGGTGACAAGTGGGCGCATCTTGACACTACCACTGTAACATGACCGAACGCCGGGAGTGTCAGCATAAGACGAGGTAGGGCAATACCACCGGACGGCCAGGTTTTTCGGGCCACGGACAGACATGGAGGCCTATCCAGACCTGCACCCCAGTAAAAGATTAGATCCCGTCTATGGTGGCAGTGTCAAGATGCACCCGTGACAAGTGGGCGTGACAGGACGGCCGCCGAGATTGGAGCGCTGGTGTAGCGTGCGCTGTCTCCAGCTCCGTAATCGCTGGCGATTTCGGAGCCAGCGCATCCGGGGCGCTCGCGGAGTTTCGGCTGGGACAGCCGACGCTACAACGGCATCTCGGCTGGGGACAGCCGACGCTACAGAGAGGCGGTGTCCAGATGAATCTGGGTGACAAGTGGGCGTGACAGGACGGCCGACGAGATTGGAGCGCTGGCGTAGCGTGCGAAGCCGAGTCTACGAGACGCGCCGAATCTTTGCCCTGTTCCGCCTGACGATACGACAGAGACCCTTCACTTCGTTCAGGGTGACAGGCCTCTTTGGATAGGCCCTGGTCAATTTCCTGATCTTCTCACCTGTTCGAGCGTTCCAGCCGAAAAATGAGGGGTGAAGCTTGATATACACCCGGCTGACAAAGACGGTTGGCGGCGCGTTGAGAAGGCGTCCATCTGGGCAACGAGCCTGACACGGGCATGCCGAGCTACGCTACAGAGGGGCGGAAGAGGAGACCGTGTCCCGGTTCAGTCGATGTTGTCAGTTGTTTGGGGGCAGCCGGTTGGGCAAGCGGTTACGCCGTCTTCGCCCCAATCGGCTTGGATGACTCCGTATTGGTCACAAATCTTGGGGCCATTGATCCACTCGACATGACCATCGCTAAAGAGACAATTCCGCCCGTCCGTGCCGTGAATATCTCCGTTGACAAGGTCACCCGTGATTACGTTGTCCCCGGCGCTTCCCCCACCCCCGCCACTGGTCTGACCGCACGAGCTAGCGTACCCGTACAATGTCTTATCAGCCATCAGCATATAGACACCATTGCCGCTGGAACCGGATTGGCCTTGTGAGGTTAGCTCGCCGGTTCCCATCGGCGGCACGCCGGTGCCGATTCTGGCGACGTAAAAGTAGCTGATATTGAACGCCCAAAGCTGTGTCCAAAGAGGGGGGGGGGAGCTCGGTGCTCCCCCAGATCCATATCCACTCTGGCTAACCGGTTGCTCCGTCTTGCTCGTTTGGGGCCCGGTCTTCATGTTTCCAGCGCTAGCGGACGTTTTATTGTAGTCGCTGGGGCAAAAAAAGACGTCCGGATTGCCGACATATCCCAAGGCACAAAGGAGTCGGCAATACGCTTCAACATCGTAAGCGTCCTCCACGCCAGTATAACCGTTGTCGTTCCCATATATTGCGCCAACGTATTTCCGAAATAGTTTCTGGCTACCACCGTTTGCGCTGCAGCCGGCACCGCAATCCGGATAGGGGAACCATCCGTTGAAGTCATCGGCGTAAGAGATCATGGCGACGCCGATCTGGTGGAGGTTGCCCGCGCACACGCCGCGTCGGGCTTTTTCACGGGCTTTGTTCAACGCCGGCAACAGCATGGCGGCGAGGATGCCGATAATGGCAATGACCACAAGGAGTTCGATCAACGTGAAGGCGCGGGAGGCACTCCCGGCGCGACGGGGCTTGGAGAGCTGGGAACAGGGACTCATTGACAGTGAGAATTAACACGCCGGTAAGGGGCTGTCAAAGGGAAAACGCTTTAACAAATGAATTGACTATAGAATCGGTTGGTTTTACAATGGTAACCAGTGTTGGAAGACCGTCGGGCGATGTTGTAGCGTCGGCTGTCCCAGCCGATAGGCCTGCGACCGGCCCGGATACGCGAGACGCGGCAGGGGCACGCGAGAGTCAGATTGACCCTCGGTACGGACGACCTGCAATCGATTGCAGTTGTTGGGATTTGGACGTGCGAGCCGCAGCCAGGGCAGTTGTCGGAACAGACAAAACGGTGCTTGGGGAGGGCGGCCCCATGAGCGAAAGGCAAGTCGAATGAACGAGTCCAAGAGACGGTACACGATCAAAGACATCGCCGAACAAAGCGGCGTGTCCTTGTCCACAGTTTCGCTCGTACTCAACGATAATCCCCGGATCAGCCAAACCACCCGGGCGCGCGTGCTGGAGACGATCGAACGCCTCGGCTATCAACCCAACCGGATGGCGCGGGCGCTGGCGTGGCGGCACACGCGGACCCTGGCGGTGCTGGTGCCGCAACTCCGCCATGCGTTTGCGGACGTGTATTTCGGGGAGATCGTCAGCGGCATCTACGACCGCGCGAGCCGGCTCGGTTACAAGATCCTGCTCGAAGTCGCCCGCAACGAATTTATCGACGGCAAGGAGTATCGGCAACTCTACGACCAGAAATTTGTCGACGGCATCATGTTCATCGGCGCCAATTCGCGGCACCGGTTCGTCTCGGAACTGACGGACGGCTCGCGGCCGTTCCTGCTGGTGAACAATTACTCGAAGGAATTCGATCTCAACTACGTCGTATCGAATTACCGCTACGGCGCGTGGCAGGCGGCCAAACATCTGGTTCGTCTGGGACACAAGCGGATCGGGATGATCACCGGCGGCGTCAGCGAAATCCAGACCAGCCAGGACATGCTCGAGGCGTTCGGCGAAGTCCTCGAAGAGAGCGGGATCGGGTCCGATCCGAACCTGATTGTGGACGGGTGGCTGACGGAAGAGGGCGGGATGAAGGCGGCGGAGGAACTGATGCGGCGCACCCCGGACGTGACGGCGATATTCTCATTGAACGACAAGATGGCGATGGGCGCGATCAAGAAACTCAACGAACTGGGGCTGCGCGTGCCGCAGGACGTGGCGGTGGTCGGGTTTGACGATATTCCGCAGGCCAGTTTTGCGATTCCGGGACTGACGACGGTCCACCAACCGCTGTATGAGATTGGCAAACTCGCCTGCGAGCGGATGGTGGAGTTGATCCACGGCAAGGTCAGTCGTGTTCAGGAGGTCATACCGATTTATCTCACCGTCCGGGAGTCGTGCGGCGCGCGGCTTCAGGGTGCGGTCGTGGCTCCGGCTGTTTGATCCCGTGAGGGGAAATCGATCCATGCACGTCAAGCGCACTCTGGCGCTATTCCTCGGGGTTGTACTCTCCCTTTCGGCCCGCGCCGGCGTCACCAGCACCCCCGTGAACGACGGCGAGGTCGACCAGACGTTCCAGTACAGGAGCGCGACCGCGAAAACGGTCAGCGTGGCCGGGGAGTTCAGCAATTGGAGCGAGCTTCCCCTGACGCGGGACGACTCCGGCACATGGTCGAGGACGCTGCACCTCAAGCCCGGCTATTACGGCTACAAGTTGGTGGTCGACGGCGAATGGATCCTCGATCCCGCCAACCCGGCGCGCAAGACGGTCAATGACCTCGAGAACTCCGGCGTGTCGGTCGGCGGGGTGTTGCCCTCGGCGGGCGCGGCGGCCGGCGTCAACAAGATTCCCACGACGTTCTCGTTCTCGGATGCGAGGGCCGCGAGCGTCCTGCTGGCCGGCGAATTCAACAATTGGGCGGACAACGAGGATGGCAAGGTCACGGGCCACACGGAATGGTTGCTCAAGAGCGATGGCTCGGGGAACTGGACCTTGACCGTTCCGTTGGCGCCGGGCAAGTACCGGTTCAAATACGTGATCGACGGGGGTGCGCGTTGGGAAAAGGACCGCCGGTTACCGTCGACATCCGATGACAATTCGTTGATCGAAGTGAAGGCCGCGGCCGCCGAGGGTTCGGGCCGAGCCGGGGGAGGGAACGGCGTGACGTTTCAGTATACCGACTCCAAGGCCACGACGGTCCATCTGGCCGGTGATTTCAATGGCTGGCTGGACAACGAGGACGGCAAGGTGAGCGGTCACGGCGAATGGCTTATGCAAAATGACGGCGCCGGTCACTGGAAGCTGACGACGCAATTGTCGCCGGGACGACACCGGTTCAAGTATGCCGTTGATGGCGGCGCCCGGTGGGAGACGGACCCGCGCCAGCCGGTAGCCACGGACGGGAACTCAGTGATCGAGGCGCCCAGCGGCGCGCCGGCGTCGGCGACGGGCGTTTCGGGCGCGGCCGGTTCCGCCCCGACGTTTTCGTATAGCGATTTGAGGGCGAAAAGCGTGTCCGTGGCGGGGGATTTCAACCAGTGGAGCGCCACCGCCAACACGATGCAGAAAGATCCCTCGGGTGTGTGGATCGCGTCGATCCCGCTGAAGCCCGGCAAGTACCAATATAAATTTGTCGTGGACGGCAATTGGAAACAGGACCCGCTGAATCCCGACGCGGCTGACGACACGTTCGGCGGCAAAAACTCGGTCAAGACCATCGGTCCGTAACAAGGGGGTATGCGGCCTGTGGGAAGACGGGATGGGCCGCGGAACATTTGATTCGCAGGATATGTCTTCGCCCGGAACAATCGATGTTTGCATGCGGCACGAGCCGCAGTCGCGGCGCTTTGTCAACACGCTCGGTGACGGCCGCGTCATCCTGAAGTTGCAGAGCGCGTGCGACGCCGTCGACAGTGCGCAGGTCGTGTGGCGGCGTGGTTCGGTCGAGCGCGAGCAGGCGTTGCAACGGCTCGGCTCGGTGAATGGCAACGAGTTTTTCAGCGCCACCATCGACTGGAAGGGTTCGGCGGAGTACATCTTCCACGTGCACGCCTGCGGGCAGCCGCGATGGTTGACGCCGCAGGGGCTGGAGTTCAATTCCAGCAAACCGCGGACGTGGTTTCGCTACGATGCCGGCGAGCAGGCGGCGTTCGAGACGCCGGCCTGGGTTCGCGACGCGGTCTTCTACCAGATTTTTCCCGACCGATTCTGCAACGGCGACCCGTCCAACGATCCGCCCAACGCCGAGCCGTGGGGCGCGCCGCCCACGTTCCGCAATTTCATGGGCGGCGATCTGCAGGGGATATTCGACAAACTGGATTACCTCAGCGACCTGGGCATCTCGGCGCTGTACCTGACGCCGATCTTCAAAAGCTCCAGCAACCACAAGTACGACACGATCGATTATTTCGCCATCGACGAGCATTTTGGCGACCTGGCGCTGCTGCGGCGGCTCGTCGACGCGTGTCATGCGCGGGGCATGCGCGTGATCCTCGACGCGGTGTTCAATCATTGCTCGAATTTGCATCCGTACTTCCTCGACGTGAAACAAAAGGGGCGCGGCAGCCGCTACTGGAACTGGTTTTTCATCAAGAAGTGGCCGATTCCCGACCGGTTCGCGCGTCACAAGGACGCGTTGGAATGGTACGAGTGCTGGTGGGGATTCCATTCGCTGCCGAAGCTCAATTACACCAATCCGGAAGTCGAGGAGTACTTCCTCAAGGTCGCGCAATACTGGTTGCGCGAAGCGCACACGGACGGCTGGCGTCTCGACGTGCCGAACGAGGTGATTCAGACGTTCTGGCCGAAATTCCGCCGGGCGGTGCGGGACGCGAACCCCGAGGCGTACATCGTCGGCGAGATCTGGGACGATGCGAGCCCGTGGCTGATGGGCGATCAGTTCGACGCGGTGATGAACTACCGGTTTCAGAAGGCGCTGCTGGGGTATTTCGCCGACGAGAAACTGGACACGAAGGGATTGGACCAGACACTGCGCCAGCTCATGCTCGACTACCCCGAGCAGACCACGGCAGTCATGCTGAATCTGTTGGGCAGTCATGACACGGCGCGTCCGATGACGGTGGTGAAAGGGGACATTCATTCACTGAAGCTCATGGCGGCGTTGCAATTCACGTTCGAGGGCGCCCCGTGCATTTACTACGGCGACGAAATCGGGTTGGAGGGCGGCAAGGACCCCGACTGCCGCCGGTGTTACCCGTGGCAGAAACCCGAGCTGCAGAACCGCGAGTTGTTCGCCTACTACCAGAGGCTCATCGCGATTCGGAAGGCGAACCCGGCCCTGCGAACGGGAACATTTCATCCATTTGTCGTCGACAACGACCGCGAATTGTATGCGTATGAGCGTCGCGCCGATGGCAATCGGTGCATCGTCGCGCTCAATCGCAGTGAGTCATCGCAGACCGTCAAATTGGCCGCGCCGATTTCGGCAACCGAGCTTCTTTCCGGTCGGCGAGTGAAGGGCGACGAGATTGTGGTTTCCGCACGGCAAGCGGTAATCTTACGGGTCGAGACATAACCGGCGGTGGTATTTCTCAGAACGGCGGGCAGTGCGTACAATCGGAGGCGCGCGAACATGCGGCAGCGGCGAATAGCTTTTCTATTGGTGGTCTTCTTGTGGCAGGCGTGCCCCGGGGACCCGCGCGTTTTCGGTGCGGGCCAGACGGAAGACCTCGTTGAATTTCGGTACCGGCCCAAGGGCGACCCCGCATTTCCCGCAGGCGAGGAAGTTCATTCGGTCAACCTCGTGGGCTCGTTCAACGGTTGGGACCGGACGGCGATGCCGATGACCGATCTGGGCGACGGCACATTTGTCAAATACCTCAAGCTCGACGAAGGACTCCATCAATACAAGTTCTTCGTCAACGGTGATATTTGGATGGAAGATCCAAACAGCGATCCATCACTGCGCGTGGACAACGGACACAAGAGCTTCAACTCGGGGATATTTATTGGGGAGCAGGGCAAGGACTTCGGCCCCGCGTCTCCCCGGGACATCAATCTGGCTGCGGTCCGCCACGATCCAAATCAGACCAGATACTTCAATGTCGTTTCCAGCGATTTGGCGGAGGTGAGACTGCGGACCCTGCACGACAATGTCCAGCACGTGGTGCTGCATTGGCGCGACCGGCGCGATCGCGACATCCCGATGGAACGCGACGGGACCGAGTTTGGCTTCGATTATTGGGACGCGATCATATCCACCGAAGCAACGAACAAAACGGCTTCCTACTATTTCACTTTGGTTGATGCCGTAACGAACCGGACGTACGCAGCGAGCGACGGCCACTGGTTTACCGCCGACCTGACGGAACGGTTCCCGACACCCGACTGGGCGCGTAACGTGGTCTGGTACCAGATTTTTCCGGACCGATTCCGCAATGGGACAACGGAGAATGATCCGCCCCATACATTGCCGTGGCGTTGGGATTGGTACAAGTTGGCCGCGTGGGAAACGCCGCGGCAGGACATGGCGTTTTCGAATGACTGGTATGGGCGGCGGTTCGGCGGCGATTTTCAGGGCGTGCTGTACGAATTGCCTTACTTTCGCGAATTGGGTGTGACGGCGCTGTATTTCTGTCCGATTTTCGAGTCGGGTTCGAATCATGGGTACGACACGATCGATTACCGTCACGTCTCGCAGTATTTCGGTTTCAAGGTCGACAACGAAGCGGTCATTGCACACGAGACACTCGACCCGAAGACATGGCAGTGGACGGCGTCGGACAAATTCTTTCTGCAATTCATCAAGGCGGCGCATGCGCAAGGTTTGAAAGTCATCATTGACGGCGTGTTCAACCACATGGGACGCAACAGTTTCGCGGTAAAGGACGTGCTCGCCAACGGCCAGAAATCGCCCTACGCGGATTGGTTCGATATCACGAGCTGGGGACCGCCCGTGAGATACAATTCGTGGGACCACGGCGGTGGGTTGCCGAACTTCCGCAAGGATTCCCAAAAGGGATACGCGTCGGAATCGGCGAAGCAGTACATCTTTGACATCACGCGCCGCTGGATGGACCCGGACGGCAACGGCGATCCGTCGGACGGCGTCGATGGCTGGCGACTCGATGTCGCCCAGGATGTTCCCGCCGCGTTCTGGATCGATTGGCGCAAGCTGGTGAAGGGTATTAATTCCAACGCCTACATCACTGGTGAGATTTGGGGAATCGCGACGAAATATTTACAGGGCAACGAATGGGACGCGGTGATGAATTACCAGTTCGCCATGCGGTCGATTCACTATTTCATTGACCAGAAGCGCAAAATCCCGGCCAGCGAATTTGATCGCCAGCTCAAAGAATTACTGGCGGCGTATCCGCTCCAGGCCGACTACGTCATGCAGAACCTGTACGATTCCCATGACACGGACCGGCTCGTGAGCATGATCGCCAATCCCGACCGCGATTACAACCAGGGCGACCGACCCCAGGATGGCGCGCACTATAACGGAGCAAAGCCGGGGCCAGCCGCCTATCAGATCCAGAAACTGATGGCGACGTTCCAGATGACGTTCCTGGGCGCGCCGATGATTTGGTATGGCGACGAAGCCGGGATGTTCGGCGCGGGCGATCCGGTCAACCGCAAGCAGATGCTCTGGCGCGACCTGGAGCCGTACGACAACCCGCAGGACGCCGTCATGCCGGACTTGTGGGAGCATTACCGTCGCGTGATTGCCATCCGCAACACCTATCCGGCCTTGCGCACCGGCCGATTTCACACGTGGGTGACGGATGATCCGAACGATGTTTACGGATTTACACGCACGCAAAGCAACGACGTCGTCGCGGTGGTCGTGAACAACAGCGACCGGGATCAGACCTTGAATCTGACGTCTCCCTTTCCCGATGGCAGCCACGTCGTCGACGTGATGAACGCTGCGCCCGTCAGATTCGTCATGGTCCCGATGGAGATGCTGGGTTTCCCGAATTTCACGAGGGGCGCGGCGGTGCGCGCGATTCGAGTCGGGCCGGACGCCGGGCCGTCCTACGTCGTGCGCGACGGGAAAATCAACGTCAGCCTGTCGAAGAAGAGCGCGGCGATCCTCGTGCGGGAATGAAAAGGGGCAGCGCAGAGGAGACTGCCCACTCCGGCCGCTTAACCAAGTGGGGAGCCGGTCGAGTTCAACCTTCCGTTTACAAGTTCTGTTGCAAGACGGACGGGCGCTCGTCTGCCGACGAGATGTCTGGTGTGTCGGGCTAGACGCGGCAAAGTGTCCGTGATAAAACT
>JBKQMH010000142.1:0-52310 GCA_052146795.1 Verrucomicrobiia bacterium
GGAGCAAGGGGCCGCAGACACGGCCGAGAATGGGATAGATCGCAAACTTGTCCGAGCCGCTGTGAACGCTGATCTTGTATGGGCCGCAGAACCGCGCGATCTCCAGGTGTTCGCGTAGGGACCCCTCGAATTTCTTGAGGTCGCCCTTGTAATCGATGCCCTTTTCAAAGTCGCCGATGAATCGTGGCGCCACGCTGATGACGCGGGGAACGGCCAGCCGGCGAAGTTCCAAGCCAATGAACAAATGGTCCAGCATGCTGGTTGGCTCACTGGTCTCATCGACGCTGACCTCGATCTCGAATGGGCGCGCGCCCATCGTCTTGGCGATGTGACGGCCCATCAGGCTGACGTGCTCGAGGGCGCGCCCATATTTTATCGCGGCGCTTCGGAGCGACGGGACGTCGAATTGCAATTTCCCAACATTGGGTACGTCGAATTTACGTCCCAAGTACGCGGACTCCAACTCGGACTTGACCGTGCCTTTGCCGACGTACTCGGAGGGATCGATCGTGAAGAAGCAGAAACCGGCCGCCGCCATCCGGTCCACGTGTTCGGTCGTCTTCAAGTGGTCCGCGTCAGCCCCCCACTTGCCACTGTAGCCGCGCTGCGCGAGCGCGGTGGTTGCGGCCTTGACGACCTGCTGTGCGGTCCGCTGCGTGCGTTCCAGTTCACGAATGGATTGCTGCGCGAAAACCGGGGCGAAATCAAATTTCTGCGCCGCGGCGAGGTGCCCCGGCGTGGCCAACCCGAAGCGATCACCGAAACCAAAAGATTTCACGAGGCCAAGTGTCGTGGGGGACGCTACGGTTCTGGTGGCGAATGGGCCAACAGGGGGCGTTTTTCTTGTTGCGAGGCCAGCAGGTGATGTCGTATTCATTGAGTTCACAATAAGTTGACGGGCATATGCCGGTGCGATTACATCTTACGACGGAACGGTTCACGCGACAATGCGATTCGCGTATCTTGTTGCATCATGATTGTTGAGACTACTTGGATATACGTATGAGCTTGCTGCCGAAGGTATTACATCTGCCGCCGCCCGGACGCCCGCGCTGGGTCTGCCCGGAAAGTGCCCAGCTTGATCTCCTATATTTGGCGTGGGGACATCGGCAGTATGGCCAGAACCCCATTCCCGTGTCCCGCCACCCCGGTTGGCACTATGTTTTGGTGAATCGGGGCAAGCCAACCTTGGTCCTCGAAAGCGAGCAGAAGACGCTCAATACCGGCGACTTTTTGGTGATCGACCCCGATTGCGCCAGCGGTTGGACGGATCGACCTGATGGCCTGTCGGACCTTCTCGTCTGGATCTGGCGAACCGGCCCGCGTTGTCCGGAGTGCGCCGTGGAATCGGGAGGGTATCGGCAATGGACGATTGGCACGCGCTTGTGGCACAAGCTGGAGCAGTTGCACGGGTTGTGTCGCTTGGAAGTGGAGCGACCCGACGAATTGACCAAGCTCGCCATTGAGCAGTTGCACCTCTCCATTGACGTCACCGTCGCCCGGCATGTCCAGCGCAAAATCGGGCCACCGGAGCCATCGTTGCGGATGGAGTTGGCCGTGCGCTGGATGGCCCAGAACCTTGCCGAGCCGAATCCGGTCACGGCGCTGTGCGAGTACCTGCAAATCTCTCCGGCCACGGTCGTGCGGATGTTTCAAACGCATCACGGAGAAGCGCCGGCGGTGTACCATCAGCGCCTCAAAATGGCGAGGGCCCAAGAATTGTTGGAGACCGAACGTTTCTCCGTCAAAGAAATAGCGTACGCGCTGGGGTACAAGCATCCGAACGATTTCAGCCGGGCGTTCAAGCAATTCGTCGGCAGGAGCCCGAAATCCATCGGCGAAGGCCGGAACTCGCGCACCGCGTCCCATTGAGTGGGATAATTCGCTGGGCAGCAGCAGTCCTTTCATCGGCGCGTTCGACCATGACAGACTGATGGCGGTCTTCTGACCATTCAGGTTCGCCAAGACAACCTCCGCGCGGGCGGTGCCGATGGAAGGATCGCCCATCGGTACGAGGCAGGTGACTTCGTTTGAATTGGAATGGACGTCAATTGCGAAATCTCAGGCTGTGGCGATGGCTTTTTCCTCGATATCGGCCACTTCGAGGTTGGGGACGAGGATGTGCACGATCAGCAACGCCAGGAGGTAGGCGACGCTGCCCATGAGGAAGACGGGGAAATAGTTGCCCGTGTGTTTGAGGACCTTGCCCGTGACGAAGAACAGGACGAGTCCGCCGATCGCGCCGAACGTGCCGCCGAGGCCCGTGACGGAACCGACGAGGCGCTTGGGGAACATGTCGCCGGCGAGACTGAAGACGTTGGCCGACCACGCCTGGTGAGCCGATGCGGCAATAGTGATGAGGACAGCGGCCACCCACTTGTTGTCGGTCGTGGTCGAGAATACGACGGGCACGACACACGCGGCGCAGATCAAGAGCGTAATCTTGCGGGCTTTATTGGTGGTCCAGCCGCGTTTCATGAAGGCCCCGGCGATCCATCCGCCGGCAATGCTGCCTACGGAGGCGACGACGTAAATGAGCATGATCTGGTACTCGCGGTCCTCGGGCTTCAGGTGGAATTTCTTGTTGAAGAAGTCCGGCGAGCCGAACAGGTAAAACCACCAGAAACAATCCGTCATGAGCTTGGCGGTGGCGTAGGCCCAGGTTTGTTTGTGAGGGAAGAGCCGACGCCACGGGATCTTGACCGTGGGCTCGACGGTTTCGCCCTGGATATACGCCAACTCTTCTTTGTTGACCCGCGGGTGGTCTTCCGGTTTTCGGTAAATTGCCAGCCAGGCCACGATCCACAGAAGATCGATGACAGCCGTAATGATGAACGCGCCTCGCCAACCCACTGCGATACCGGCGACGGTGATCACGGAGCACCATGCCACGACGTGGGGGAGGCCCCAGGGTACGAGAATCCCACCGACGTTGGAACCGGAATTGAACAGACCGGTGGCCAGGGCGCGTTCGCGTTTGGGAAACCATTCGGCCGTGGCCTTGATGGCGGCGGGGAAATTGCCGCCCTCGCCCAGGCCGAGCAGGATGCGGCAGATGAAGAAACCCGTGACAGCGCTGCCGAAGAGGTGCCCGATTTCGGGCGCAAACGCATGAGACATGGAAGCCACCCCCCAAAAGGCGCAGGCAAAAACAAATCCCCAGCGCAACCCCAGCACGTCCATCAACCGGCCCATGACGATCATACTGACCGCGTAGGCGGCGATGAAGACCACCTGCATGTTCCAATAATTCTCATCGGTCCAACCGATGGTCTTGCCGAGCTCCGGGGCCAGATTGCCAAAGACGCCGCGGTCGATGTAGTTGGCAGTGGTGACCCAGAACAGCAGCGCACAAATTACCCACCGATAGTTCGTCCTGCCGCGCGCATCGGCTGTCGTTGCGGAAGCTGCTGCCGTGGTCATGTCAGATCTCATCGTTCGTCGAGCATTATCTCTGAACCCGCGCGCTGCCGCCACCGATGATCTTTTCCACTTCCTTCTGCGTGGCCATGGAAGTGTCGCCAGGGGTGGTCATGGCAAGCGCACCGTGCGCCGCGCCGTAGTCCACCGCTTTTTGCGGGTCACCCGTCTTCAGGAAGCCAAAAATCAAGCCGCTCGCGAAACTGTCACCGCCGCCAACGCGGTCGAGGATTTCCAAGGCCGGATATTCGCGGCTCTCGTAAAATTTGCCGTCCATCCAACAAATCGCGCTCCAATCATTCCGGGTCGCGGTAATGACCTTGCGCAACGTGGTGGCCGCGACCTTGAAGTTCTTGAATTCGCTCACCGCCTTCTCGATCATCTTCTTGAAGGCGTCGGTTTCGATCCTGGTGATATTGTGGTCCAGGCCTTCGACCTCGAAGCCGAGGCACGCGGTGAAATCCTCCTCGTTACCGATCATCACATCCACGTATTTGGCAATCTCGCGGTTGACCTCGCGGGCCCTGGCCTGACCGCCGATGCTCTTCCATAAGCTGGGGCGATAATTCAGGTCGTAGCTCACGATCGTGCCGTGCTTGGCGGCGGCCTTGACGGCTTCAATGGTCAATGCCGCCGTGCTTTCGCTCAATGCGGCGAAGATGCCGCCCGTATGGAACCAGCGCACGCCGATTTGACCAAATAACTTCTCCCAATCGAAATCACCGGGCTTGAGTTGACTGGCCGCCGTGTGACCACGGTCCGGTACGCCGACCGCCCCGCGGATGCCGAAGCCGCGCTCGGTAAAATTGAGCCCGTTGCGTACCGAGCGCCCGATGCCGTCATCGGCCCGCCAGAGAATGTAGTCCGTGGCGACGCCACCCTGCATGATGAAATCCTCAATGAGATGGCCGACCTCGTTGTCCACGAACGCCGTGCAGACCGCTGTCTTCAGGCCGAAGCATTTTCGCAGGCCGCGCGCGACGTTGTATTCGCCACCGCCCTCCCAGACCTTGAACTCGCGGGCTGTGCGGATGCGTCCCTCGCCGGGATCGAGCCGCAACATGATCTCCCCGAGTGAAAGTTGGTCGAATGTGTATTTATCGCGAAGTTTTAATGGCATGTGTATCTCCCTTAAACGAGTGAGCGATCACTCTCTGACACAAACCGAGGAATTCGTCATACGGCAAGTCGTTCTTGGCGTCATTTGTGCGCCAAGCGCAAATTCGGAAGTCGGCTGGACCGAGACCATCCCCAACGTGATCGACAGTTGGGACAAGGGCGAACTGTGCCTTGTATACACTCCGTTGTTGCTTCGAGGACTCGTTATCGTACTTGCTGATAAGAGTCCAACTGAGTTCCTCTCCTGTATACGCATCTCTTCCCTCTGAACAGCGCACCGCAAAGTGGATAGCCTGTTCATATGCTGCTACTGTCGCGGTCGAGTTGCCTCGCTTTCTGTCCCGACGGGCGTAGCTTAGCGACTTTCTGCGCAGCCAGTAGTCGTATTTTGCCTGCGTAACCTCCGGTGGCAGGAAACTCGGGCGTTCAAATTTCCGATTGCTACTCATGGAGTTCGCGCTTTACGCCGCGCTCCTCCGCAATTCGTTGAAGGCTTTCATGGCTCGGGCACGTCCAAATCACGGCAAATCTTGCGGGCGAGGAAGTTGTTGACGTCGTTGTGACGCGGAACAGACGAGCGTCGGTTCTTGGCTGGATTGACCCACCAAGAGTGTTTGCCGCCTTCTCGCAGAAGCCGGCAACCTTGAGCGGCCAGGTGGCGAATCAGCTCCCGACGTTTCACACGAGGATGCTTTCCTCGGCGTAATCCTTGGCCGCGGCGCGTAATGCATCTTCTCGGTTCAGTTCCAATGCCTCACCCAACGCGGAACGCAAGTTGGCAAGCAGTTCCCGGCGTGTCTTGCCCTGGCTGTTGACACCGGGTATTTCCTCGATCCAACCGATCCACCAACGGTTGTCCTTCTTCACTACTGCCGTGAACTCTCGTTTCATGGTTCCACTATAAAAGTTTCGGGGTGGGGAATCAAGGCCCCGTTTGGGTTGTTACCGTTCTGAGCATTTCAATTTCCCACGGATTCTCGACACATTCCTCTGCGACCTTATTCAAATCGTATTGGCCTGGGCCAGCGGCTTCTGGCCGTTGAGAACGGCGATGAGGTTCTGCGCGGCCATTTTCGCCTGGCGGGCGACGCTTTCATAGGTGCGCGAACCGATGTGCGGCGTAATGACGGCGTTCGGACAGGAAAGCAACGGGTGATCCTTCGGCGGCGGCTCCTGCTCGAGCACGTCGGCCCCGTAACCGAGCAACTGGCCGCTTTTCAAGGCCGCAGCGACGTCGTCGGTCTCGACCAACTCGCCACGGGCGGTATTGATGAGCACGGACCCTTTCTTCAGCAGCGCCAGCCGTTTGGCGTTGATCAGGTGCCGTGTTTCATCCGTAAGGTTTGTGTGCAATGTGACAATATCCGAGCCTTTCAACACGTCGTCGATCGACGCAACGCGCCTGACATTGTGGGCCTGCGCGAATTTGTCGTCCCAGTAGATATCGTAGCCGAGCGCGTTCATACCAAACGCGCGGGCACGGATGGCGACTTCCTTGCCAATGCGACCGACGCCGATGATGCCGATGGTTTTCCCGAGCAGCTCGTGGCCGGTGAGGCGTTTCCACTGGCCGGACTTCACGTAATTGCATTCGGGGACGATATCGCGGTAAATCGCCAGGAGCAGGCCGAACACATGCTCGGCGACCGTGGTGTGATTGACACCGGGGCAGTACGTAACGGGCACTTTCAATTCCGTCGCGGCTTTGACGTCCACTTTATCGAGGCCGATACCGTATTTGCTGATGACTTTCAACCGCGGAAGCGATTTCTGGATGACGGCGCGGGTGATCGCATCGTCGCCGATAACCCAGCCATCGAAATCGCCCTTGCTGACGAGTTCGAGCATGCGTGGTTCGGGCAAGGGGCCGCGATCGCGAACGATCTCGAAACCGGCGTCTTCCAACAGTTTGTGATGTTCGCCGGGAGTATCCTGAAACGAGGTCGTGGTCAGAAGAATCCGTCTCATGATTCGACCATAATGTCTGGCAGGTAAAACCGCCGTCAACACGAATATCAGCGCCGAACCGAAGCTGACAGATTCTGCGCCGGCGGCAAGAGGCATACGGCTGGCCTTTGTTCGCCGTGCCTGCTAAGCTAATCGGCACCTTTCCGTTCCTGCTAACAATGAAGAAAACGTGGAGATCAACCGGCGCACGCGCAGCCCTGATCCTGCTGCTGACGATTGTGGCATACATGCCGGCGATGCACGCGGGATTCATTTGGGATGACGATGATCATCTGACAGCAAATCCTGCGATGAGCGCACCGCACGGGCTGTGGATGATTTGGTCGTCACTGACGGTGTCGCGTTACTATCCATTAACGCTGACGAACTTCTGGTTTCAGCGTCGGTTGTGGGGACTGAACCCCCTGCCCTATCACGTCGTCAACGTTACCATCCATGCGATCAATGGCGTGTTGCTTTACCTCTTGCTACGTCGCCTGCGGATTTCCGCAGCGTGGTGGGCGGCGGCGTTGTGGGCGGTGCACCCGGTGAATGTGGAATCCGTGGCCTGGATCACGGAGTTAAAAAACACCCAATCGGGCTTCTTTTTCTTTTGTGCCCTGCTGTGCTACCTGCGGTCTGAAACCGAGGGGCGGCGCAGTTGGTATGCCTTGGCGCTGTTGTGCGGGGTGGCGGCGGTACTGAGCAAGCCGTCGACGGTAGTACTGCCGCTCGTGCTGTTATTGTGTGCCGGTTGGCAGCGAGGGTGTTGGGCGTGGAAGGACATCCTGCGAACCCTGCCATTCTTCGCCATGGCGTTGCTGATGTCCGCGCTGACGATCGTCGAGCAGCGGGGGCATATTCTGAGTCAGGCAAGTACCGAATGGTCGATGGGGACCGCGGAACGGTTCGTCGTCGCGGGCCGGGCGGTTTGGTTTTACGCGGGAAAGGTTCTTTGGCCTGTGGATCTTGCGTTCGTGTATCCGCGATGGGACGTGGCGGTGAACACCGTTTGGGCGTGGTTGCCGCTGGCCGGGTTGGTGGCGGTTGGCTTGCTGTTGTGGGTCTGGCGGTCCCGCCCGTGGGGGGGCGCGGCCCTCTTCGGGTTGGGCTACTTTGTCTGCGCGCTGTTGCCGGTACTCGGCTTCTTCGACATTTACTACTTTCGGTACTCGTTTGTGGCGGACCACTTCCAATACCTTGCGAGTATGGGCGTTGTCACACTGGCGGCGAGCGGAATCGTGCAGATCCTAGATCGTGGCAGGTTGTGGCCGGCGCCGTTGAGGACAGCCGTGTATTCGGTGCCGCTGGCGGTGCTGGCTGTTCTGACGTGGCAACAAAGCCGGATGTACGTGAATGGGGAGACGCTCTTTCGAAGGACGATCCAGCTCAATCCCGGTTGCTGGATGGCGTACAACAACCTGGGGATCCTTGTATCATCGAATCACGTTGAGGACGCGATGGAGATGTACCAACAGTCGCTACGGATCAACCCAAACAACGCCGATGCGCACATTAACATCGGGAACGCCGTGCTCCAGTTGGGCCAGGTGGCCAAAGCGCGTGAGGAGTATCAAAAAGCCGCGCAACTGAGGCCCGGTTTTGCCGAGGCCCACCACAACCTCGGGGTCGTGCTGTCCCGGTTGGGCCGATGGCGAGAGGCGAGGGAGCAGTGGGAGCAAGCGGTGCAGATCGACCCCAATTATGCCGATGCGCACGTCAACCTGGGCATTGCTTTGGCCCAAGCGGGCGACATGGAGGGCGCCGTCGGACACTTGACCCGTGCGCTGCAAATCAAGCCCGATAATGTGGAGGCACTAAACGACCTTGGGAATGTCATGATGGGACTGGGCCGGGTGCAAGAGGCGGTCAGTTGTTATGAGCAGGCGCTGCGGCTCAAACCCGATTCTGTCCAGGCGCACAACAACATGGGAATCGCGCTGACCCGCCTAAGCCGAGTGGCGGAGGCGATCACCCACTGGAAACGGGCCGTGGAGATCGACCCGTATTACGCCGATGCCCATTACAACCTGGGAGTTGCCCTCGAACAAACAGGCAAGCCAGGCGAAGCCATTGAACAGTACAAGCAGACCCTGCGGATCAAGCCCGATTATGTCGAAGCACAGAAGAAACTGGCACAGCTCCAGAGCGTTCGGTAGGTTGCTCCGGGCATGAAAAACGCATGGAGATCATGGGGCGCGGGTGCAGTCGCCATCTTGGCGGTGACGATTGTGGCGTATTTGCCCGTCATGAGGGGCGGATTCCTGTTTGACGATTTTTACCTCATTACCAACAACGAGATGATCGATGCTCGGGATGGACTCTATCGGTTCTGGTTTACGACGGAAGCCCCGGATTATTATCCACTGACCTCGAGTTTGTGGTGGTTCGAGTGGCGGTGGTGGGGGGACAACCCGATGGGCTATCACCTGCTCAATGTCATATTTCATGCCGCCAACGCGGTCCTGGTATGGATGATTTTGCGTCGCCTGAAAATTCCGGGAGCGTGGCTCGCGGGATTGGTGTTTGCGATTCACCCGGTGAACGTGGCGACCGTTGCCTGGATTAGCGAGCAGAAGAACACGCTATCGATGTTGCTGTATGCCCTCGCGATTTTTCTCTATTTACGATTTTACGAAGATGGCCGGTGGCGTTGGCACGCCCTGTCATTGGCGGCGTTTTTGCTGGCCTTACTCAGCAAGAGCGCGGTGGTCATGTTACCGGTCGTGTTGTTGGGCTGCGTGTGGTGGTTGCGCCACAAGGTGGAGTGGAAGGATGTCGTGCGCAGCCTCCCGTTTTTCGCGCTTTCAGTCGCCTTCGGCCTGGTGACGATCTGGTTTCAACATCATCGGGCTTTGGGTGGGGCTTTCCGAACGGTTGGTTCTGGGTTTCGTTTGGCGGCGGCAGGCGGGGCGGTATGGTTCTATCTGTGCAAGGCACTCGTGCCGTACAATTTAACCCTCATTTATCCGAAGTGGGAGATCGACGCCTCCCTCTGGACGTCGTATGTACCGGGAGCGCTGTTACTGGGCTCTTTACTTGTCTTTTGGTGGAAGCGCGACACTTGGGGAAGACCGTTGGTGTTCGCGCTGGGGTATTTTGTTGTGTCGCTTTTTCCGGTGTTGGGGTTCTTCGATCAAGGTTTTTATAGCTACTCCTTGGTGGCCGATCACTGGCAATACTACTCGATTGTCGGCGTCATCGCCCTGGTGGTTGCCAGTGGTCAGAATATCTGCCTTCGAATGGGAAAACGCGGCCCGAGCATCGGATCACTGGCAAGCGTGGTTGTGTTGGCGATTTTGGCAGTGGCCACATTGAGGCGCGCAGCGATTTATCGATCTGAGGAGACACTGTGGCGGGATGCCCTGGCAAAGAACCCTGATGCCGCCGAGGCACACTACAACATCGGCGTGGGACTCGTGCGAGAGGGGAAGTCGGAGGAAGGGATTGAACAGTGGAAACAGCAACTACAGGCCGAGCCCAATAATGTTGAGGTGCGTTACAATCTCGGGATCGTGCTGGCGCAAGCGGGCAGGACCCAGGAAGCGATGGAGCAATGGAAACAGGCGTTGCGATTGAAACCCGACCTGGCCGAAGCGCATTTCAATCTGGGTGTTGCGCTGGCGGGGTTGGGCAGGGTCAAGGAGGCCATCGGGCATTGGGAGCAAGCGCTACGGATCCGGCCAGACTATGCCGAGGCGCACTACAATCTGGGGGTCGCCTCCGAGCAAACCGGCGACGTCCGTGGCGCCATTCAACATTACGAGCAGGCCCTCCGGCTCAGACCCGATTACGGCGTGGCGAGCAACAGCCTGGCGCGATTGCAGGCGGCTCGGTAAGCGGTCACAACGGTCATCCCCTCTTGAGTCCGCCGGTACGGTGCGCTCGTCGGTTGGGGGTCGGCTGGGAACGTTCAAGTGATGTCCACCTGGCATGGGCAACTCCGGGGCCACTCTCCGCTCTGAACGCTTGGCCGACTATGAGCTCTTTACGCCGATAGGCTTGCCACTTACTTGGTGGCCTGTAATCGCGCCAGGTTCACTTTCGCCTGGGTGAAACCAGGATCAAGACGCAGTGTTTCCTCATACTGTGCGATTGCATCTTCGACACGGCCCGCTCGAGACAGAGTATTTCCCAGGTAGAAATGCGTTAGGGCTGCATCGGGCCGAATTCGTGCCGCTTGCTCGTAGTGTCCAATCGCCTCGTCGAGTTTGCCCGCCTGCGCCAGAGCATTTCCCAGGTTGATGTGCGCCCCGGCGAAATCGGGCTGAATCCGTATCGCCTGTTCGTACTGCGCAATCGCCTCGTCGAGCCTGCCCATCTGCCGCAGCGCAGTTCCCAAATTGTTGTGTGCCTCAACCATATCAGGCTCGGTGCGTAATGCCTGCTCGTATTGTCCAATCGCCTCGTCGAGCCGGCCCAGTTGTGCCAGGGTAACTCCCAGGTTGAAATGACCCTGTCCCCACTCCGGTTCAATCCGCAGGGCCTGCTCGTAGTGCGCAACCGCCTCCGGTGCCCGACCCGTCCTGGCCAGAACGTCGGCGAGGCTAATGTGGGCCATCCAGGCATTCGGATTTTTTTCCACATTGTCTTTCCAGAGTGATTCCTCGTCTGCATAAACACGGCTCCGCCTCCAGGTGCCCACTCCCAGCAGCAAGAGGAGCGCCATGCCAGCCGTGGCTCCCCAAGATCGGCCCCGTTCTCCCAGACGACGCCAAATCAACCCCCCGGCGGCAACCACCAGGGCGATGGGCGCGACAATTGCGTAGTACTGCCAGTGATCCGCCACCAAGGAGTTCCGATAAAAGCCCTGATCGAAGAATCCCATCACCGGGAAAAGAGTCACGACAAAGTACCCCAGCCCGAAAAGCAATGGTCGTCCCCATCTGTTGCGTTTCCACCAGAATGATGTGAGGGCGCCAATCAGGATTACCCCGGGCACGTACGACACCCAGCGCGAAGGATCGACCTCCCACTTGGGATAAATCACCATCAGGTTGACAGGCAGTAGAGCTTTGTAAAGGTAGAACCAGGGCACCCAGCCAGCCGTGGCGAGACGAAAGGGAAAACCAACCGTACGGACCGGGTGTCCTCCCATTAACCGATGATACTCAAACCAGACGTGCACCAATCCCATGACCATCGAAAGGATGAAAAACGGTACGCTGTAAAGTATGTCTCGCCCCCGCACGGTGCGATGCGACCACCACACACAGGCCAACAACACCACCGGCAGCATCACCACCGCCGTCTTGCTGAGCAGAGCCAATAGAAATGCCGCCAACGAAAGACCATACCAGCGGTAGCGGTTCGTTTCGTCAAATTCCAAATAGAGCAGGATTGCCACGGTGTAGAAGAACATCGAGAGTGTGTTCTTCTGCTCGCTAATCCAGGCGACGGTCGCCACGTTCAGTGGGTGAATCGCAAACACAAGCCCCGCCACCCAGGCTCCGGGAACTCGGAGACGTTTCAGGGCGATCCATACCAAGACGGCATTGGCCGCGTGCAACAATACGTTGACCACATGATAGCCCAGCGGATTGGCGCCCCACCATCGCCATTCCAGCCACCACAAACTCGATGTCAACGGGTAGTAAGCTGACGCTTCCGTCGTAAACCAGAATCGATACAGGCCGTCGCCGGCTTTGACCATCCGGTTGCCAACGATCAGGATGTAATCATCGAAGATAAACTTACCCGCTACAGCAGGCAGGTAAGCGATAACCGTGAGGATTATCAACACGATTGCCAAAGCCGGCACGCGGCTGCCCGCGCGGTTTTGATTGTTCTCGGTCGTCCCCATCTTTCGTCAATTTCTTTGACCGAGTCTACGCCCCCGCCCATCTGCCTGACAAGAACGCCTAACAAAACCCGTAGCTGCGGGCTTTAGCCTGCGCTGTTGCACCCGATTCGCGCTCTTAAACGGCGCGACTACAGGCGAAGTGCGGTTATGTTAGGGATTCTTACCGGTGGGTTGGCTCGTTCAAACCCTGCGCGATCCAACGCAGAAAAAAGCGAGGGCGCCCCGAACGTCTACGGGACGCCCTCGTAAGGGTCAGATTACTGCGTTTGTTTAGTGGCGACGATATCGGCGAGCCAGCCCGATCATCATGCCAAGCCCGGCGACGACCAACAGCATCGTGGACGGTTCGGGCACCGTCTGGAGCTGCACCTCGAACAAGCTGGTGTCGAACTCGTTGGCGGTTGTGTTCGTGTTCCCCGGACGGATGTCGAACGTGTCGAACGAAAGCCCGGCGCCGTCGGTGGTCGGGGACGTGTCAACCCAGGAAACCGACATGCTCCCCACGTTGTTGAGACTGTCGCCCTTTATCGTGGATGTGACGTCCAGATTGCCATCGCCGCTGGGATCCAATTCCAAGGTCATCGTGAGGGTGTACTGCGTTCCGCTGGTGTACCCCGTGGCACCCTTCGTACCAGTGCTGACTTGTACAGCGCCATTTGAGAGGGAGGTCCAATTACCCGATGACCCAAGGAGGGCGCTGGAGGTGGCGCCCAGGCCCCACCGCTTCAGTTGGAACGGCGCGTTATTGCTCAACGTCGTGCCCATGTTCATAAACATGGAAAAACCGGTGTACACGTTGTTCGGTATGCTCGCATCCCCGGCCGACCGGCCACCCGCCGGGGTCTCGGCGACAGCCAGGGTCAGGCCCTGGTTGTTATTCAGGGCGGCAACGCCGACCGGCGTAAACTGCCACGTCAGAATCATTTCATCGCCCGGATTCGCCAGCGTGACGCCATCGGTCGTCTGACTGGGTGGGATGTTGGTTGGCGTGAAATAGGTGTACCATGAGGCGGAATTGGCGCCTTCGCCGTTACCCACCAGCACGTTCGCCTGACCAGCCACCGGAGCTCCATAGCCGGGGCCGGGGGCCTCGACTGTAATCGTACCGGAGCCACCCCTGATAAACTGGGACTCGATGTCGCCCTCGCTATTCACGACGCCGTCATCCGAGTAAGGCGGAATCCCGGGATAAAACCGGTTCGCCTCGTTAAAAGTATTGCTGACAATCGTGGTCTGGGCGCGGCTGGACGACGCCAGCGCACAGACTGCCAGGATTGCCACCGCAACCGCATACAGACGTTTAATCTTCATGACCCTTACCACTCCTTCTTTGATACCTCGTGTTGCTATGTGTGCTTCACCCTGTAAAGCCCACACTTCCATTCCACATTTCTACTACTTTACCCTCTGACCCCGCATCCGCGGGGCGCGTCTCGTCTCTCCAGACGAGAAATCCTAAAACACCAGATTCACACGGCAAATTAAAAGCGCAGCCGCCGGTTGTTCACCGAGTCGTGAACGAAGGCATTTGTTATTCGCTGTCATACCTTTCATTTCCGTGCGGCTGCGCTGATCGTATGGCTGTTCTCCAAATTAGGACGCCCTCATTACGGCGACGAGATCCGATAGTACTTCGCGTGCGTGGTCGTGTTCGTCACGCCGCCCACGTCCACATAATTGGTCGTGGCGGTGGTGACGACGATATTGGCCAGGTTCGCGAAGCCGCTTGCCGAATAGCTGCCGTTCGCCGTGCCCGTGGTGACCTGCACGTGGTTGTTCGTCGCGCCGTTCGTCTTCCACTGGAGCAAGATGTCGTTGTTGCCATCCACGCCGCTGTTGTAGCGGGTGATCGACGTGATCGACGGCGCGCAACTCGGGCAGCCAACGTCCAGATTTATCTCCCCGGCTGCGGCGTTGTTGGTGATCGTGTAGGTGTAGCTGTTATTGGGAACAGTCCCGATGGTCGGAGCGCAACTGAACGTGTTGAGATAGTAGAGAGTCCCGTTGGTATAGTTGCCCAAGACAGACGGCGGATACGTGATCAAGGTGTAGGTGCCGGGAGCGAACCCGCCCGAGTCAACAAAGTTGATGGTCCCATTCAGGGCGAGGTTGTTCGTCAAGGCTGGCGAGGAGGCCGTTTGCGGCTCCGTCTGGCCCAATCCGACCACTATCGGATAGTAGTTCGTGCCCAACGCGATCTGCAAGACGCAGTTCGTGGCCAGGGTGAAACTATTGCTCACAACCAACGCGCCGACCTGGTTGCTAACCGCCGTGAAGCCGAGCCCGTAGTTAGGGGCGAGGGTGGAGTTGTTGTTGCTGGCGGTATTCAGGCTGCCGAGAATGGTGCCCCAGCCTTCAAACACGCCGTAATTGGTAATATTTCCGAGCGGGGAGGCGAGTGCGGTAAAATACCCATTTCTTATTCCGCCAAACGTCCCGCCGTATAATTGGAAGGTATTGCTGGGAGTGATGCATATTTCGGAGAAGCCATACCCGAGACCGCCTTCCTCGACGACAAACACGTTGCCCGTGGCATAGGTGACACCGCCAGCGCAACCGCTGCAGGGGAGGATCTGGCAAATGGGTGAGCAGGCAGCTCCCACGACAAGGCTGTGGTTGGTATTATCCCAAAGCCCGCCATTCGCGATGATGGCCATATTGTTGTAGGCCGCCGAGCCCGTAACGGTGGATCGATTGCCGATGGTGACAGGCGCGCCCCCGCTGACGGAAATAAACCCGTTGTCGGCCACCACGAGCAGGCAATTGCTGCTGGTCTGGCTGGAACCGCTGCCGACTCGAAACGTGCTGCCCAGCGTGAGTGACGCCGAGTTCGAGACAATGAGCGTGTCGCCGTAGCTGGCGTTCGTGTCGCCAACGGAGATCTGATGGCCCTCCCACCACGTGTTTGGTCCACTGATGATGAGAGTTCCCACTCCGCTGCCAGTTCCGATATTCGCGTTTCCTGAAATATTCTGCACCCATCCATTAGTGACGATCAACTTGCCGATACCGTCGTGGCCGATGTCTAGGTTCCCGCCGGTTTGAACGCCGTTGGGGTAAGCGGAAGAAGCCAGATAAACGATGGTTGTTTCGTTGCTGCCTTCCCCGATGGCAATAGCGGTTTGCGGGTCGGAGACAAACGGAGCGAGTGTGCCGCCGTTCAGGGTCAACGTGATCGTGGCCGTGGAAACAACGCCCGTGGCGCAACTGAAAATGTTGCTTGAGGTGGCGATGGTATCGCCGGAGTTGATCGAAACCGAATAGGTCCCCGAATTCGTAAACGTCGCGTAGTCCCCGTCGCCGTTAGCCCCTGGCACGCCCGGATAGAAGCCGCCGTCCGACGTGAGGTTAGTGAGTATCCAGTTGTTGGCGTTCTCCCAGACGCCATCGCCAGCGCTACCCGTCCACCAGTAATTCGTGGGCGCATCCTGCGCCTGGCTGCTGGCGACGACGACGAACAACAAACCAAGGCCAATCGCTCCAGCGGAGATTTGTTTTCCGAATCGTGACGTCACGGAAAATGTTGAAAGGAAATTCACAGAATTGCTGTAAAGTGCCCGTACGACTGCTCGCGGCTGATTCATCGTGGACCTCATGATTTTCCAAGCCCTCGCGTTTTGAGGTGCCCTAACACCGCTTTCCCGCATTCCCTATACACAAGCGTAGGAGGCTCTCGCAGGCCTTCTCACCCCGTTCGTTGTAAACCACATTACTAAAAACTGGATGAAAGTCAATCCATCTTGACCATCCGTTGCATAGCATGTTGAATCACAGACAGGGGAGGCTCTCAGAGTTGAGACCAGGCCTGAACCCCGCCGGGCTGGCTCATTTCGCAAGCGATTGGATGGCTTTTTGCCGGGATTTGCCGCCAAGAATGCCAGCGGCAATCTTAACAGGTGACACCGGCACGCCTCCCGCCTTGACGGCCAAACACACGCTTTCGGAAGTCACCCGGCCTTGCGATGTCATTTATTTGTCAAGAATTACATTCGGGGAATCGAATCGGTTCCATAACTGTCCGTGCAACCGATTCCTGGTGTGGGGCGATAGTTCATGATGCCGTAATTATTGGGTCAAAGCCCCGGAGTCAGAGTGGAAAACGGTTGGATGTACGGAAGCCATCTGGGCGGGTTGTGCGACGACAAATTGCTACCGGCAAAATCCTGCCTCACTGGATCCGCTGCCGCGGCATTCTCAACGGCTCGTCCGCGTCCGACGGGGTCTGGTTCCGAACGCGCAAAAACTCTCGACGGAAACATTTTGGTTTGGATGACAGACAAACGTCTCGGCAGGTTGAAGCCGTCGTGCCCGTGTATCGGAGCCGTGGTTTTTCGCATCACGGTCACTAGCAACACGGAGCAGAGACACGGCTTGGTCGATGTCGGCGGCACACCGCACCCCCCTGTCGGCGCGAATCATCAAGAACGCGGACGACGCCACCTTGGGACTCGTTTCAGCACGTGGCCTGCGAAGCCAAGTGTTTTCAATAGAAATGTCCCCCAACAGTAGAATTGGCCCGCCGAAGTGGTTTGTCAAGTGTGTATTGCGGGTAGCATGCCTAATCGCTGAGAGAACAGGCTCTTGAAATCGGGCCTGTCGCGACAGCATATTCCTTGCAAAGTCCACGGAAGAAAGTAAACTTTCGGAAGATAGAGTGGTTTGGGCATGAACCGAAGATGGGAAGCGCAGTATTGTAAACGGTTTTACAACCGGAGGCGTGGCTGATCCGATGCGATTCAGGCAAAACAGAAACCAGGCGTTCACCCTCATTGAGTTGCTGGTGGTCATCGCGATCATCGGAATTCTGGCGGCCATGTTGTTGCCGGCGCTGAACCGGGCTCGGACGAAGGCGCAACAGGCCAGTTGCGTTGCCCGGCTGAAACAATGGGGCCTCGCGATGTCCATGTATGCCGACGATTACGGTGGCTGGCTCTATGATACGGAGCATTGGCAATCGACCACGTTTCAAGATTACGATGGCAATGAGTGCACGAATGCCTACCTCCATTACATGTCCGGCAGTGCGGGTAATATCGACAAAATTATTGAGATGAGAACCTGTCCGATGGTCGAGAGCCGAAGTGGGGGTTTGCCGGCTCTGGTGGCTGCCAGTGTTGCAGGAACTTCGATTTTTTCCCTGTCGCAGTGCGTTCCCAACCTGGTAAAAAATGGGCAATATCAACTGCAGGAGGGCACTGTCATCGGCGGAACGTTGGTCAGCAGTCACTATTTCTACCGGATCGACATCGTGCCCGTGCCTGCGGACTTTGTAGTGTTGGCCGATACCTCGGGGACCTCGTATCACTTAACGCAAGGCAACCTTAAAAACCTGCTTGAGCCTGCGGAAATCCAGAACCGGCATGGCGGGTTTATCGACATCCTTCGTGCGGATTGGCATGTGGACTCTGCGCAAATCTCCGCCGTGGATGCTCAGGTGGAGGTTCCCGCGGATCAAAACACTTGGTTTATGGGTGACTAGCGCCGCCTCGCTGGATGCGGCCCGTGTTTTCGCGGCAAGCGGATGTAAAGATGGAATCAAGGACTGATGGCTTGCGCGGGAACGGACTGTGATTGGTGCAGATTCCCGCGCGCAGGTTCAGAGCGTGTTTTTTTATGGGAGCCAGGGAAATTCTGCAGGGTCGATGCAGCCAATGTCATCCAAGCCGGGTAAACCGGTCACGGCTGTCATTCAATCATTCCATTGTGTTCGTTTTGCGTCATGACCTGTTCGGATGCGCGAAAATGAACGCGGTGAAGTGGCAAACAGCTTGCTTGGGATGTACTGTACACAGTGGCGGGCACAGGAACGTGTAGCTAGGGGTTTATGATGAAAAAGTATACGGGAATGCGGTGTTCGGCGGCGCGGGCCGTGAAGCTTCAGGCGCCAGGTAATCAGCGGTGGCACCAACGGTCTCTTGCCGCTTCGTGGTGCCGGACGACCGCCGGGGCCGTCTTGTTGGTGTTGGCGGTGTCGGCGCGCGCCACTACGGTGCCTCTCCCGGTCATCAACACCAATCTGATATTCAGCGTCACAAACCCAACTTTTGCGGGTGGCGCACTTGGCAACGGTGTTTCCAACAGCACGGCCGCGATTCAGGCGGCCATCAATGCCGCGTCGGCCTCCATTGTTGGGGGCGCAACCGGCGGCACCGTCGAGATCCCCCCGGTGGGCATCTACACCAATTATGAATGCGGCCCGATCACGATGGCCAGCCACGTCAATTTGCAGATCGACAGCGGCGCGATGCTGCAGATGTTCCCGCTGACCACATGGCAAAGCGATGGCTACGGCACGACGCCCTTTATCAACGGGGCCACCCTTACCGATGTTGAAATCAGCGGGCCGGGCACCATCGATGGTCAGGGGACGAACTGGTGGGCCACTTACCCCTCGAGCACTTCATCCAGACCCGTCTTTGTCGAGTTCGACCATTGCACGCGGGTGCTGATCCAGAACGTGACGCTGCAGAACCAGCCCGTATTCACCATCTATTTGAAGAAGAACGACATCAGTGTCACGATCCAGGGCGTTACGATCAATGCCCCGTTCGATTCGCACAACACCGACGGGTCGGATATCAGTTCCACCAACGTGCTGATCAACAACTGCACGATCAGCACCGGAGACGACAACCTCGAGATCGGGGGCAGTGGCGCCGTGTCGACGGATATTACCGTCACCAATTGCCATTTCGGCACCGGACATGGCGTGTCGATGGGCAGCGATATCCAGGACGGGGTGAACAACGTGATCGTGAGCAATTGTTGGTGGAACGGCACGGAGTACGGCATCAAGATCAAGGCAGAGCGCGGCACCGGCGGCTTGGTGCAGAATCTCAAGTATTGCGATCTCACCATGACCAACGTGAATTTCCCGATCGCGTTTTACATGGACTATAATGTGATACAAGCGCCCGTAAACGACATCGACGTTACTCCCGAGGACGCCGCGGCGAATGGGCCCCAATCGGTCGGTGACACCCCGGTCTACCAGAACATCACCATCAGCAATCTCACGGCAGTGGGAAATAGCAGCACCAATGGCCCTGGCAATATCACCGGTTTCATGTATGGCGTGCCCGAATCGCCCATCTCGAACGTGACGCTGGACGCCGTCAACTTCCTGAACCGCACCAACGGCGACGGAACCTTCTGCATGTATGACGTCACGGCCATCCACATCATCGACTCCAATTTCTCCGCGCCCACCACCGGCACCAACACGCTGACCCTCTACAACGCCGGTATCACCATCACCAACAGTACGGGCAACACGAACCTGGTGTCGATCGGCGGATTGGCAACACCGCCGACCAACAACCTGCACAGCTTCTTCAACGCCCAGGCGTCGATCACCGACACCAACGGCAACGAACTGGGCGCCGGCACCATCACGCTCGGCGGCAGCACGAATACGCTGATCCAGGGATCGTTGACCTTTTCCAACAGCATCATCGTCGTCAGCGCCAGCACGCTCGGCCTGACCAGCGGCACCAACATTTATACGGGCGCGCTCAGCGGCGCCGGCGGGTTGACGGTCAATCCCGGCGGCGCCTTCCTGATGTTCAAGAGTGCCTCCCCGAATTATAGTGGACAGCTAACCGTCACCAACGGAACGCTGCTGGTGGACAACACCACGGGCAGCGGCACGGGATCGGGCTCGGTGACGATCGTCCCCGGCGGGACTCTGGGCGGCACCGGCGTGGTCGCCGGGCCGGTGACAATCAACGGCACGCTGTCGCCGGGCAACAGCCCGGGCACGCTGACGGTGAGCAACAACCTCGTGGCCAGCAGCACAGCGGTGTTGCAGTACCAGTTGGGCACCAGCAGCGATCTGACCAAGGTGAGTGGTAATTTGACTCTCGGCGGCACGCTCAATGTTTCCAATGCCGGCGGGTTCACGAACACAACATACACGCTGTTCACCTACGGCGGAGCGCTGACCTACAACGGCGTCGCCATTGGCACGACGCCCAACTCCAGTTTCTCGTACACCGTTTCCACCAGCACGGCCGGACAAGTGAACTTGATTGTCGCGCCCGCAGTGGCGCCTCCGGTGGCCAGTTTCACGAACAATCCCGCCGGCGGAGCGGCGCCCCTGACCGTGAATTTCTTCGATACCTCGACCGGCTCGCCCACGAGCTGGAGTTGGACGTTTGGTGACGGCGTCGGCACGTCAACAGCAGAAAACCCGAGCTACACTTACGACTATCCGGGCACGTACACCGTGACCCAGATTGTGGCCAACGCGGGCGGATCCAACACCACTACGGGGACGATTAACGTGTTTGACCCGTTCGTCTGGTGGCAGCAGGCCTACGGCCTCTCCAACAACTGCGCGTTGTGTGGTCCGAGCGCCTCCTACACGGGCGACGGCATGAGCAATACCAACAAGTTCATGGCGGGCTTCAACCCCACCAGCGCGGCGGCCTACCTGCACGTCATCAGCGTCGTCGAGCAATTGGTGTCCGGCAATACCAACGTCGTCGTGACCTACCTTGGCGCCAACGGGGACAGCACCTACCAGCCGGGGATTGCGTCACGGACCAACGTGTTGGATTACACAACCGGTACCGCCAACGGCAGCTATGCCAACGGCGGTTGGCAGGACACCGGCCAGACCAACATTCTCAGCGGCGGCAACGGCTCCGGCACCATCACCAGCATGACGGACTCGAACATAATAGCCAGTCCCGACCGGTACTACCGCGTCCGCGTGTTGTTGCCGTAGCACGCCTGGAAATGGCCGGGGCTCGCGCCTTCCCACAGGGAGGAGCCAGCGTCTGTTCTTTGAGGAGTCATCTCGCTCCTCCCTCGCGCCATGACGGGATCCGCGGCACTCAGGACGACAACCAGTACGGAGGCGGACTCTATGAACGAACATTTCGTGAAAACAATGCGGCCAACACTCTTCGCTGTTGCGGCCCTTGTCGGGCTGTCAATCCCGCCCGCGGCGACGGCACAGATCGAGCCTACCCGCGGCTTTTACAACGTGATCGCGTTCGGCGCGCCGTCCGACGGGCAGACGATGTGCACGGAGGCGATCCACAAGGCGATCGACGTGGCCGCCAGCGGAGGCGGTGGGACGATCTATTTCCCGTCCGGCACGTATCTCACCGGGCCGATTCATCTCCAGAGCCATATCACCTTGTTTCTGGACGCGGACGCGACGATCAAATTCAGCACCAACTTCGACAATTACCTGCCGATGGTGCCGTCACGGTGGGAAGGCATCACGGTGACGAATTTCTCGCCCTTGATCTACGCTTACCAGGCGAAGGATGTCGCGATCGTCGGACGCGGCACGCTCGACGGACAGGGCCAGGCATGGTGGAATTTCCTCCACAAACTCCGCGCCAACAAGGATTTGCCACGCAGCAAGTGGCAGGACGAATTTGCGCGTCTGAACAAGGACCGCATCGCCGAGGCCAACTACGGCCCGCTCAACGTCGGTTATCTCCGTCCCCCGTTCATTCAGTTCTATGAATGCACCAACGTCCTCGTCGATGGCGTCACCATCCGCAACTCGCCGTTCTGGAACGTCACGCCGGTCTTCTGCGAGGACGTCAATGTGCACGGGGTCTCGATCATCAGTCCCTCCAATTCGCCGAACACCGATGGCGTCAATCCCGATTCCTGCCGCAACGTGCACATCTCCGATTGCCTGATCGACGTCGGGGACGATTGCATCACGATCAAGTCGGGCCGGGACGCCGATGGGCGGCGGGTCGGGCGGCCGATCGAGAACTGCACGATCGTCAATTGCACGTTGCTCCACGGGCATGGCCTGTCGATTGGCAGCGAAATGTCCGGTGGCGTGCGGAACATCGCCGTGGACAACTGCGTGTTCGATGGCACGGACCGCGGCATCCGCATCAAATCCACGCGCGGCCGCGGCGGTGTGGTCGAGGATGTCCGCATCAGCAACCTCGTGATGCGCAATATCCGCGACGAAGCGCTGGTGTTGACGACGTTTTACACGAAGTCCGATCCCGAGCCGGTCTCGGAACGCACGCCGATCTTTCGCAATATCCACTTCAACGGCATCACCGGCGTCGGCCGGGTCGCCTGCGAACTGACCGGGCTGACAGAAATGCCCGTGGAAAATGTCACGTTCAGTGACATCCAACTGACCGCCAAGACCGGCTTCGCCATCAAGGACGCCAAGGGAATCGAACTCCATCACGTCACGGTCAATACCGAGAGCGGGCCGGCGGTTATGGCCACCGGCACGGACGGATTGGAGTTGGACGGGGTCAAAACCACGAACCCGCACGACGGGGCGCCGGTGGTTCAGCTCGGCCAGGTGAAACACGTGTTCATTCATGGTTGCGTCGCAACGCCGGGGACGGAGACATTCCTGCGTATGAACGAATCTTCAGCGGACGACGTGACGTTGGGTGACAACAATCTGAAGCAGGCAAAGACCGCCGTGGAAAAATTCAGCGGTGGTACGGCGCCGCAATCAAAGGACGGCGAACAGAAGTGAGACCGCGAAATTTGTTGGTCAGTGCACTACTTTTCTTGGGCGCGGCCCGGTCGGTTTGCGCGCAGACCAATCTGTATGTCTCGGCGGACGGAAGCACCCGATTCAAAACGGTTCAGGAAGCGATCGACGCCGTCCCGCAAACCACCGGCCCGACCAATCCCTGCATGATTCATATCAAGGCGGGAACCTACGAAGAATTGATTCATGCGCAGCGCGAGAAACGTTTCGTCCGTCTCGTCGGCGAAAACGCAGAGAAGACGGTGCTGACTTTCAACCTGAACGCGAAAATGCCGGGCGCCGACGGCAAGCCGATGGGCACGTTCCGCACGCCGTCGACGATCATCGATGCGGATGACTTCACGGCGGAGAACCTGACGTTCGAGAATTCCGCTGGGCCGGTCGGTCAGGCCGTGGCGCTGCGGGTGGATGGCGACCGGGTGGTGTTTCGCAACTGCCGGTTCCTCGGCTGGCAGGACACAATTCTTCTCAATCGCGGTCGCCAGTACTTTGAGGGGTGTTACATTGCGGGCCACGTCGATTTCATTTTCGGCGCCGCGACCGCCTTCTTCGAGAAGTGTCACATCCATTGTTTGACAAACGGATACATCACCGCCGCGTCGACACCACAAGAACAGCCGTTCGGGTTTGTCTTTTCGAACTGCCGAATCACCGGTGAGTCGCCCGGCGTCAGGACCTATCTGGGCCGGCCGTGGCGCGCCCTTTCCAGCGTGACGTACCTGAACGCCGAGATGTCCGGCGTGATCCAATCCGTGGGTTGGAACAATTGGAGGGATCCCACTCGCGAGAAAACGGCGCGGTACGCCGAATTCAACAGCACCGGCCCCGGCGCGGATCCGAAAGCTCGTGTCCCGTGGGCCCGGCAGTTGTCGGCGGAAGAGGCCAAAGCCATCACGGTTGAAAAGGTGCTCGGAGGCGCCGACGGTTGGAATCCGGGCAAGTGAGAAGACACGAGGGTCAGCGGCTGGGGCGCAGGCACACGACATAACGCCGAAATTGAAACCTACTGCGTGGCGGGCTTGTCCGTGGCCGGTGGGGGCGCTGGCGTAGCAGCTTCGGTCTTTTCCGGGGTTGATGGTGGAGTCGCATTCGTTGGCGCCGCCGCAGGCTGGTCCGCGGGCTTGATAACGGAAGCGCCGGACTTGACATCGATGATTTCCACGAGTAACGCGTCGTCCTGTTTGGCGGACACCCCTAGTGCAATCTGGCTGGTGGGCGCAGCCACAAATTTCCTGGTCGGCGTCACCAGGGCAAATTTCGTGTCCACTCGTTTGAGCTTGAATACATCGCCGTCATGACTGCGCCTCACGCCCGCGTTGTTCTCCACCCAGTAGCTGGATTTCGCAACCTCTCCGGACTTCGCGTGTGGCGTGTAGCGGACCCGCACCTCGTCTCCATCCTGAAGATTGCCACCCGTGATGTCGATAATGGTAAACGTCTGCTTGGAGCCGAACTTGCCCCCGACAAGACCCAGGGAATTGCTTGGTGTCGTGCTGATATACTTGTTCGCGGCAACCCGAAATGCAACGATCGTCTCGATTGGCTCCGCGGTGTTCACGTTGACGGCGGCCGGCAGCCGCCCGGCAGACGCCGCCAGCGCCAGCGCCGCGATGACAATGGATGTGCAATGGGTTGTTTTCATTTTCACAGTGGTTCCCCGTCCTTAAACCAAGTTTGTGTAGAGTCATTCAGTCTGCAAGTCAAGTCCAGCAGATGAGCCGTGCCAACCGTGAGAGATTCGGCATAACGCGCTTCATTTGAATCACGAATTCGGGCACTCTGGTCACCGGGCCCACGGCAGCCTCAGGACTGGACAAAAGCTTCCGCGCCAAATCTGCGCCTTACTTCCTTCTCCAAGAAGGGTGCGGCTACCGAGGGAAAGCCCCAGCCCCGGCTATTTCCAAGCGTGTTACGGCAACAGAACTCGCACGCGGTAGTACCGGTCGGGAGTGGCTGTTATGTTCGAGTCCGTCATGCTGGTGATGGTGCCGGAGCCGTTGCCGCCGCTGAGAATGTTGGTCTGGCCCGTATCCTGCCAACCGCCATTGGCATAGCTGCCGTCGACGCTGCCGGTCGTGAAATCGAGCACGTTGGTCCGTGACGCAATCCCCGGCATATAGGTGTCGTCCCCATTGGCGCCAAGGTAGGTCACGACGACGTTGGTATTGCCGGACACCAATTGTTCGGCGACGCTGATGACGTGCAGGTAGGCCGCCGCGCTGGTGGGGTTGAAGCCCGCCATGAACTTGTTGGTGTTGCTCATGCCGTCGCCCGTGTAGGAGGCGTTCCCGCTACTTAACGTGCCGGTGAGGCCGTAGGACTGCTGCCACGCCGCAAAGGCCGTGACAACGTTGATGAGGTTATTCGACACAAGCGTACTGTTGGCGCCGAAGGCGTTGCTGGCGGTCAACGTCACCATGTAGGTGCCCGCGGCGTACGTATGCACGAAGCTCGAGCCGCCGGCGTTGGTGGCCTGGCTGCTGTCGCCGAAGTCCCAGAACAGCGTGATAGTGGGCGAGCCACTGGAGGTATCCGTGAAGGTCACACCCAACGGTTCCGTGCCCGAGGTCGGGCTGGCCGTGAAGCTGGCCGTCGGTCCCGTACCGACAACTGTCAACGTCGCACTGCTGCTGGTAACTGTGCCCGCAATGTTCGATACGATCACCGAATAGGCTCCGGCGTCGCTTGCCAGCGCGTTCGTGATGCTCAGCGTGGCGTTGGTCGCGCCTGCAAGGGCGTTGGTCGTATTGAAGAGCCACTGATACGACGGATCGGGAATACCGGTGGCGGCAACATTGAACGTGGCCGTCAGGCCGGCGGTTACCGTCATGCTGACCGGGTTGGTCAGGATGTTCGGCGCCAGTTGTGGCACCCACCCATAGAGCCAGCACGTGGCAGAACTGGCGCACTCCAGCCTGGCATCGCCGTTGGTCAGCGGGTTGAGAAAACCGAACGTGACCGCGGCCGAGCTGTCCAGATTGCTGTTGCCAAATTCCCACAGAGTCTGGTTGGTGATGACCGATGGTATCGGTGGCAAGAAACCGTTGCCGCCGGTGGTGTCAATATGGCAATAGATCCATGCCGCCAGGCCGTACGGCTCGCCGTTCGAATCCGACATCGTGATATTGGAAACGGTGCTGCTGGATCTCGTGAGCAGGCAGTTCACGAACGAAATGCCGTTACTCGACCAGTGAGTACCATCGTACGAGATCCAGCCTTCGCCTGGGATGGTGCTGTTGTCGGTGCGCGGGGCGCACAGATTGTACTGGCTGGCAGTCGGAATCGTCTGGAATTGGCAGTTGGTTACGAAGAGATTGCCACCACCCCAGATGTAGTCGTAGTTGCCCTGGATGAGGCTGTTGTAAAAATACCCTTGGGACGAGTTCACGTTGGCCAGGATGGTGTCCTGGCGGCTGTCAACCTCGGCGTTGTTCAAGATGAACCGCGCGGCGCCCGTATCGATCGTCAACGCTTCGGCTTGCTGGCCTCCCTGCGGCGTGGTGTTGACAATCGTCATGTTTTCGACCGCCAGATCGTTGGCATATATCTTGAACGCCATCCGGGAATGCGTACTGGTGTTGATGATGTAGTTGTTGGCGTATTCCACAACCGCGCCCGTACGACTCTGGCCACGGAACGTGATATGGTTCTTGTTCTTGGTATCGACAATTTCCGTGTAGGTGCCGTTGCGAATGTTGACCAGCGTGTACGTCGTGTTCCCGCTGGGCAATGAGTCAACCGCGCCCTGAACGGTGGCGAAGTCGCCGCTGCCGTCGGCGGCCACGACCACGTTGTTCGGATTGGCGGGCCCGGTCGGCTTGGTGGTGAACGTCCACCCGTTGGTGCCGGTGATTCCCGCATACAACGCGCTGTTGGTGTCGGTGAAGATGCCGGCATCCACCGTGACGTAATACTGCTGATTGGACGACAGTACGCCCAAATGCGGATAAATCGCCACGGTGTTGCTCGTAATGATCACCGGGTATGTCGCGAACGATTCCGTCCCGATGGTTCTGACCTGCAAGAGGCCAGCGCTCGTGTCGATCGTGTCCACCGGCGTGTTCGTGTTGGTCACATTGTAGATATTGACTTTACCCGTGCCACTGAGGACCGGCGTTTGGCTGAACGCCATGAACAACGGCGTGTCGTAGCACACGTTGACCGCCCCGTTGGTGGGCGTCAGCGTGGCGGTCATTGCCGAATCAACGGTCAGGGTCGCATTGGTGCTGGTGATCTCTCCGGCGGCATTGGAGATCTGAACGTCGTAGGAGCCGGCGTTGGCCGGTGAAGCGCTGGCAATCGTGTAGGTGGCATTGGTCGCGCCAGTGATCAGCGTGCTGTTATTAAAATACCATTGATACGTTGGTGCCGGCACACCATTGGTCGAAACCACCGTGAATGATGCACTCTGCGTATTCGTCACAATGAGGCTCTGCGGCTGCGTCTGGATGGCCGGCGTAATGATGACGTACAACGTCATGTTCGTGCTCGCGGTGGCTACGAGATTGCTCGCGATGATGGTATAGACGAACCCGTTCTGAGCAAACTGAACGTTCGTCAGGATCAACGGCGTGCCCGTGGCCCCGGGAATATTAACACTGTTCACCTGCCATTGGATCGCGGGCGCGGGTGAGCCGGAAACCGCGGCGTTGAACGTGCCGTAGTTGCCTTGAATGACGGTCTGGTCGGACGTACCGCTGATCGTCGGCGGCTCATCGGTATTGGAGACCGTCAGCGCCATGCAGTTGGTCGACGCGCCCGCCGAGTTGGTGGCGATCAAACAAAACGTGCCACTCTCGTTGGTCTGTGCGTTCGAAATGGTCAGTGTCGCGGTGGCACTACCGGAATTCGTCGAGCCATCGGCTTGAGGGCCGTCCGTCACGTTGACGTTATTGAATTGCCAGTACACGCCGGGGGTCGGCACGCCGGTGACCGTCCCGCTGATGACTGCGGTCGAGCCGATGCCAGCCAGTTGGTTGGTCAGACCCGTGGTGCCGGGTACAACGGGTTCAAACGTCACGGCGAGAATGCCCGCCGACGCCAATTGTGACGTGTTCCATTGCTTGCTGGGATCCAGCGAAGGTAAATTGATTGCCGAAAAACTGCCGGAACTGCTGCCCAAGACAAAGAGCTGGTATTGGTCTCCAATGTTTAATGGAGCGGTACCGTTGGTGATCACCGTCAATGTGCCGGCCTTCGTCAGCATACCGACAACATTGAGCTGGTCGTTGCTGCCCGTTTGGCTGTTGTCCAGTTTCAGGATCGTCGTCGAACCAGATACGAGCGTCAGGTTGTTGGAAAAGGTCAGGGGACCAACGTTGGTGCCCGAGCCAAGCGATAATGTTCCCGTGCCGGCGAACGTGACGTTGCCGACGATCGTACCGGAGCCGCTGACTGTGCCGGAAGTATTGGTGACACCAGCCGACGTACTGAGCAACCCGTTCGAGAAACTCAGGAAATTCCCAGCAGAAAGATTCAGGCTGGTAATATTGAAGACCTGTCCGCCATTGCCGACCGTCAGCCCGTTGCCTGTACCGCCGCCGGCGCCAAACGACACGGCCCGTCCTCCAGCGTCCCAAGATCCGCTGCCCTGAACCGTGACCGTGTTGCCAATGGAACTGGATCCACCGCCGATAGCGACATTTTGAGCTCTCGTAAACAATCGCGCATTTGTGTCCACCAAGACTGAATTGGATTGGGAAGTGCCTTGTGCGCCTGCTGAAAAAGTGCTCATGATGGTCATCGAGGCCGAATTCGAGATCACCAGGGAGTTGAGATTGGCGCTCGCCGCGTTGCCAATGGAAAAGAGCCCGCCATTCGTCCAGGACGAACCGGCGCCGCTGATGACGAGTTTGGAGGGTGTGGCCGTGGCATTGTTCGCCATGACCGTCGCTTGCGCGACAATCGTTCCATTGGTGAGATAAACCTGCGCCGGGCTGGTGCTATTCCGCCCAATGGTAAACCGTCCGCCGCCGGTGGAGTTGGTAACATACAAGGTCCCGACAGCGATGTATACAATCGAGGTTCCCGAGTTACCCAACACGAAGTCCGAGGCACCGCTGGCGCCGCCAGTCAAACCGGAAAAGATATTCGTTCCGAAGGCCAGCGTGAGATTGAGAGTGTTGTTAGCGCCAGCGCCGACAACCAATGTGCCGAAGTTCAAAAAATTGTTTGTAAGCGGCACGATAAACGTACCAGCTTCCGTGAAGGTCGCCGAGTCCGAAGCTCCGGGTGGGCCGCTAGTCGGGCTCCAGGCGTTGGGGTCGTTGAAGGCCGCGCCGGTCGTATTGGTCCAGGTGTACGGGTTCGCCTGGCTGTTGACCGCGCCCGCGAGTAGTCCCGCTGCCAGGGCCAGTGTCACCACAAGCCGGTGAATGAAGTGGCAAAATGATGGTGTGATTTCGGGTAGGTGCTTCGTCGTCCTCATGGCTTCTCCCTTCAGCGATTGTTCGTCTGATTGGCCAAACATAGCGTCTCGGCTATTTGATTGCATCGCCAGCGACCGAAGTCACGCGCGCTGGATCGCGTGCAACACTCCATGTCGTCCCGTCCCCGTTATTATTAAGCATTGGTGATTCACTCGTCAATCAAATGCGTGTGCAAACACCCCCCAAAAGAGTGCGTTTGGCATAGCAACACAAATCATTTGGCGATCATGCTCTTGCTCGGTGCCAGTGTTCTTGGAAAGCCGCTTTCGTACCAGTTTGCCAGCCTGTGCTTCGAGGCGTTTCACGGATACATTATGATTCTGGTGCCGGCGGAGTTCCCGAATTGGTGAGCTAAAGATTGCTTTTTCGTTGGTCGCTGAGTAGTATGCGCGCGCGGGATTCGAGTGCATGAAAGGAGATTCTGCCATGAAACGTGACTCCCTCGGTGGTTTGCGTGGACGCCTTGTTCTGGTTGTGCTGATCGCCATTATCCCTTCCCTGATGTTGATCTATTATAATGCCCGCAAACAGCGCGCGGCGGCCGTCGACCAGGCCCAGGAGGATGTCGCGCGGATCACACGATTGACCGCCGCCGACTGCGGACGCGTCATCGAAGGCGCGCGTCAATTGCTCATCGCCGTGGCGGAGTTGCCCGATGTGCGGAGTGGTGACTCATCGCGGTGCGCGGCGTCCCTGGCGAAGCTCCAAAAGAAGTATCAGATCTATTCCAACCTCGGCGTGGCCTCCCGCGACGGTACTATTATCTGCAGCGCGGTGCCGTTGACCAAGCCGGTTTCCGTGGTGGACCGGCCATGGTTCAAGGATGCCTCGGAACGACGGGATTTTGCCGTCGGGGAATATCAGATTGGCCGTATCAGCGCCCGTCCGTCCTTGGATTTCGGGTATCCGTTGGTGGGGGATGAGGGCCAGATCCAGGGCGTGGTGTTCGCGTCACTCGATCTCGAATACCTGGGACGGTTGCTCTCACTCGTCCTGGCGCCGGAAGGTTTGGATCTCGCGTTGGTGGATCGCAACGGCGTGACCGTTGCCCACACGCCCACGAAGAACAATCCCGTGGGAAAACTCGCTCCCGAGGCGGACCGGATCAGGCAGGTCGCGTCCTTCCGCGGACGAGGGACGGACCAGGGCTTGGATGCGGCGGGTGTCGAACGGATTTACGCCTTCTACCCGGCCGGTGGCAAGACCCCGCGAACCGAGACCTATGTGACCGCCAGCGTACCGGCGGCCATCGCGTTTGCGGAAGCGGATCAGCAATTGAGGAACAACCTGATCGGCTTGGCCGCGGTTGCGCTCGTGGCTCTGCTGGCGGCGTGGTACGGCGGCGAAGCGATCGTGTTGCGGCAGACGAACGACGAACTCGAGGAGCGCGTCCGCGAGCGGACCCGGGAACTCGAACACGAGCAATTCCTCCTGCGGACGCTGCTGGACAACGTTCCGGACAGCGTCTACTTCAAGGACTTGAAGGGGCGCTTTCTGCGTTCCAGCCGCGCGCAGGCCCAGCGATTCGGCCTCAGCGATCCCGCGCTGGCCATCGGCAAAACGGACTTCGATTTCTTCTCGAAAGCGCATGCCGACGAGGCCTTCGCGGACGAACAGCGGATCATCCAGACGGGCCAGCCCGTGATCGGGGTGGAGGAGAACTCTCCCCTGGCGGACGGCGTGGAGCGATGGGTTTCCACATCGAAACTCCCGTTGCGCGACAAGGATGGCGCCATCGTTGGCACGTTTGGCATTTCGCGCGAGATCACCGGGCGCAAACGGGCTGAGATCGCGCTGGCGAAAGAGCGGAATCTGTTGCGGGCGCTCGTGGATCACCTGCCCAACCTCGTGTTCATCAAGGATACCCGGGGCCGATATGTGCTCAACAACGCCGCGCACCGGGCCTACCTGGGTGTGGGGACCTTGGAAGAGTTCGTGGGCAAGACGGTGTTCGATTTCTATCCACACGAAATGGCCACACGGATCCATGCCGACGATACGGCCGTGCTGGCATCTGAACACGCCGTGCTGCACCGCGAGGAGACCTTAACCGACCGCAAAGGTCGCAAGATTCGGGCGTCGACGAGCAAGATCCCGTACCGCGACGAACAACATCGAATCGCCGGTCTGGTCTGCATCTACGACTTGCTCGGCGAGCAGAAATAGGCTTTCACGGCTTATAATATCCGGACCCGGACCCGGGGCGCTGAACTTTTCTGCCGCCTCTCGGCCGACCATGGCGACCCGATATCCCTTGGCCCACACTGCCGCGCGACGTTGGGCGAGTTGGTCAGTTCGCGGACGCAACCGCCTTGGACAGAGCGGCCCGCAGCGCATTGATCGTCACGGGCTTTCCGACGATGAAGTCCACGCCTGCGGGTTTTTCGTCGGCAGCATCCATCATCGAACCGAAGCCGGTCAGCATGACGACGGGCATGGTCGGATTGGCGGTCTTGATGGCGGCGGCTACTTCGTCACCGCTCATGTCCGGCATGGCGCGATCCAATAGCACAAGGTCGAACCGACTGTTGCGGAACTTCTCCAGACCGTCGCGTCCACTGTCGACCGCCTCCACGCTGTGTCCGTCAAGCTTCAGGTATTCGCCAACGATCTTGCGCACCACGGCTTCGTCATCAACCACGAGCACGCGCAGAGGCTGGACGAGGTCGACGGGTTGCGCCTTGGGCTCGGACCGCGGCGGGGCGGTCTGCACCGGCAAGCGAATGATAAAGGTCGTGCCCTTGCCGACTTCAGTTTCGATATCAATTGTTCCCTGGTGGCGCTGGATGATGCCATAGATCATCGACAGACCGAGGCCGGTACCGGCCTTGCCTTTGGTGGTGAAGAACGGTTCGAGGCAGCGGCGACGAACTTCCTCGGTCATGCCCGTGCCGGTGTCGCCGATCTTCAGAACGACATGGCCGTCGTCGCGGTACGTGCGGATGGTGATGGTGCCGCCGTGTGGCATCGCGTCCACGGCATTGAAGATAAGATTCGTGAGCACTTCGCGCAGATTGGCGTCGTTACCGGTGATCAGCGGGACCTGCTGCAAGTCGGTGTGCACATTGACCGAGACGCCGCGAGCTTCGGCTTCGGCTTTCCATTTGGGCTGTGTCAGCGCGACGGCCTGGACCACCACGTCGCTGAGATTCACGGGAATAAAGACTTCGCGTTCCTCGCGGTGCCGATAAAACTCCCGCAGGCGGTTGACGACGTTGCCGGCGTCCTGCGCGGCGGTGTTCATCATCTCGATGTAGCTGCGGGTCTTTTCCTTGTCGTTGAGGTATTCGGGCCGGGAGAGCAGCAGTTCGCTGCCCCCGAGGATGGCGGTCAGCGAGTTGTTGAAATCGTGGGCGATGCCACTGGCCATGGTGCCCAGCGCGCGCAAGTTTTCTTGTTGGATGGCCTGTTGTTGAGCGGCCTCGATCTTGGCCAATGCGTCTTCCAGCCGGCGGTTGGTTTCCTGTAACGCTTTCTCCGCCTGCTTGCGTTCGGTAATGTCCTGAGCGGTGCCGAAAAGGCGGGTGATTTTGCCCGTAGTGTCGGTTGCGGCGTACCCGATTTCGTAGATGGTTTTGAGTTCGCCGCTGGGCAGGACAATCCGGTACTCGATATTGAACGATTTGCCATGCGTGCGAGCGGCGGCGTTTGTCCTCAACACCAGGTCTCGATCGTCCGGGTGGACCCGATTTGCAAACGATTCATACGTGCTGCCAAAGTCGGTCACCTCGATCCCGAAGATCCGGTGGAGTTCTTCCGACCAGGTGACAGCGTTTGTCGCGAGGTCAAAGCTCCAGCTGCCCATCCTGGCCATGCGCTGTGCCTCCGCCAGATTGGCTTCGCTGTGGCGGAGTGAGTTCTCGATCTTCTTGCGTTCGGTGACGTCGCGGGCAGCCGCGAACACGCCGACGACTTTGCCGGCCTCATCGCGATAGACGGTCGCGTTATAGAGAACGGAGATGACACTTCCATCGCGGTGACGGAGTTCGAGCGGATAGTCCCGCACCGAGCCTTCGAGGAAGACGTGCTGGTAGCCGGATTTCGCCTTTTCGGGATCGGTGAAATAGCCCGAGAAATCCGTGCCGATCAACTCCGTCCGCTTTCGCCCCGTCACCGTCTCGGTGGCGGCGTTCACGTCGGTGATCTTCCCTTCGGGACCGATGGTCACGAGCGGGTCAAGGCTGGCTTCGATCAGGCTCCGCGTGTAGGCTGACGACGCGCGCAGGGCCTCCTCGGCTTGCTTGCGCTCGGTGATGTCGAACAGCGACGCGACGATGCAGAGCGGCTGACCGGCGGCATCGGTCGCAACACTGGCGGAAACCAGGACATCCAACAGTGTGCCATCCGTGCGCCGCGCTTTCAGTTCACCCGCCCAATGGCCTTGCTCCAGCACGGTCCGGACCGAGGATTCCACAGCCGCCGGATCCGCGAAGAGCGGGGCGAACGGTTTGCCGAGCATGTCCGCGGCACTGGCGTAGCCGAAGATCTTCACATAGGCGGCGTTGGCATAGGTGAGGTTGCCAGCGAGGTCTGACATGGCCAGCGCGCTGATGGATGTGTCGAACGCCCGGTCGCGGCCGCGCAACGCCGCTTCGGCGCGCCTGCGTTCGGCGATGTCGCGGGCGATGCCGGCCGTGCCGATGACTTCGCCTTGATCGTTAACGATGGGGCTTTTGATGGTATCGATCCATATGCGGGTACCGGTCGAGTCCTCAAACAGCTCTTCGACGCGCTTGCGTTGGCGTGACTCCATGACGCGTTTGTCGTCGGCCCGGTAGCCCTCGGCCAATTCAGCCGGCACCATATCGAAGTCGGTCTTGCCGACGATCTCCTCGGGGCTATGTCCATACGCCTTGCTGAGGCTTTCGTTGACGGCGAGGTAACGACCTTCTCTATCTTTCACCCACGCTATATCGGGAATGTTGTCGAGGAGAGCACGCTGCTGACGCTGGAGGTTGCGCTGAGATTCCTCGGCTTTCTTGCGCCGGGTGACGTCCTGTTTGATGGCGATGAATCGCGAGATGTTGCCGTTACCATCGCCGACCGGCGTGATCGTCATCTCTTCGGTGTAGAGGCTGCCGTCTTTGCGGCGATTGACCATTTCGCCGTTCCAGACACGCCCGCCACTGATGGTTTCCCAGAGTTCGCGATAGAAGTTGCTGTCGTGCTTGCCCGACCGGAGAATGCCTAGTGTCTTCCCGATGACTTCTTCCCGCGACCAGCCCGTCAGGGTGGTGAACGCCGGATTGACCCAGAGAACGATGCCGTGGGTGTCGGTAATGACGATGGTGTTGTCGGCCGCCTCGAGCGCCGCACTTTGCAGGCGCAATTGTTCTTCCTGCCGTTTGCGCTCGGTGATGTCGCGGATGATCGAGGATGTGCCAACGATGTTACCCGATACATCCTTGATGGGGGAAACGGTCAGAGACACCGGGATGCGGCGGCCAGCCCGGGCGATGCAGCAGGATTCGAAGTGACTGACCTGCTCGCCGGTCGAGACACGCCCCAGAACCTCCTCTTTTTCCTGATGACGCTCTTCGGGGATGATCTGCGTGATAGATTGGCCGATGATTTCGTGAGCGGTGTAACCGTAGAGGTGTTCCGCAGCGGCATTCCAACTGGTTATGATGCCTTCGAGGTTGGTGCTGACGATGGCGTCATTCGAGGATTCGACGATGGCCGCCAGGCGGAGGGCGGCTTCCTCGACCCGTTTGCGTCCGGTGATGTCCGCGAAGATGGCGGCGAACTGGCCGCGCTCCATACTAAAGGCGACGACCTCGAAATGTTTGTCGAGGGTCTGGAAGTAACTCTCGAATCGCTTGGCCGCGCCGGTCAGGGCGACCTTGCCGTAGGTTTCGATCCAATAGTCCTCAATCTGTGGGAAGAGTTCACGTGCCGTCTTGTTGATGACATCGTTTCGCTTGATGCCAATGATTTCCTCGAATGCGGAGTTCACCTCCAAATAGCGGAAATCGCACGGTTTGCCGCCATCGTTGCAAATGATCTCGCAGAGGGCGAAACCTTCCTGCATCGTTTCGAACAAACTCCGGTATCTTTCCTCACTGGCGCGCAGTGCTTCCTCCGCCTTCTTGCGCCCGGTGATGTCCCTGACGGTTGCCAGGATAATCGTTTTTCCGCCAAGCTCCATCCTGGTCAGGAGCACATCGGCGGGGAACTCCTCGCCGCTGATTCGTCGGTGCGTCCACTCGAAGAAATGGGTGCCCTCCCGCATGGCCGTTTCAATCATTTCCCCGGCCTTCTCGGCGGAATTGCGCCCGTCCGGCTGCCGCTCGGGAGACAAATCCCGTGGCCCATGAGTAACGAACTCCTCCTGGTTCTTCGCCCCAAACATCTTCAAGGCGGCCGGGTTTCCGGAGGTGAACCTCCCGGAAGGAGGCTCAGCGGTCATGAGGGCATCGCGGGAGCTTTCGAAGAGACTCCGGTACTTTGTCTCGCTGTCCGCACCCATGGCGGGGGACAACTTCTTCGGGGACGGCGACTCGTTCATCTGGGACTTCGAAAAGGCACGTTGCGTGCCAGCCCGACACGATTTTGAGGCGCGTTTACCGTTGATTTCCAACCCCTTACGTTTCGAGATGCACCACAGCCGATAGCCCATGAAGTTCAACCATCGTCGCTACCGCAACGAACGGATTGTAGAGACACAGTGTGTCCGCCCGCGAACCATCACTAGGATGGCCAAACGCCTGTACTCCCGTTATGGCACCAGCCGCACGCGGTAGAACTTCGCGGGCGAGTTGGTCGCTGCGCCGGAATCCACGTAATTGGTGCTCGTGTCCCCGCTGCCGACGATCAGGAGCAGGCCGCTGATATCGACGAAGTTCGTGTTGTCGCCGGGGTTGCCTGGTGTCGCGTGCACAATGTTGGTCGTCATGCAGACTCGCGCAACATTCGTGTCCAAAATGCGCAGACGGACGAAGTGACGCTCTCCCGAGCGTTGGAAGGTCGCCGACAGGTGTGGTGATTGTATCGTCCCGCGCGCCGGGACCGTTTCAATGAAACGACGCCAAGGTCAACGACGACGGCGGCGGTGCAGGGCGATTACACCACCCAGACCGGCGATCACGAGAAGCATCGTGGACGGTTCAGGCACCAACCCCACGATAACGTCAGTCGATCCATACGTGACGGTGTAGTCCGGTGTGACGGAGCCGAACGTGCCCGAAACGGCATTGGCCGTGGCCACCGTGTACACGTTGCCAATGGCGCCGCCGGACAAGTCCAGGACACTGTACGCGTTCAAGGTTAGATTGCTGGACACGTTGAGCAGGTCATTCTGACCTGGCAAGAGGCCGAGTTCGACAGAGAACGCGCTATTGCTGCCAAGGTCGACGTTGCCGCCGACGTTAAGTATCCCAAAACCGGCGCCGGGCGAGAGAAAGCCGCCCGATAGATTACTGATCGTGGCGCTGATCGTGCCGGACCCGATGGTGAGGATCGTGCCGCTGTTGGCGATGGTGCGCGCGGTCAGTGAGCCGCCATTCATGACCACCGTGCCGCCGTTTGTGAACGACAACATCGAGACTGTGGAGGCATTACTCATGATCAGCGTGCTGCTGGCGTTGGCTTGGAGTGTGCCGGCCTGATTGAACCCCATCGACGAGTCTCCACCCGCCACGAGCAGCGACCCGCCGCCGCTGGCCATGATGCTGCCGAGGTTGTTGACCGTTCCCAATACCAAACCCTGCCCGGAAATCGCGCCGAGGTTGCGGAATTGATTCGTCGCTCCCACGCCGACGGCGCTCCCGATGATTTGCATCGCGAACGTGCCGTTGTTCAGAACGATGTTGCCCGCGTTGACGACGTTGGTGTCACTGGGAGTATTTTGGGTGCCGTTCAGCGTCCACGCGGCGGCGGTGCGCGCGATGGCCACGGTCGCGCCGTTGCTGACGACCACACTGCTGCCGACCGCGTTGCTGAAGGCATTGTAGTACTGGTTACCGGGCTCGATATAAAATGTGGAACCGTTGTTCGTGGCCAGAATTGTGCCTAGGTTCAACAGCCCGGAACTGGTTGCGCCGGCGGTGCTGCCCCCGGTCTCGAATGTGCTGTTGCCGGTGACGGCCAACAGCGTGCCGTAATTGCCGAACTGGGCGGGATTGTTGCTGGCATAACCCGTGTTGATCTGGCCGCCCTGGAATATAAACGACGAGCCCGTGGAGTTGGAATATGCCGCGCCGTTGGCTGCGCTGGACAGCGTCAGGTTGGCCCCCGAATCGACCCGTGCGACACCCGACAGCGCGAGGGGCGGCATGTAGGCATAGCCCAAATCCAAGGCGACATTGGCCGCGATCTCCAGTGTGCCGCCACCGCTGATGTTCCAGCTAGCCTGGCTCTTCTCGCTCGGCGTGTTCAGCACCTTCAAGGTACCGTTGGAAACCGCCTCGTAGGTCCCGTATGCGCCCCCGTTGTCGAAAATCTGCGCTTGAACGGCGGTTCCAGTGCCTCCGTAGGCATAGGATCCGAGAATATTCAGCACGCCGTTGCTGGCGATCACGTAGCCCGAGCCGTTCTGGCCGATCGATGCCGCCAGCGTCCCATTGCCAATGATCTGACCGTTGTTGATCATCTTCCGCGAGGCGTTTTGCCCACCCCCGTCGTCATTGAAGGTGAACGTGCCGCCGTTGAGGTAAATCACGCCGCTGTTGGTCGGCGCCGGCCCGCTCGTCCATGCGGTGTTGACGTAGCGATCCAGAGTAAATGTCGCGTTCGAGTTGACCTGAACGGTGGCCCCGCTGCTGATGACCAACCCGCCGGCAGTGAACGCGTTGGCCGAGTCCACATTCAACGTGCCCGAATTTGTGATCATCATCCCGCCGGCTGCCAGGGTGACGCCCATGCTTCCCGACCCATTGCCAAAGGTACCCGTGTTGGAAGCACCAGCGCCATTTTGCACTGTTCCGTTAACCGTGACGTTGAGGCCTCCGCTGGTAACCGAGAACGTGCCGTTGCTGAGAACCATCGTGCCACCCGAGTTCAAACTGAAGCTGGTGACAGAATTCAGGCTGCCGCCGCTGCCGATGGTGTATGTCGCGTTGCTGCCGACGACCACCGTGCCAAATCCGAAACTACCGTTGTTGTCGATCAATTGGATCGAGCCGCCCGTCGAGTTGCTCAGAACAATCCCGCCCGCTCCCCAGGACGAATTGTCCGTGATGACCATGGACGTTGTCGCGGAGAGATTGTTGGTGATGTAACCGGGCATGCCGCCGTAGGGTGGATTGCCGCTGTTGGTGCCGTTCCAACCGGGGCTGCCAGTGATACTGACGTTGTTCGCGTTCCAAGAATAGGTCTGGGTGTTTGCGCTGTTAGTCTGGCCGAGGTCGTTCCAGTAAACGGAGTTCGCGAACGACGGACTCCCAGTTGCAACTCCCAGTAAAATCGTTACACCAAAAATGCGCAAAATTCTACGCGTTGGATTCCTCATTGGTTTGGTCCTCGCTAAATAAACTCGATCCCCTGTGTCGTGACTCGCTACGACCCTGAGTAGTTAACGCCTTCATTCTTCGTCAAAGCGCTTTACTCAACTTGCCAGACTTCACCATTTCCGGGCTCAAATGTCAATCACAATCTAATGGCAAACAAGCTACGCAAGTGGTTGGGATGCTGAGGCCTTCGTGCGCATTCGGGTTTCGCGTCGGCGAGCCAGGACATCTCCTGATAAAGTCATGCCTCTTTGCGTGGCACAATCTCCCCCGCCAGACTACACGTTCCCCTCTACAGGAATTGCTAAATCGTTTCGTCACCCGCATGAAATAAAACCGCTCACATCCCTCCCGTCGGTAGCCGCTCCCCATCTCAAACCGGGCGAACGCGATCAGTGGCGATGGTGGTCTTGAGGTTACCACGTGAGACCGGTCTTCCAAAACGGCCATCAGCCCTTCCCTTACCAATCGTCCCATGAGCTTCTTGTCAAACCGCACGGCGGACGGGAGGGCATCGGACTTTTTGCGCCAACCCACGCGTGCCTGAATTTGATAGACAGGGGGTTTGACTTAGTGATATTTTTCACAAAGTCAGAAGCTGCGAGTTGACGCCCTGTCTGCGCAAGTCCGTCGCGGGATGTGGAGCGATTTTGAGATCTCCATCTCAAATCTTCGGGGGGCGATTGTGCCATGTTCGCGCAACGAGCGGTAAACCATACCCTCGCGCCCCCCACCTCGATTCCCCCGAGATCACGGACCAAGCCTCCCGCTCGCCACGGGCGGCCGAGATCGAACCCTCGGAGCTTTTCGCCTTTAAGGAGTGTCAGGACTTGTTCCGCAAACGGTTGCGCGAGCCGATGCTCGGACTGATTCCCCAACTGACCGGCCTGCGCCTCCACGTCTTGTGGCATCGGCCGTTGGACTCCCAAGGACCCGGTGAAATGCCCGTCTTGTGTCCGAGGGTGCACCAACGAGCGGACGCGAACCCCGACATCCGATGTCGGGGCTGCTTGCGGCGGCGTTGGAAACGCGCCTTGTCCCCGGCCAACCAGGGCCGACGGTTCATCGCGCCGTGTGGCGCTACCAACTTCTGTGCCTGCCTTCAGGTCGATGGGGTCTGCCCTCTCACGCTGGTGTTGCAGGCGAGCGTGGCGTCGCATTCTCCTTCACCCCACAGGGTCAGCCAGCGGAGAAACACCCGGTTCCCGGCGAGGCCCGTTTCGCCCGCCGCCTTCGATCACGCGGTGGCGTTGGTGCGTCTGATCCTCCACGATTTGGAAGCCACCGCCCGCGCCCGGATGGCCCGGAGCGGATTGGACAACGCCTTGCGGAGGTTGAGCAACACTCGAAGCGAGGCCACGCGCCTGCGCGGGGAACTGCGCCATCGGTTGCCCGACCTCCCGGAATCCACCGTCCAACCTTTTTTGGGTAGCCACGCCCAGAAGATCGTTGACGCGATGCTCGACTACGTGCATCAGCATTACCTCCGCCCGATCAGTTTGGACGACCTGGCCTCGGCCATGAACATGAACGCCTCCTATCTCTCCGCCCTGTTCAGTCAAACCACCGGCGTGACCTTCCACCATTTCCTGGAAGAGGTCCGGCTCGCCAAGGCCAGGGAGTTGCTCCGCGATCCGCGAAACCTTGTTTGCGAGGTGGCCTGTGCGACGGGCTACGCCAGCCCGGACGCGTTTCGTCATGCCTTCAAGGCCCATGAGGGTCTCTCGCCAGAGGCTTGGCGGGCGGGGCAATAGCCCGCATTATTCACCAAATTTTGTAGGGCACGATGCCCCGCGTCATTTCAGGCGTATCGCGCCGTTACCGGCCTTGCCTGAGACACGGCCCTCTAACCTTGACCCTTTCTCGCCCCAAAATCGCCCAAAATCCAAAGAATTATCTGCTTTTCCAAAAACGTATCCGTTGCGCAAGCGCGCCACTCTGGATGAAAATTAACGTTGAATTCTAACCGAACTGGACCAACGAGAAAGGTCAGATTATGAGAATCGTTTTGTTAAGTCCTGCAGCACGGCTCACCACGTCAGGCATGTTCCTGCTTGGCCTCATTTCATTGGTGTTTTCCCGGACTACGGCGGCGCAATGCATTATAGGCGTACAAGCGGAGGACGCCACTGCCACCTTGCAGGTGGCAGGCTCACCCTCCGGGCTCGACCAGGCCGGCGACCCGGCCACATATTATTATGCACTGGGCTACGGTGACGAAACGGGGTCCCCCACGTATCTCGCCCAAGCGAGTTTGTCGGCGGCAGATATCCAGAACTTGGCGCCTGGCACCCTGGTGACGGCCATATATAACAATCTGGAAGGCCAGCTCTCGGCGCCGTTCCAAAGTGATCTGACGCTTAATTTGGCCAACAACACTCTTGTTTTCGCAGTGCCAGCCTCAATCCCAGATCCGTCCGTGGCAGGATCCTCAACCGACTTGGGCCTGGCCCTGTCCTGCTCCTACATTACCGGCTTGGCAATCCCCGTCTCCGATCCTCCGTCTTGGACAATTAGTCCAGTGCCAGGAGACACAACCCCGCCTTCCATTACGGTAAACATGTCGAGAGGCGGTGTGGCTTCATCTTTCTCGCTCACACCGACCATGAATACCGCTCTTGACATGGTGAATGCCCTGAACAATGCTTTAGTCGGTGCGGGCCTGGCCAACAACTGTTATGTATCGGCTGGGGAGTGTGTTGTTCCAAACAACGTCTTCATCACCAGCATTACTTCCACACCCAGTGCAACTGTACCGGAACCCTCCACCTTCGCCCTGCTCGGCCTCGGTGCTGTTAGTCTGCTGGCCTACGTCGCGCGGCGGCGAACGGCAAAGGCGTAGGGCATCCCAGCCAATCATCTGGCAATACGACTGAGCCATCCGCGAGGGTGGCTCAGTTTGTTTTATGAAACGGTCACCCGTCATTTGGGCTGTCGGCCGGCCACGCCGCCCCGGGTGCATCTTGATACTGTCACTGTTGTAGCGTCGGCTGTCCGCAGCCGAAACGTTGCAAGTACCCGCCGGATGCGCTGAGGACAGCGCACGCTACACCGTCCATGCCAGCGGTGCAGTGGTGGTGACGAGATACGCCACGCCGCTATTCCCATTATCCCGTTGCCATACGGTATGGGGCGGGGCTATTCTGGTGGCGTGCGAAGACGGACGACGATCACCCTGAGAGAATTCTTCCAGATGTTCCCGAACGATGAGGTGTGCCTCCAATACATTTTCACGATCCGCTACGGACAGGGATACCGGTGCCCCAAGTGCCGACGCCGCGCCCGGTGGTATCGCCTCCGGGCCGAACGCGCCGTCTCCTGCCAGTGGTGCGGTCATCATCTCCACCCGACCGCACGCACGCCGTTCGCCGACAGCCGGACCCCGTTGCAGTTGTGGTTTTATGCGATCTATTTGTTCGCCACGTCCCGGTACGGCGTTCCCGCCACCGAACTCCGGGAAGAACTCGGCGTGACCTACAAAACCGCCTGGCGCATGGCCCGCCGCATCCGCCGGTTCATGGCCGGTGTCGACGGCGCGCCAACCACCATTTTGTAGGGCTGGATGCCCGAGTCCGACGACGGTATCCAGCCGAAGCGAAACCGGAGACGAAACGGCGCGATACCTACACGGCAGGCATCGCGCCCTACAATACGGCACCGCGCCCCCCTACCCCTTCCGCTTTCCTCCCCCTCGTCGCGCCGAAGCCTTGGCGAAGGCGGATCCCCGCTTCGCTCGCGGCGTGTTCAACGCCATCAACCTCACGACGACGCGAAACCGGTACTTCCGCGTGTGCGGATGCGTCTTCCTCGGCAAAGGCCCCGAATCGGCTTGTCAGCGTTGTCAAGGGTGGCACCCCAAGTGCTCCCAAGTGATCCATAGACTGAATCGTCCCAATAGTCGTGGGCCGTGAGTCATGCGGGAAAGGCCAGTTCAAACCGCATGAACGACGACCTCAAGAAAGGATACGGTAATGAGAACGAATGCGGAATTCACACAATTGGGAAGGAAACTCGAAGGAAAACGCGTAGTTCTGATTTGTGGGGCGGTGGTGGCAGCGATGATGCTCGCCACGCCCGCACCGGCGTCGACCAATGCCGTCGCCGATGCCATGTGGGACAGCGTCAACCAACTCACTCAAGCCGGGATTGACGTCGGCGGGGCCGACGCGGCGGATGCAGTCTCCGCGGTCAATGCAGCGGTTTCCGATCTGAATCAGGCGCAAGCGGCTCTCGCGTCATCTGGTCTCAGCCTCAATCCGGTGACGTTCACGAAGCAGATCGACGCAGCGATCAAAAAGCTCGACGGCTTGGGGATCTACCTCGAGAGCCCCAAGTTGATCGATAAGACGGCGGTGAGCAAACTCGCCAGCGCCGCCAAGTCGCTGCAGAAACTCGCGAATCTCTCGGGAAGGCCGCTTCTGGAGGAGGTTACGCCGAATAATAGTGCGGGGTTCCTCAAAGCCGGCTCGGTCGTTACCATGGCGTTTGCCATTCCTGAGGGATGCACGACCTGGACTGTTTCCTGCACGGGGGCTTCGGGAGTGATCGCAAGCTACACCCCGGACTACACGACGGGGACGATTCAAATCATAATGGGCTCGACCCAGGGCGGTGCTGACGTCCACATTTACGGTTGCAACTGCGGCACGAATATCGAGTGCTGTAGCCGCTTGCTTTACAACTACGGTGGGAAGACGAAGACGGTGGCGGGACTGCCCGAGGGATTTCCGACGGATCTGACGACGGGGGATTACGGGCTGACGTACTCGGTAAGCGTGTCATGCTCGGACGGATCGAGTTACAGCGACGGGCCATACTCGGTCGGCAGTTTCCCGCTCTCCGGGAACCTGAAGAGCTTCTATGACACTTTCAAGAGCGCCCTGGACGCCGCCGTCGCCTCGGTCTCGGAGCCGGGCTGCTCGCAGAACGTGGCCTACTCGGCCTTCAACGGCGACTCGTTCACGTGCACCTACACCGTCTCGTGCACGTCATGCGGTGGAGGCACTTGCGCCACGTGCACGAGTACAATGGTGTTTACGTTCACCAAACTCTGAAGGTTCGAGCTTCGCTTTCGACGGAATGGGAACGGATTCCCGTGGACGGGCAAGGGCGTTGTTACGTATGCGGCCGGGGGAGATCGCACTGCTTCCGCTGATGCGCCGTACCTGAACGGACCGAAACCGGATTGTATGGCTGGATGCCCGAGTCCGACGAGGTGAGCCGAGTCTTCGAGACGCGACCATGTCGTATCCCAGGTCGCAATCCGGCCGCTCCCGCTCCCCTACCCCTTCCGCTTTCCGCCCCCTCGTCGCGCCGAAGCCTTGGCGAAGGCGGATCCCCGCTTCGCTCGCGGCGTGTTCGACGCCATCAACTTCACGACGACGCGAAACCGGTACTTCCGCGTGTGCGGGTGCGTCCTCTCGCGCTGCCGGATGAACTCCGCCAGCCTGCCTCTGGCTCGCGCCGCTTTCAGGTGCAAAGTGTTAGTCTCCTAATTTACGTCCAGCATCTCAGCGTCCACCAAGTCAAGTTCATGTTCGGTAGTGCGTCAGTTTGAATTTTCCAGTCCTTTCTCAAAGGCCCTCGCATCCACAACGACTGAGTTCGTGAGCAACTCTGGTCTGTGCCAGTAACCGGAAAGCGTATCGAGAATCTGCAATTCAATGAGCAAGTTTGATCGTAGATGGTATTTGGCAGAGTCTATTTGACCATCCTCAATGAACTTGAGGGTATGGTACGCGGACGCCACTCTCTCCAAAGAATGTGATGTCATCATATCCTCAGTACTGCGTTTCCAACAATATGAGGACACTGAGAATCCGATGGCCGCGCCGATAAAGAAGACCACAACAGCGCGAATCACTCCAGTACGCTTCTTCATGTTCCTCCGTCCGCTCAGATCAGCTCAAGTATTTCCTTCATCTCCCAAGCAAGGTCAGTGATCCCCGCTTCCACTGCTGGCGTCAACGCCCCCCCTTACCCGGTAGTGTCCTAGTTTGAAATCTTGTTCGCGGCGATGTAGTCCCGAAAGCGCGGACGGAGGCGCTCGATCACTATGGCGCAGTAAATCCAGCCATCAATGAGGCAACCGGTCAGGCCGCCGACCAACGCACAGGCGTAAGAGACTGTTTGGGAAAAACCAAACCGGCCCCACAGCACAAGCCCAATAATGTCTCCGAGTATCGCGAAAACGATGAGGGCGGCCAGACCCGCCCAAAGCTGCCAGAAGCCCAACATATCCCAATAGCAATGTCGCCACACCTTGCGGCGGTCAGACCGGGAAAGGTTTGCCAATTCTGGAATCTGTTTCGCAAGCAGGTAAATCTTCACGGTTGCCCTTCCGATGGCACGGCCTCACTTCTGCGCCTTGCTCACCCCTCAATCATACCCACAAGCTCGCGCACCGTCCATGGAGAAGTGGTAACGCCCGCTTCCATTGCTGGCGTTCGAGTGATGTAGCCGCCCCGCTCTGCCGGGGCGCTCTTCCCGCACGGCGACGGAGCGCCGTGGCTACAGCTTTGTGATGCTACATCCCTGCATTGTAGCCGCCCCGCTCCGTGTAGTCACCCCGCTCTGCCGGGGTGCCTCCCTGTGTAGCCGCCCCGCTCTGCCGGGGTGTTGACCGCCCCCTTCCGTTTCCCTCCCCCTCGTCGCGCCGAAGCCTTGGCGAAGGCGGATCCCCGCTTCGCTCGCGGCGTGTTCAACGCCATCAACTTCACGACGACCCGAAACCGATACTTCCGCGTGTGCGGGTGCGTCCTCTCGCGCTGCCGGAAGAACTGCGCCAGCTTGCCTTTGGCTCTGGCTTCCTTGAGGTGCATAAGAATCGACGCAGTCCGCTAATTATTTTCTCGGAAGTGTGTACTTAACGCAAATGGCCGGTAGTCGGGCACCGCATGGACTTGCCGTCTTATTCCATTGCCTCTGCCGCTTTCCGCAAAGCCAAGAACGCTTCCTTCAAGGCCTGGTTCACGCCGCTTTCCGGTTCGTCCAGAACCAGCGCCTGATACTTGTTGAGGAAGTCCGCACGGATGCGGTGGAACAGGTGTAGGAAGTGCCGCAAGAAAGAGAGACAATCCAGAATAGCAATCTCGACGCCGCCCAACTCCGCGTATTTCTCGGCGGCATAGGTGCGCACTTCTGCGTCGACGGGTTCTGTTGTGATGAAAATATAGTTCTGAACATTTGCACCCTGTGCAATTTTCTCCACGGCAATATCGATGTCACCTCTCGTGACAAGCTTGTCTTTCATTTCGTAGGTGGTCACAACTTTATCGTCACCAAGCAGCGTGATTTCCACGTCGCCAAGCGCCCCGGTCTGTTTGTCAGCCGCGTTGTGCGGATTGAGGCGCAATACTTGCTCGCCCAACTTTTCGGCTGCGGCGAGATAAGCAGCAGCAACAATCAGAACGGGCAACCGACTGGCATACTTGCATTGCAGGTGCTGTTCAATCAGCTTAACAATGTCTTCTGCCGATAGCGGCAACTCGCTGGCATCTCTTCGTAGCCCCTGCAAAAGAGTTTCCAGGCGTTTCTTCCGGTTGTTGCGCTCGATAATCAAGAGTCGGATGGATTCAAGCAAGACATCGCGGGCCGACAGTTTTCCGCGATGGATGGCGTCGAGGACCTCCAAGATATATTCGTACATTTCGGCTGGGCGACCACGCAGCTTTTGATCTTTGGTCAGCACAACGTTCTTCGTGCGAAAGCCTGGAGTGAGAAACGCGGTCGTCGGACTGCATGGAAGGTGGTGCCTTGTGATAAGGTCAAAGATGTATTGCTCGTCGTAGCCACGCCCTGAGTACGCACCCCGCTTTGCGGCGCCGGTATAGACCTCAATGAATGGCTTGCGGATGTCCAGTTCCGGGTCGTCGAGCTTGGCGAGGGTACAGGCCATCAGGAAACGTGCACCGGCCCGGTTGCTCGGGCAACCGATGACGTACGCCAACTTCTCCCGGAGCGCCGAATCGGCAATGAACGACTCGGTCAAGCGCGCCGCGGCGCGCCGGGCGGTGGCTTCGAGCAGTCTAGAACAGTCTTGGGTGCTGGTCATGGTTCGTCTTGGTTGGGTCGTAGTTCGTCCAAAGCACCTCGACGCGCGTGCCTTTGGTCGCGTGGTTGGTTCTCGGACCGCTAAACGTCTTGTGCCACTTCGGGGGTTGATACAGCCTATCCATCAAAGCGCATTGGTAATTGGACAGCGCCACCTTGCCCTGTACGTGTTTGAGAACGCTCGCCAACTCCGCGTGTTGCGCGTCCGTCATTTCATATCCATAGGCGTTTGAGTCCCCGCGTGTATCGTGTATGTAAGGCGGATCGCAGTAGAAGAGAGTCTCGGGCGAGTCGTACAGCCGAATCACGTCAATTGCCGGGCGGTTCTCGATCTGCACCCGCAGGAGCCGCTCGGCAATCCCCGGCAGGTCTTCCACCGCGCCGAGCCACCGGCTAACGACGCCACTCATACCGGCACGGCTTGTTTGCTTACAATTGGCCCAACGACCTAAACTGGCGGTCTGCGCCAAGCCTGTGCGCACCTGCCGGGCGCGCACGTAGAAGCGCCGGGCTTTCTCCAACGGCGGCACTTTTGGGTCGAGCTTGCAGGCCAGTGCGAATTCCTCGCGTGAGAATGGCGTCAAGCCGATCGCCTCGACGAGTGCGTCTTTCTGTTCTCGCAAAACGCGGAAAAAATTCACCACCTCAGCGTCCAGATCGTTGTACGTCTCGACCGGCGACGGCGGACGATTCAAGAGCACAGCGGCAGAACCGGCGAACGGCTCACAGTAATGATGGCAAGGCGGCAACAGAGGCAACAACCAGTCCAAGTGCGAGAACTTGCCGCCATACCAACCGAACGGGATTAGTTTAGCCGTTCGTAGGCGGGCCAGAGGAGGCGGCTGACCCCTCCGCGCTGTAGCCTTCGGGTTGTCCGGAGTCGGCGTTTCCTCCCGCACACGAGACGTTCGGCGCTTCTTCGGCGGGTAGCTAACTTTCTTGCGGGTCATCGGGGGTAGTATGCCAGCGCGCGTCGGCGGGGGCAAGCCCGCGATTGACTGCCGGTATTTCTGCCGGCGCGCATGCGCCGCGACTCAGCTTTGGCCACCACCTGCGTGACGCCCGGTTCGCGTTGCCTCACTGCCCCCGCCGCCGTAAAGCCAACTCTTTTCCGTATGCCAAGGGGATACTTCGGGCAACAAATTGCGGTTTTGCGTAAAAATCTTTGCTGAGTTTAGGCCCGTTCTTGCCGGTTCAGAAGAAAAGCTTCCAAAGCTTCCAAACCTTCCAAAGTGCGCTCACGCATTTTTCCGTCCTGCAGTAATCTCCCGCCCGTTGTGAAAATAGCTTGTCCGCCGAAGCTCGAATTTGAGCGAAGGCAGACTTGTCCGCCGAAGCTCGAAACCGAGCGAAGGCGGAGAGAGAGGAAAACAATGAATTGGATGACGAAACTCGCGATACTGTTCGGACGAAAAAAGTTTGAAGAATTTGCCCAGGCCAATCCCCAACTTCCCGACGACGCGCTGGCCGTTGCCAACACGCTGGATACGTACCCGACTCGTGGCGCCGCGGCGCTGATCGCCGGGTCGCTGGCCCACGCGGTCGATAACGTCCTGCGCGGGACGGAAACCGTCGAGCAACTCGCCACTCACGCCCTGCTCATCCTCACCGCCCTGTGCATCATCTGGGTCCGCCACGCCATCAGCAAACACGATGTGCGACTGAACGCGGCGGTGCAGACGGCCCGCGAGTCGGTCGGCTTGCCCACCGACTCGTCCGCCGTAGCTTTACCCGCCTCGGCGGGCTTGGCGAAGGCGGATACGTCACAAGTTGCGACAACGCTGATGATTCTCTTCGCACCCTTCGCGTTCTTCGTGGTGAACAGTCCGTCCGCCTGCGCGCAGACGAACGCCGTGTCAGGGGCCACAGCCTCCAACACCCTTTCCTCCGTCACCAACGCCACGGCGCTGTTCACCGAACTCGTCTCCGATTTCGGCAGCGTCACCAAATTCAGCAGCGGCGTCGGCGTGAATCTTTACGGCAAGGTCGCGCCGCTCGTGTCCCAGGAAATTTCCCTGTTCGGGCACTCGACCACCAACTCCTCGTGGTCGACCGGTCCGTCTCACGCGACGTTTTTCCTGCCCGCCGCCAACGAGGAACAGGTCGGCTGGTCGTTCAGTGGCAGTTGGAACTCTCCGCCCCGCATCCTGCGGTTTGCGTTGTTCAACGCCAGCGACATCGATTGGACGGTCAACTGGGGTCTGCCCGTCGAGGATTACTACCGCGCCTTCCGCCATATCGATTGGCGCGAGAACCGTCTCGGCGTGTCGATTACCCGGAAATTTTGACCGGACGCATTCATGAACTGCACAAATTACCAACACGCCGTTGTAGGGCGAGATGCCTGTCGTTTAGGTATCCCGCCGAGAGGTTGCCTTATCCGTCTTGACGCTCCGATGATCCGGACGGCGGGAAACCCCAAAACGACCTGGGGCTTCCCGCCCTACAAAAATCTCGGCATTACCAAGGTGAGGGCGCTGTCATGAACGATCATGGAATCAACTGGACCGGCGTCCTCGCGGTCGTCGCGCTGCTGGAATTTTTCCGGAATGGCGCCTGGGCCATCATCGTCAGCTTCATGGTCAAACCCGCCCGGGCCGCGACCAAAAAGATCGACCATCTCGAAGCCGAGATCACCAGCCTGAATCTCTCCAACATCCGCGTCGGGATCAATCTCAGGCTCCGCGACGGTTGGCGACTCGGTACGATTGTGAACTGGTTATTTCAGCAGCAGGTCCAGTGTGAAGTGCCGGATTTGGAACTCAAGCCCGGCGATCCGTGCTCACTCGCCTGGCTGCGCGTCGGGAAAGATCTACCCACCGCGCGCACGAACTGCCGGTGTGCGTTGTCTCATTGGCTTGCCGGTGCCTACCTCGATTGGATCAAGGAGGAAGCCGAAGGCGACAAGCGGATCCGCCTCGTCGAACACGTGGAACAACTCAGCCAAACGGCCAGCGGAAAGGCCAAATCTGGTTCCGCCGAAGGCGGGAACCTCATCGTTCGCTCCCTCCTGATGGAAGCCATTAACGAACTCTGTGGCGACAAGACCGATCCCGCCGACATCGCCCGCCTGGCCAATGCTTGGGCGCGGACAAACCAAGCGGGCACCGAGGTCGCCAAACTCAAGCTGCGCACGCAGGACTCCGTCGAGGCCGGCCTTCAGGCGCTCTTTGAGGAAATGAAAGACATTCCCCAAGCCGTCGCCCAGTTTCAAAAGCTCCGCGAAATCCTAAAACGCCCGGCGAACCCCGCGACATGAACACGTTTACCGAAAACATCGGTCGGAAATTCGATTGCGCCGAAGCCCCGAAAGTCGCGGTGCCGGAGGTGGGTTCGTTCCGCGAGTTTTTGGAGAAGCACGCCCGCGTGAAGACACCCGACGGCAGTTACGGCCCGTACACGTTCGCGGGGCGGGAGGCGTTGGAGTTTGTGGTGGGGATTATTGACGGGGTGTTGGGAAACGTGTCAGGAAATTCCCCCTCACCCGAACCCTCTCCCCCGGAGGGGAGAGGGGCAGAAACCACCGGCTGTCGCTCCGTCTCCCTCTGTGACGCCGAAACGCTCCCCTCTCCCCTCCCACGAGGGGAGAGGGTGTCCGAAGGACAGGTGAGGGGTGTTGGTTCCCCCATTTCCGATGCGCGGTTGACGGCCACGGGAAGTGCGCAGTGGGGCAAGACCATTCTCGAACTCAATCTGCTGGCGTATCTGGCGGGACTGCAATTTCGGTCGGTCGGATTGTTCCTGCCGGATGAAGACTTGGTCGAGGGCGTGGTCGATTCGAAGTTTCGTCCCGACGTGCTCGACCAGCTTCCCTGGCTCAATTCGCTGATCACGCTGGGCAAAGCCGAGAACGCGTCCGGAAAAACCGTGAACCGCAAAGGCCTGTTCACCTGCACCGATGGCCGGAAACGATCGCACGGCATGGTCCACGGGATGCGCAAAATCCCGACGACGTTCAGCTTCGACGTGGTAATCGAGGACGAAAAGGACGACATCCCGCCGAGCATGTCGCGCTATCTCACGGCGCGCATGACGGCGAGCGATTTGCGGTTCCGGTTGAGCATCGGCACGCAACGCTACGCCGGTGCCGGCCAGAACAAGGAGTTCGAAGCCGGCACGATGCACATCGGGTATTTCACGTGTCCAAGTTGCGGGCACAAGCAGAATCCGGAGGAGAACTGGCCGGGGATCTGCCGGTTGGCGGTGGATGGGGAACCGAAGGCAGATGATCCGCAACTTACGCTCGAAGGAAATTTCCGAAAGGTTGTCACCCTGAGCGAAGCGAAGGGTCTCAGTCGTTCCGGCCAAAAGACAGAGATTCTTCGCTCCGCTCAGAATGACAGACAAGAAGCCACCTTCGATTTTCTGCCCGACGCCCTTTTCTACCTTGGATGCGTGCGGTGCGGGGCGGAACTGAATCGCCACGCGCCCGAGTTTATTGCGCAACATCCGGAGCGGGAAAAACTGCATCATTGGTCCGTCCGCATCTCGCAACTCCTCGTCGCGGCGATCTCGTTGAAACAAATCGTCTCCGACTGGTGCCACAACGCCGTCAAAGACCCCGATGCGATGAAGACGTTTTACGTCGATCGTCTCGGCCTGCCGCGCTCGGCCACGCAACAAATCGACCAGAAGATTCTCGACCGCGCGCGGAGTTTGGAAACGTTCGATCTCTCGCTCACGCCAAGACCAGGCACGGTGCGATTTGCCGGGCTGGATACGGGAGATCGGTGTTGGTTGACGGTGCGAGAGGTCGAATCGGCTGGGACAGCCGACGCTACACCAAAACGGTTCAAGGTGAAACGCATCACGTGGCTGGAACAACTCAGCGCGGAAAGGGTGCGCAGCCGAGTACCGCAGGTGGTAGAGTGTCTCGGCGTCTCCTGCCTGTTTGTGGATGCGGGCCCGTTGCGCGATCTGGCGCGCGATTTGTGTTTCCTTCTGAATGGCCTCGCGGAATTCCGTCCGCCGCCGCTGGCCGATCCCGAACACGCGCAAATTCGTTTCCCCGGCGGCCTGACATGGGACGGCCGGACCGAACGCTGGCGCGGGTTGCGCTGCGCCGCCGTCGAGTTTTCGCTGAAAGCCGGCAAAGGCATCCAGCACAAGCTCGGCATCACGCAGGACGGACTGTTTTATCCGATCATCGCGTGCAATCGGAACGAGACGATTGAGCGCGTCGTCAACGAACTGCTCACCGCCAGTGAAAACGTCATCGAAGTGGTCGATGGCAGATTGCGCACCGCGCCGATGATTCGTCTCCCCGCGCGCGCCGTTGGCGCGCCGAAGATCATCGAGACGTTCGACGCCCACGTGATTGCCGGCAGTCGGCGTGACCGCGACGCGGACGGCAACGCCGAGCATTTCGTCGATGGTTGCGAGAATCATTTTCTGCTCAGCAACGCCTACAGCGCCCTCGCGGAATCGGTCGGCGAACACGCCGTCCCGGCGTCCACGGGCGCGATGGACCCCGATACGGCGGTGACGACGAGCCACAACATGAACCGATTTGGGCGACATACTTTGTCCAGGAGAACCTGGTGAAGACAACCAACACAACCGGCGGTCATAGACCGCCGCTACAGAAA
>JBKQMH010000143.1:0-54344 GCA_052146795.1 Verrucomicrobiia bacterium
CGCGTATCGGATGAAGCACATCGACCGGGAACCGTGCCTCGGCTATCGCATCGAATACCGCCGCAAGGTTCTGGCCATCACGGGGGACACGACCTGGTGCGATTCCATCCCCGCGATGTCACAGGGAGCCAACCTGCTCGTGAGCGAATGCACCGACTTTGACCGGCGGAGGCCGGTGCATTTGAGTTACACCCAACTCCGGGAGCATGAAGCGGAGATCGGTGCGAAGCGGATCGTACTCACTCACGTCGGTGACGATCTCCTTAAGAACCGCGCCAAGGTTCGACACCACATCGCGCGAGACGGTGAGCGGTTTGACGTCTGAAAAGATGGGAACCCGGCTTCACGATGGCCGGCAATACCCCGTTTAGAACCGTATCTGTAACGTCACGTTCGGACCGGCGCTGAGGACTTTGTAGGAGAATGTATTGAGGCTGGAGTTGTTGTTGGCAAACAGGGCGCTGGCGTTCAGCGATGCATATTTGTTGATGCGCCAGATCAACGACGCCGAAACCGTCTCGGTAAGGTCGCTGCGGTTTACGTCGAGGTAATCCTGCCACTGCGCCTGTGCCAGAACCTGAAGATACACATTCCGAAACACGTCCAGATTGGCCCCCAGAAAGCCCGTATTGTCGGCCCGGGTCAGAATGTTCGGATTCGAAACCCGCCAATCAAACTGATAACCGTAGAAGGGCGCAATCGGTTTGACAATCCCTGTCCACGCGGGCAAGAGCGCATTGTAGTCGCAGCGCAGGCCGATCCTCACGTCCACCATCTCGAAGATCTGCGCGTCACCCGTCGTCAAGGCGAGCCGCTCGTACGACCCGTCGCCGTACAGTGTCCAGGCCGACAACGTCTGTTCTTGATGATAGGGAATCGGGGGCTTTACCAGGGCGTACGCCAGGTCCACGCCCGCTTGGTCACCATAAAAATCGAAGGAACCGTTGGAATCGTAGTGATCAATGTAATGCTGCGCGTACAGCGTTGTCTTGAGATCGTCGAATAACCTCGGGGAATACGACGCCCCGAAAACCTGGTCGAGCACTTCGTCCGAAACCGGCTTGTGGAATGTCAGCAGGATGTTCGAGTCGTAAAGATACGACGTGTCGCTGTAGACCTGAAACGGGGTGTACGGCAACATCAACAGCGGGTGGAGCGGCCCCAGTTCATCCCGATAATCCGCCTCGTCCGGCTGTGATTGCGTGGACGGCGCTGGTCCCAGTTGGCCAAATCCGCGCTGATCGATCAGGAACAACTGCGGCTCCTGCGCGCGCGCCATGGACGCCGCGAACAAAAGCGAACACCAAAAAAGTTTCACGCCGCTGCTTGTCCGCGAGACCATGGATTTCCTTTAGCAGCGCTCACTTGATTGAACTCGGTGTCGGTTGGTTGGCCCCGGCGATGTTGTCGAACTCGTAAAGCAATAAGCCGCCGCGTGATCCGGAATCGTTGTAGGGTGGAGTCACCATCCCGGGAAGCTCCGGAACGGGGAATTGGGAGGGCAAGGTTCCCTGTTGTGTGCCGCGGCCGGTCCAATAGTACACGGCGTGCACCATTCTGCCGTCGTTCAACGCCCGGGACTGCTTTTCAATCACCGCGTTGATGTCATCCAGGCCCGGCCACGCGCGATGGAACCCGGTGAAGATGGTCGCCTTTTCCGTGAGCGCCTTGACATCGAAATCGAACGGCAGACTGAGCGTCGACGCCCCCTCGCGCTGAAAGATCCCCTGGCCGGCACGCAAGGACGACGTTGGCTTCCCGTTTGGCAGCGATACGCTGGCTCGAGAACCTTCCACTAGGAGGAATTTCGTCCAATGCTGCGCGCTGGCTCCCTGCGGACGCTCGATCTCTTCCACGACCACCGTGCAACCCTCGACTGCGCCCACCACGGCGTGGGTCATGATGCGCAGTCCCCCCATGCCCTTCGGGATGAAAAACACGCTCAACCCACTCCGCGTCTGCACCTCGCGGCTCTCGGGGACAAATGCCAACGCGCTGTGCGACCCAAGGCGCGCCAATGTCCCGTCGGCAAATTCCAACTCGACCATGGAACCACCGCCCGTCTTCACCGCCTCCCGCCCCTGGACCACATCCTCCACCTTGGCGGCCCGTTCCGATCCGTCGGCGGCCTGATAGCTCACCTCATTCTTGAGTTCGCTGACCGTCGCGCTCTCCAAAGCCGTCGGCGAACCACTCGCCGCGGGCAACAGCGGAAAGGTGATCAGGGCGCCAACCAAAAAAAATGAGCCTCGCCATCGATTCATGCAGTGGGTCTCGAGTCCTCAACCCCGTTGCTATTATAGCCGGCCTACGGAGTCAACACTAAACCACCCCACCCTACTCGAAGCTACCCGCAACTACCCACCGCCCGCCACCACCACAATTTGATTGACAACCCCGCTTCCTTCGGCCTACGCCAACGCCCCAGCCCGCTCCGCCCTCCCCTCCGCCGCGCTTCTCCCCACACCACCACTCCGCGAAACCGTCGACGCCCTCACGCAACCCGAGTCCTCGACACGCGCCCACGCCGTTTTCGGCGCAACTTCTACGCAACCCCGCGCACCCACGGCCAACCATCCGACCCGCCAACCCATCCTCACCGGCGCCGTCCTCGGGCAGAAGAATCCCGGCGAAGCCCGCGTTGGCGCAGCCTCACGCGGCCCCCCGTGCCCTCAACCCGTCCCATCCCGCCTGCCCTGAGCCTGTCGAAGGGTCCCCTGTAGCCGCACGGCTTTAGCCTGCGTCCGCCGCCTGCGTCGGCGCAATATTAAACCGCGGTCCGACCGCTGGTGTAGCCGCGCCTCTGTGAGGCGCGATCCGTCCCTCGTCCCCGAAGCCGAGTCCTCGACACGCACCCATATAGTATCTTGCGTCGCAAATCCCCCGCTTGTAGACTGCCTCTCATGCCCACGCTGAACTGGATCGGCAAGGACGCCGTGGTGAATCACCACCTCAAAGTCCCGTTCCACCTGCTCCAGGACGTGCCCAATCTCTCCGTCGGCGACCCCGGCAGCGGCAACCTCATCGTCCAGGGCGACAACCTCCTCGCCCTCAAGGCCCTGCTCCCCTACTACGCCGGCCAGGTCAAATGCATCTACATCGATCCGCCTTACAACACCGGCAACGAAGGCTGGATCTATAACGACAGCGTCAACAGCCCCCTCATCCGGGAATGGCTTGGCAAAGCCGTGGGCAACGAATCCGCTGACCTCTCCCGCCACGATAAATGGCTCTGCATGATGTATCCGCGAATGAGCTTGCTGAAACAATTCTTGCGAGATGATGGGATGCTGCTTGCAAGTATCGGCGACGACGAAGTTGCTTCCTTGATTTATGTCCTCGACGAAATTTTCGGCATGAAGAACCGTGTAGCGATTTTTTCGTGGAAATCGCGCGCAAAACCAGTGAATGTCGGCGAGGCTAAAGTTAAGCCACAACAGGTTGCCGAGTACATTTGCGTCTACGCTAAATCCTCAGACCGAGTCAAATTCCACCCAATCTCCTCGGGCGAAGCGCGGGTTTATCCTGAAAAACTTGATGGTCGTTCTTACCGCCTCCAGACGATTTTGAAATCGAATCGCGGAGAAAGCATACGCGAAACAATGCGTTTTGAAATTGCTGGATACACGCCGGCAGGCGATGAACGTTGGCAGGGCGGGAAACGGTTCATCCAAGACTTATACGACTCAGGATATATTGAATTCCGGGATGGGACACCATTTCGGCGCTATTTCGAAGATGAAGAGCCAGATGAGAATGACCCCCTTTACGCTTTTTTACCACCAGATTGGACTGGAACAGCAGAAACAGGGAAGGCGGAGCTAAACCAGATTTTAGGTAATCGGCACGGATTCGACACCGTCAAGCCCACTTTGCTGATGAAACGGCTGCTGTTAGCGGCCACGCAGAACGACGACATCGTTCTCGACTCATTCGCTGGCAGCGGTACGACCGGCCATTCTGTCTTGAGCTTGAATAAGCAGGTAGGCGGTAGGCGTCGTTTTATCCTAGTGGAGATGGAGTCCAAAATCGTTCGCGACATCACTTTTGAGCGAATGAAGCGCGTCACCCAAGGCTACACGAACGCCAGAGGTGAGCAGGTGGAAGGTTTGGGCGGCGGGTTCCGGTATTGCGAATTAGGCGAGCCGGTGTTCGACGCACAACAGAAGATCAATCCAAAGGTGCGCTTTGGGGATTTGGCGCGGCATGTCTATTTTGTCGAAACAGGTGAACCGCTGCCGAACGGCAGGCCCACAAAGTCGGCCTTGCTGCAAGTCTGTCGTGGCATTGGCATCTATTTGCTCTTCAACGGCATCCTTGGCGACAAAACCGTCGACGGCGGTAACATTCTGACTCGTCCCGTGTTGGCGAAGCTTCCAAAACATGACGGACAGAAGGTCATTTATGCGGCAGGGTGCCGGCTCGGTGAGGCGAGTCTGCGAGCCGAAGGAATCACGTTTCGCCAGACGCCGTACGAGATCAAAGTGTCATGAACGTCAGTCTGAAACCTTATCAGCAACGCGTCCTTGACTCATTGCGGGATTATTTGCGCGAGTGCGTCCGCACCAACAATCCGAGTGGCGCGTTTGCGACGGTGACACAACGACTTTTTGGAATGCCACAAACGTATTTTCCGGTCCAAATTCCGGAGTTGAGCGGCTTGCCGTACGTTTGTCTGCGTGTGCCGACGGGCGGCGGGAAGACGCTCTTGGCGTGTCACGCCGCAGGCATCGCCCAGAGGGATTTTGTCCAAGCCGACCGCTCAATAGTCCTTTGGTTGGCGCCAAGCAACACAATTCTGGATCAAACAGCGCGGGCCCTGGCGGACAATCGGCATCCCTACCGTCGCGCCTTGGAAATAGGGGTCGGCGGAACAGTCGAAGTGCTGGCGATTGACGAAGCTCTCCGCATGTCGCGCGCGACAGTGGACGGTCAGACCGTCGTGATCGTGGCAACCATTCAGAGTTTCCGGGTCGAGGATACAACCGGACGCAAGGTCTACGAAGATAATGGCTATTTGCAGGCGCACTTTGACGGCTGGCCGGATCATCTATTGGCTGGTCTTGAACGCGGGCCGGACGGCAAACCGGTACGCTCATTGGTCAACGCATTGCGGCTCCGCCGTCCGATTGTCATCGTGGACGAGGCGCACAACGCCCGCACAGAGCTTTCCTTTGCGATGCTCGGCAAGGTTTTGCCGTCATGCATCATTGAGTTTACGGCCACTCCGGCACTGGAACACAAACCGTCAGTCGGGCGTTTCCCGTCCAACGTACTGCATCGCACGTCAGCGGCGGAATTGAAAGCGGCGGCGATGATCAAATTGCCGCTGCGGGTCATCAATCGCGCTCCGAGCCAGAGGGAAGAGTTACTCGCAGAAGCGGTCACCCTGCGAAGCGACCTCGAGAAAGTCGCGCTTGCCGAGGGACAAGGGACGGGCGAGTACATCCGTCCCATCTTGCTGGTTCAGGCTGAACGCATCGCTGACACCGAGCCGTTGCGGGAACGAATGGTGGAGGAGTTGCGGCTGAGCGCAGACGAGATCAAGATTTCCACAGGCAGTCTGGACGAATTGAAAGACATCAAGGACATCGCAGCACCGAACTGCCCGGTCCGCTACATCATCACCGTGCAGAAACTCGCGGAGGGTTGGGATTGCCCGTTTGCTTACGCACTGTGCACCCTGAAAGAGACGCGTTCGGCCACAGCGATTGAGCAAATCGTCGGGCGTGTCTTGCGGCTTCCGAACGTCGAGTTCAAGCGGCATACCGAACTGAATTGCGCCTATATCTTTTCGTGCTCGGATTCGTTGCCCGCCGTTTTGGGCGAATTTCAGCACGCGCTCGAACTGAATGGCTTCACGCCGGCGGAAGCGGAGCAGATCGTTCTTCCCGTATCCACCCCGAACCTGCCGCTCGGCGTCCAACCGAGATCCGTGACCGTCGATCCAAAGAAGGATTTCGATACCGCGCTTGTGAAAGCCAATGCCCCCGAGTTGATGGGCAAGGTGGCATTCGACACCGAAGCGGGAACGATCAAAGTGCTGGCACCGCTGACGGGCGACGAAGAAAAGACGTTGCTCGCCTGTTTGCGGACCGATGAGGCCCGCGAGAAGGCTGTCGCGATTGTCCGGGAGGTCGCGAAAGCGGCGCAGACGTTCGGTGTCACCAAACCGAAGCCGGCGACCGGTTACGAGAGGCAGGTAAGCTTTATCGTTCCGTTGCTAGCCCTGCGCCAGCACGATTTGCTGTGGGAGTTTGATAAGACTGACCTGTTGGAGCGCGAATGGAAGCTCTCCGAGAAAGACGCGACCATCAGTGAATCCCTGTACTCCAGTAAACGACCCACGGGCGATTTGGCCGAGATCGACGTGGAAGCAACCGGCAGGGTTACGGTGCAACAAGTCCACGAAACCCGACCCGAAGACTTCGTTGGGAGATTGCATCAACAGGTGTGGGCCATTGCCAGTGAGCAAAACTGGACAGCCGAAGACTTGATTCAATGGCTTGACCAGCACATCGAACATCGCGACATCCCCGCCAACGAATCGGGGGAGTTTCTCCGCAAGGTCATTCAGGGCTTGGTAAGCAGCCGGGGTTTCGCGGATATCGGGACGCTTGTGTTGGATCGCCACCGCTTGCGCGATGCGGTCGCGCGTAAAATTGATGAGCACCGACAAACGGAACACACCTTGGCATTCCGGGAATTACTCTCATCTTCTTCGGGCTTGGTCGTATCGATGGACAAGGCGATTGATTTCTCCAAGATCCTCTACGACCCGAGTTGGTGGTACGACGGCGCCTTCGAGTTTAAGAAGCACTACTTCGGCAAGGTGGGCGAATTGAAATCAGGCGGTGAGGAGTATGAATGCGCCACGTTTCTCGACGGACTGACTGAGGTGAAGTATTGGATCAGGAACCTGGCGAAACGGCCCACGTCGCTTTCACTGCAAACTTCCACCGATCGTTTCTACCCTGATTTCGTATGCCTCCTGCAGGATGGCCGAGTCCTCGCGGTCGAGTACAAGGGCAAAGACCGTTGGGATGGCATCGACTCGGCGGAGAAACGGGCCGTGGGCACAGTTTGGGAAGGTCGCAGCAGCGGTAAGTGCCTTTTCCTGATGCCCGACGGAAAAGACTTTGAAAGCATACGCAGGAAAATAAGCGGGCGAGGCGCAGTAGACGCGGAAGCAAAACAGGCTACATTAGATGCAGGTCGTATGTCTGGCATCGAGAAGAGCGTTGATGTGTGCGGCGGTGACGCGAGGATCGCCGGTACTCGTATTCCGGTGTGGGTACTTGTGCAGGCGAAGAACCTCGGAATGAGTGACGCCGATATCCTGAAGAATTATCCAAGCCTCAACGCCAAGGATATTGAAAACGCTTGGGCATACGCCGCGACTCATCAGGCTGAAATCGACGCGGACATCCACGCGAACGAGGAAGCCTGATGGCCAGTTTTTACTCGAACGAGAACTTTCCCCAAGGAACAGTCGAGGCCCTCAGGCAACTGGGGCACGACGTGCTCACATCTCACGACGCGGGCATGTCACGCCAAAGCATTAAGGACCCTGAAGTCTTGAAGTTCGCGACGGAGCAAGACCGCATCGTGTTGACGCTCAACCGACTCGACTTCATAAAGCTTCACAATTCCACATCCGGTCATCACGCGGGAATTGTTGTTTGCACGCAGGATTTGAACTATGCCGCTTTGGCGCAGCGCATCCATGAAACCGTGACACGCACCGGGTCCCTCGACGGGCAACTGCTTCGCGTCAATCGTCCAAACGCCTGAACCGCTCGTGGACGCGGTCAACGCCTTCCAATTTCCAGATCAGACTTCGTAGCCGGCCTCATCGCCGTCCCCGCTTCCCCATTCCGAAACCGCCGCCGAACTCGCCGCCTTACCGGCCGGTTTTCCCCCATCAGCCATCCCCCATCTCCCATCGTCCGTGACCGGCCCCGCACCATTTTCGCTGGCGCGATTCCGCTGGTATTTGACCTCCTCGTTCGGTTACGATTCACGTTCAATGCTGGCGGCGTTTGACCATCAACGGTCACGCCGGTTGCGGAATGGATTCGGACAAGACCGGGCATTACGGAAAAAAAGCGACATGAGAACCCCTGTGCGATTTTGTTGCGGCGTGCTGCTGGCCACCGCGTTGGCTGTTTTCTACACCGGCTCGGATCGTTCCACCGCGCTCGCCCAGACTATCCTCACGGTGATCACCAATGCCGATAGTGGCGCCGGGTCCCTCCGCCAGGCCATCAACGACGGCAATACCGACGCCCCGCCCGTCACCATCAACTTCGCCATCCCGCCCTTCGATGGCACCGTGCAAACCATCCTGGTCCAGACAAACCTGCCGCCCATCACCAACCTGCTCGCCATTAACGGCTTCAGCGAATCGGGCTCCAGCCCGGGCGCCAGTCCGGGCACGCTGACGAACAACCCCGTCCTGTTGATCGCGTTGGACGGGAGCCTCCTCGGCCCCGGTGGCGCCACCGGGTTGACGTTTACCGTTGCCGGGTCGGTTCAGGGCCTGACCGTCCAAAACTTCAACGGCGTCGGTGTGTCCGTTACGAACGGCGTGACGGTTTCAGGAAACGTGATTAGCAACAGTTCGATTGGCGTCAGTTGCGGCGACACCAATTCGCTTACCGGCAATTTCCTCATTCTCAATGGCACGGCCATCCAGCTCTTGGGTTCCTCCAACGCTTGCACGGCCAACGTCGTCACCAACAATCTCAATGACGGATTGGACGTCTTCGGCGGAAACAACAGCATCATCGGCAACCTGATATCGGCCAACAGCTCCAACGGTGTGGATGTCGCCAGCAGCACGAATACTCTCGCGAACAACATCATCTCGACGAATTCCGCGGCCGGTATCGTGATTGCCGGTGACAACAACAGCCTCTCCAACGACACCATCTCAACCAACGGCGCGGACGGCGTGGATATTTTGGGCTCCAGCAACAGCCTCGCCAACAGCACGATCTCCGCCAATCTCAACGTCGGGGTCAACGCCGGCGCGTTCCCCGGAATCACGAACTACAACAACTCCCTCTCCGGCCTCACCCTGTCGGCCAACGGCGCCGGCGGACTGCTCCTGGCCGGCGGCACCAACACCCTCGCCGGCAGCACCATCTCCAGCAACACGGGCGATGGCGTCGTCGTTTCCGGGACGGCCAATGTCATCGGTGACCAGGCCTCGGGCGGCAACATCATCATTCGGAATACGGGCAATGGAATCAGAATCGCCGGCTCGGTCCTCCTGTTCCCGGCCAATGCCAACGTCGTCCAGGGCAACTCCATCGGAACGGATGCCACGGGCACGAACAATCTGGCCAACACCCAATCGGGTATCCTGATCGACGGCAGCCTCGCGCAGGCCTCGACCAACCTCATCGGCGGAGAATCGTCCGGCGCGGGCAACACCATCGCATTCAACGGCAGCAACGGCGTGACCATCGTCAGCAATGCCGTCGACAATGCGATCTTTGAGAATTCGATCTTCACCAACGCCGTGCTCGGCATCGATCTGGGCGCCAATGGCGTCACCCCCAACCATGCGTTCGGCGTCTTCCCCTCGGGCCCGAACAATTTCCAGAATTACCCGGTGCTCACCGCCGCCATCTGCTCCAACGGCGGCGTCCTGATCCAGGGCTTGATCACCAATTCCGCCGCCGCCACCACCGCGCATCTCGAGTTCTTCGCCAACGTCGCCTGTGATCCAACCGGTTTTGGCCAGGGCCAGACATTCCTCGGGACCGCCGATGTCACCACGGACTTGAGTGGCGGAGCCACATTCAGCGCCGACTTTGCCAGCGTCGACGTCGTGGACAAATTCATCACCGCCACCGCCAGCGACAGCAGTTCCAATACGTCCGAGTTTTCCGCGTGCATCCCGGTGGGCGCCAATCAACCGCCGACCATCTCACAGTGCGCCGCCTCCATCACCGCCACGGCGGATACCAACTGCGAGGCCGTCGTGCCGGACTTCACCAGCGGAGTGGTGGTCGCCGACAATTGCACCCCCACCAACAATCTGGTCATCACGCAGTCTCCGACCAACGGTACCATCGCGGTTCTGGGCACGAACACGGTGACGATCACGGTCACCGATCAGGCGGGCCACTCCACCAACTGCACGACCAGCTTCATCGTCGCCGACACCACGCCGCCGCAGATCACCTGCCAGGGCGACATTACCAACAGCGTGGGTTCATCAGAGTCATCGGCAGTCGTGACATTCCCTACGCCAACAGCCACCATTACCAATAACTGCTCGGTCACAACGACCGTCACCTGCGTCCCGGCCTCGGGCTCGATCTTCCCGGTGGGAACGACACCGGTGGTCTGCACGGCCGTCGACTCCGCCGGCAACACCGCCTCATGCACGTTTAATGTCACCATCCAGGTCCCGCAGCAGGTGATCGTGGATATCGCGCCGGGGATCTGCCCCGTTGTGATCAATACCCATGCCGGTGGCGTGATCCCGGTGGCCATTGTCGGGACCGAATCGCTGAACGTCACCAACATTATCCCCGCCAGCGTGACGTTGAACGGCGTGCTCGCCAACGCCAACTTCGTGTTTGAAGACGTGGCGTCTCCGTTCGTGTACACCCACGGCTGCCCCAAGAAAAAGCCGGACGGAATCCCGGATCTGGTTGTCGAGTTCGACGTAAATCAACTGGTCGCCAGCCTGGGGACCGTCAAGAACGGCGAAGTGAAGGTGCTGACCGTGAACGGCACCATGAATGTCATCGGCTCGAACGACGTCGTCATCGGTACCACCACGTTCGAGGGCCAGGACAAGGTCAAGATCAGCACGAAGAAGAGCCGGCTCCCGAAGGGACTGAAAAACCCGTTCTGAGTGCGACGGTCAGCCAATGTGACCCGGAATCCGCCCGATGATTCCTGCGAAACCGGGCCCCGCCTCGCCAGCTGCGCCGTTCCCACCACCCATCTCACGCTGGACGCCCGGCGGCACGTGAATGTCTTCACTTGCGGGGAACCCGCCGGGGCATTACAATGAGGTTGCTTCAACCTATGGTAACCGACGGATTTTGCATCGCGGAAGCGCGTTTCCTGGCACCGGACGTCAAATTGTTCCGTGTCGTGGCCCCGCGCGTCGCGCGAAAACAGCAGCCCGGCCAGTTCGTGATCGTTCGCATTCACGAGCATGGCGAACGCATCCCCTTGACCGTCGCGGAATCCAATCCGACGGACGGCACGATCACGCTCATCGTCCAAGGCATTGGCAAGACGACCAAGCTGCTGAACCGATTGAACGCGGGCGATATCATCCCCGACGTGGTCGGGCCGCTCGGCCGACCGTCCGAAATCCGGTTGTTCGGGACGGTGGTGGTCATCGGCGGCGGTGTGGGAACCGCCATCGCCTATCCGACCGCCAAGGCGCTGCGAGGCGCCGGCAACCACGTCATCACCATCCTCGGCGCCCGCACCAAAGACCTCCTCATCCTGGAGAACGAGGCCCGCGCCATCAGTGACGAGGTGTTTGTGACCACGGACGACGGCAGCTACGGCGAAAAAGGGTTGGTCACGGACAAGCTGAAGGCGTTGATCGCGAGCGCGAAGAAAATCGATCTGGTGCTGGCCATTGGCCCGATCCCGATGATGCGCGCGGTCGCCGAGACGACGCGTCCACACGGCATCAAGACGCTCGTCAGCCTCAACCCGATCATGGTGGACGGCACCGGCATGTGCGGCGGCTGCCGCGTGCAGGTGGCGGGCCGCAGCCAGTTTGCCTGCGTGGACGGACCGGAATTTGATGCCCACGAGGTGGATTTCGCCGGCCTGGCCAAACGCAACGCCATGTACCGCGACTCCGAGCGCCAGGCGCTGGAGCGGTTCGTCAGCGATCCGAAACCCGACCTGGAACTGGTCGGCCACCGATGCAAGCTCGAGGATGTCGCGCCTCGCTGAGTCTGTCATGCCCAATCCCCTGCCACCCAAAGAGCGGACCAAGATTCCCCGGCAGAAAATGCCCGAGCAGGAACCGGAGCATCGACGGCAGAATTTTACCGAGGTCAATCTTGGCCTCAATTTTCATTTGGCCACGCAAGAGGCGATGCGCTGCCTTGATTGCGCCCACCCGAAGTGCATTGATGGCTGCCCCGTCGGCGTAAAGGTCAAGGAGTTCATCGCGCTGGTTCTGGAAGGCGACTACTTGGCGGCCGCCGCCAAAATTCGCGAGGACAACATTCTGCCAGCCGTCACCGGCCGCGTCTGTCCGCAGGAAGACCAATGCGAAGGCACGTGCATCATGACCAAGAAGTTCGGCGCGGTCGGCATCGGGTATCTCGAGCGGTTCGTGGCGGATTACGAACGCGAGAGCGGCCAGATCGGGTTGCCGGCCATCGCGCCGCCTACGGGCAAGAAAGTCGCTATTGTCGGCAGCGGCCCGGCGGGCCTGAGCGCGGCGGGCGATCTGGTCCAGAAGGGCCATCAGGTCACCGTATTCGAAGCGCTCCACGAGATCGGCGGCGTGCTGATCTACGGCATTCCCGAATTTCGGCTTCCGAAAGAGATCGTGCGTCAGGAAGTCGAGAACATGAAGCGGATGGGCGTCGAATTTCAGACCAACGTCGTCGTCGGCAAAACGGTCACGGTGGACGAACTGTTTGGCGAGGAAGGCTACCACGCGGTGCTCGTCGCCACAGGCGCGGGATTGCCGCAGTTCCTCGGCGTCCCCGGCGAAGACCTGTGCGGCGTCTATTCGGCCAATGAGTTCCTCACGCGCGTCAACCTGATGAAGGCCTACAAATTCCCCGAGTACGATGAGCCGATTTACGATTGCCGCGGCCGGAACGTCGCCGTGGTCGGCGGCGGCAACACGGCGATGGACGCGATCCGTTGCGCGCTGCGGCTCGGCGCGAAGAACGCCTACGTCATTTACCGCCGGTCCGAAGCCGAGATGCCGGCCCGCGCCGAGGAGGTCAAGCACGCCAGGGAAGAAGGCATCCAGTTTTTGTTGTTGAACAACCCCATCGAGTTTCTCGGCAACGAGAAGGGTTGGCTGCGGGCCGCCCGCTGCATCAAGATGGAACTCGGCCCCGCCGACGAATCCGGCCGGCGTCGTCCCGTGCCGATACGCGGTTCGGAATACGAGTTGCCGCTGGACGTGGTGATCATTGCCGTCGGCACCAGCAGCAACCCGCTCGTGCAATCCACCACGCCCGATCTCAAGACGCGCAAGGGCTATATCGAAGCCGATCCCCAAACGCTCAAGACCTCCAAGGTGGGCGTGTTCGGCGCGGGCGATATTGTCACCGGCGCCGCCACGGTCATTCTGGCGATGGGCGCCGGCCGCAAAGCCGCCACCGCCATTGATGAGTATCTCCGCACCGGCGTGTGGTAGGCCTGGACTCAAACGGGAAGCCCGTTCCGTCGGATCAGGTCCATTTGCTGACGCATGGACGCCGTCGAACGATCATACGAGCGCCTCGCTCGCCGGAAAAACAAGTGGAGTATTGTATTGTTGATACCAGTTCAATCCACGAACGGGCGAGGTGCTCGACTATCTCATTCCACTGTTCGGCTTACTGCCCAAACTTGCGGTGGTCTGGATGACGGCAGAAAAATCCTTCGCCAAAACATACTACGTGAGGGCACACCTGTGGGTTCTTAACGAGGCAGACTGAGATTTCAGAAGCCATACGCCGGGTTCGACACAGTTCTGGAGCCGGAAGCGACCCAGGATCACGGCGTGCTGTCTCTGGCATCATAAGGAACTCTGGCAAAAGCTATCGAATGACATCACCAATCGAGTGGCAGAATCGATCTTCTCGATCCCTGCCATCGACAGCAACAAATCAACTCTGGCGGCATTCAAGCTGAAGAAGTTGTTCATCACCTTGCGGACATGGGAATCGCCTTTCGTATCCCGCTTCAGAATGGCGTAGTTCCAGCCCGCCCCGCCTTCGCCTTTGGCGATAGTGCCGACCATATTTCCCGACTGATTGGAAAACCATTCGACCTCTTCGCCCACCAGCTTTTCCAAGGTGAAATCTTGGGGTAACAACCGGTCAAACTCGGAATGAGGGATCGTTTTAATCCCCATTTCGTTGCGTTTTCTTTGAGCAAGCGGCATACGTCTTCTCCTAGGCGACTGATGACGGTCTCTCGCGATGAGTCTTTCTAAACCCAAAAATCTATGCCGCACGTCATCAGCGGACAATGGGGTGTTTACCCCATGGCGGTTCCTACGATTGGACTTATCATCGCACTGGAGAGTTGAGCGACCCTCTCGTCAAGTAAGATTGTTTCAGGGAGAAATACCCACCCTTGGGAACGGCTCGTGGGTTCAAAAGCGAGAGATGAGCCTCGACTCTCCTCTTTTCTTCAGCCGCCACTGCTTCCTGTCACCATCAGCCGCCGCCTGTTCCCAACCGCAAAATGAAAGCGGCGCACTCCTTTGAATGCGCCGCCCTCAGTTTTTCGGACTCTTCGGTCTTCAGACCGACGGGGTTGGATCGTTTGTGGGCTCGACCACTGGAACCCCGGTTCCTCTAACCCGCCCGCCGATTCTCAAAGACCGACAAACCAGTTTTGAGACAGAACCATCATGACGGATCTGCCGTCTCGAAGCTCCGGCGATCCGGATGCTGACAAAAGATGCTAGAACCAAAACGTCTCGCATACTCGCAACTGTCGGGGATTTTCACCAGGCAAACCGAGAAATCGAGAGAGTGCTCCAGATGTCTGGTCAGACATCGTTCCGGGTCCGGAAGACGCCATTGACTGCTGTCCATGTCGGCGGTCATGGCTTCCCTGTCTTCTCGAAGCTCCGGCGATCCGGATGCGTGCAAACGAAGGCATCACCGCACCGCAAGGCATGCTTGCAACTTTCGGGGTTTTCCACCAAGCAACTTGAGAAGGGCAGATAGTCCCCCAGATACCGAGTCCGACATATTTCCGAATCTAGAAGACGCCTCTGATTACTGACGGCGTTGTCGGTCATGCTCGACAGTCCTCTCTCAGCCGTTGGCTGACTTCGATCCGAACCCGAGCAGACTCTCGCCTCTTGCGGGACTCAGACTAGCAGTCCGGCCATGGAAAGTCGAGACAAATCCCGCCGCCTGTTCCCAACCCCAAAATGAAAGCGGCGCACTCTTTTGAATGCGCCGCCCTCAGTTTTCGGACTCTTCGGTCTCCAGACCGACGGGGTTGGATCGTTTGTGGGCTCGACCACTGGAACCTCGGTTCCTCTAACCCGCCCGCCGATTCTCAAAGACCGACAAACTGCCTTGCCAACCAACGCTTCACGTCCGTCTGCGTTTCACAACCGCCCACAACATCGCCACACCGAGCGCGGTCAGCAGAAACGTGGACCGCTCGGGGACGAACTCGAAGATGAGGTTGTCCATAGCGAAGGGAATTCACTACTCCGAAATTGCTCCATGTGAGTCCCTGGTAGGCATTAGTAATGAGCCTTCCGAAGCCGTTGTCGTAAAGGTCATCAAACGTGACGAGGATCTGCGCATGGGTGGAAACGGCAGAGAAAATGAGTACTGTGGAAAATCCAGAGAGCAGCAGGAACCACCGCATCTTCATGGCAAATTCCCTTCGGCTTTACGGTCGTGATGCTACCAGAAGAAGAGATCCAAAGCGAGAGAATTCGGCGCGGTTGCATTCGCTGCATCGTGGCCTAATTTGCCGTGGAGAGTCGAGCGAGCCTCGATTCTCCTTTCGTTTCCGTCGCCCCAATCCTCCACCAAGACCCCAATGCTTTCCGTAGGCAGCCAACCGGATAACAGTGGGGCTTCGCTGGGCAACGACTACTGGGGAGACATCAGGGACGGATCCGCCTTCTCGAAGCGACGCCAATCAGGATGGTAACAAAGGAAGCCAGAACCAAAACTTACGATCGCATACTCGCATTTGGGGTTTTCCACCAGGCAAACTGAGAACGGGAGGGTTTCCCCCAAATACCGAGTCCGACATATTTTCGGATCTGGAAGCTGCCGCTGATTGCTGACCGTGTCGTCGGTATCGTCGGTCATGCTCCGGGCAATACCATTCGGGCGATGGCAAGTCCAGCCAAATCCAGCCGCCGGATCCCGCCAAATACTATCACCCTGACACTCACCCGCCACGTCATTTTGCCCTCATTCTGGCTACGAAGTAGCGGAATTGGGCAACGGGACCGCCGCCCAGAAGCGCCAACGCATCAATAGGAAACCAGAAGAAGTTCCGACCATAAAATTGGCGGGAGTGACGGGGCTCGAAGCCGAACCCCTTTGCGATTTTCCTAAAAATTTACCACCCGAGGAGGCGACCGAGGATCCAGAACTCATCATCGGTTCCCTCGGTCGGACATAACTCGACCTCGGATGGGGGTGGAAATGGGGGAAGTGTTACCTCGGTGCCGTTGATTCTCGACGGAAGTGTTTCCTCGGTGGGGATTGAGTCCCGCGGGTTCGCATCACGGGCCGCTGTTGCGGCGAATCTTTCGATGGGGATCATGCTTCAGGCCGCGCATCTTCAAGCCTTCCGAGAAGCCGCAGCAAACCATCCAGGATTGTCAGCGGGTGCGGCGGGCACCCGGGGATGTAGAGGTCAACCGGCACGACGCTGTCCGCGCCGTTGTGCTGTTCGGGATGGTTGATGTACGGGCCGCCGGCGATGGCGCACGCGCCAACCGCGATGACAATCTTCGGTGTCGGCACCGCATCGTATGTCTTCTTCAACGCCAGCCGCATGTTCTCGGTCACGGGTCCGGTAATGAGCAGGCCGTCCGCATGACGCGGCGAGGCGACCATTTGGATGCCAAACCGACCGAGGTCGAAGACCACCGTGCTCAACACGTTCACATCCGCCTCGCAGCCGTTGCACCCGCCGGCGCTGACCTGTCGCAGCCTCAGCGACCGCCCGAACAGCCGCCGCGTCTTTTTGTCGAGCGCTTCCGCCAGCTTGAGACTCTCGCCGCTCAATACGAGATCATCGCGCTTGCGCGCCGCTAAACGAAAGTCCTGCGTGTAACGGATCGCCTGTTCCGGACACGCCTCGACGCAGTCGGTGCAAAACAGACACCGGCCCAGATCCAGTCGCAGTCCCTTGCCCTCAATCGTGATTGCGTCGGTCGGGCACGCCTCGGCGCAATCGCGGCAACCGACCGGGCATTTCGACTGGTCCACTACCGGTCGACCACGAAACCGGTCCGGCATTGTCGGCTCGGCCTTCGGAAACTCGATGGTGCGATGACCTTGCTGTAGGCGAATGACGACGTTTCGAAACATTGGTTACCTCACAAATCGTGTCCGCAGTAAGACAAATTGAAACTCTTGTTGCACAGCGGGAAGTCGGAGATTTGCTGGTTGCGCAACGCCAGCGCCAAGCCGAACCAGTTATGGAACGACGGATCAACCACCTTGTACCGGGCGAAGCGCCCGGTCGTGTCTGTCAATGCCACGTGGCAAATCTCCCCGCGCCAGCCCTCCACCAGAGCGACGACTGCCGCGTCGTTCGCCAGCGGACCGACTTTTGCGCGCACGGGCCCGGCAGGCAGCGCGTTGAGTTGCTCGCGCACGAACGCCACCGACCGCTGGATTTCCAGCCAGCGCACATACGCCCGCGCGAACACATCTCCCGTGTGATAGGTCGAGACAGGAATCTGCACAAACTGGTAAATCCCCGACGGGAATTCATGCCGCACGTCCCGCTCCAGTCCGCAGGCCCGCGCCGCCACGCCGACCAAGCCGGTCTCGCGAGCGGTCTCCGGCGTGAGCGCGCCGGTTTTTTCGAAGCGCCCGCGCACCGACGAGGTGTTCCACAGCAGGTTTGCGGCGCCCGTCACATCGCGCAGCGCCTGCTCCAGCCGCTCACGCAACTGCTCGATGCGCGCCTCGTCCACGTCGAAGCCCACGCCGCCCGGCCGCACCAGTCCACGGCCAAATCGACTGCCGCACACCAGTGCGGTCATGTTCAGAAAATCGCCGCGCAAGCGCCCGCAGAATGACTGCGTCGGCAGATAGCCCACGTCACCCGCCAACGCGCCGAGGTCACCGGTATGATTGGCGAGCCGCTCCAGTTCCAGCGCCACGCCGCGCAACGCCCGCGCCCTTGCTGGCACGCGGCAGCCAGCCAGCGCTTCAACTGCCTCGCAATACGCCGTCGCGTGCCCGACCGTCGTGTCGCCCGCCAGCGTTTCCATGTAATGGATCGTACGTTTGTCCGGTCCGCCCAGCAGCGCCCGTTCGACGCCGCGATGCTGGTAGCCGAGGGAAATCTCCAGGTGCAATACATCCTCGCCATGACACTGGAAGCGGAAGTGACCCGGCTCGATGATTCCGGCATGCACCGGCCCGACGGCCACCTCGTGAATCTCCTCGCCTTCGACGCGGTAGAAATTGGTCACGCCGATGAGCGGCGGTTCGTTGGCAGCCCGGCCCCAGGCGTCGTGGCCGGGGCGTTGCGATTTGACGAAGCGCACCGGCTTCAGCCACGGATGGCCTTGCGGGATCACGCCGCATTGCTCGGCGATCTCGCGCTCGAACCTGTGCACCTGCGGAACGTCGGGCGTCAGCGACGGATACTCACCGCTGATTTCCGTGCTGACCAACTCCAGCGTCCCTGACACACCGTTGGCCAGTATGGCCAGCACCGGCACGTTGCCGTTGCCCGGCAGGCCGAACAACGCTGCGACGCGCGCCCCCTCGCCCACACGCGCAATCACTTGTCGGCGAAACTCCGCCACGTTCTGCTGCGGAATCTTTGCGCGATCCAGTAGTTCGCCGTTGTGGAGCGGGAGAGTCATTGCGGGCCTCCCAACAACCGGGCTGTCTCCTGGAGCAGTTGCGTCAACCGGCCCGGCAAATAAACACCCAGCATCAGCACCACCGTCGCCAGTGCCGCAGGCGGCACAACTGCCGTCCAGGATTCACGTCGCGGCTCAACGCGCTCCGATACACCCTGGGCCATCCGCAATGCGATCATCGACATGCCGATGAAAATCACGGCCAGCAGCGCCAGGTACGTCACCGCCACGCCGGTGCGCCCGGCATCCAGCGCCGCCTTCAAAATCGTGAACTCGCTCAGGAACGGCCCGAACGGCGGCGAGCCGGTGATCGCCAGCAGGCCCGCCACCCAGAGCACACCCGACACCGGCAGCACCCGCAGCACGCCCCGCACATCCGCTGTGGATTTCGTGCCGTAGGCGCCGAGGATGTTGCCGGCCACGAGGAACAGCATCGCCTTCGTCAGCGAGTGATTCACGGCGTGCAGCATCGCGCCGAACACACCGGCGCCGCCCAGCCCCACGCCGAGAGCGAGGATGCCCATATGCTCGACGCTGGAGTAGGCCAGCATCCGCTTGAAATCGGTCTGCCCGACGATGAACACCGCCGCAACCGCCATCGAAATCAGTCCGAAGCCGACCAGCAGCGACCGGGTAAAGTCGCCGAGCCCCGCCGCGGCGCACACCTGCTGCGTGCGAATGATTCCCAGAAACGCGCAGTTCAATAGCGCGCCGGACAACAGCGCCGAGATGACTGACGGTGCTTCACTATGCGCATCCGGTAACCACGTGTGCAGCGGCGCGAGCCCCATCTTGGTCCCGTAACCGACCAGCACCAACAGAAATGCCGCCTTCAGCCAGGGCACGTTGAGTTGACCGGCCCGTGCGGCCAGTTCGCTGAACACCAACGGCGTCGAGCCTGCCGCCACCGCCAGAAAGAAATTGCCCAGCAACGCCAGCGCGATCCCAACCGAGCAGATCAGGAGATATTTCCAGGCAGCTTCGAGCGACCGGTGATGCCGGTGAAAATAAATCAACGGGGCGCTGGCCAGAGTCGTTGCCTCCACCGCCACCCAGAGCAGACCAACGTGCTGGCTCACGGTCACCAGCGTCATCGCCGCCAAAAATAATAACAGACAACCAGTGAACGTGGCTTCGGGCGCGTTGGAAAACAGGAAACCTTCCACCGCATCGCGCGTCACATGATCATGCTCGCGCCGCAGGTACGGGACCGCATACACCGTCGCCACCAGGAACAGCGCGCTCGTGATGCTCAGAAACAACAGCCCCGCCGCATCCAGCACCAACCACCCGCCTGCCGTCGCGGCCGGCCGCCACACCCAGCACGCCACCGTCAGCCCGGCGTGCGTCACGGCGGTCGCCACCAACAGCACGCGGCGCAACAGATCGTTCCGCACAAAAAATGCGCCGCCACCGGCCACCACGGGAATCAAAACCAGCGCAAGCACCATGGTCATCAGTCCTTTAGGGTCGTCAGTTCATGGGTGTCGATGTGATCGAACTCGCGGCTGATGTGGAAGATGGCAATGCCCATTACGAACACCGCCACGAACACGTCCAGCATCACGCCGAGTTCCACCAGCAACGGCGACTCCCGCACCAAACCCACACCGAACGTGTAGATGCCGTTCTCCATCACCACAAATCCGAGCACCTGGCTGATCGCCTTCTTGCGCGCCACGATCAAAAACAAACCGGCCAGGATGGAGAACAAGGCCACTGCCACCAGCAGCGACGACTGCGCCCCGTCCGGCAACGGCAGCCGCTGCGCCAGCCACAACGACACCCCCAGCGCCGCCACACCGGCCAGCAGCGAGGCAATCGGTCCGACGAACGGTTCGACCTCGCGCTCCACGTCCGCCGACCGCAGCGCCCGCAACAGCAGCCACGGGAACACTACCCCCTTCAGCACCGCGCCGCCGACCGCCACCAGCCACACGCTCAACGATAAGTCGCCGTGATGCGCCAGCAGCGCCAGCAGTCCCAGCAGAATTCCCTGCACCGCCACCGTGCGCACGCTCGCCCCGATCCGGCTCGCTCCCAGCAGTCGCAGGTTGGTCAGCACGACGAGAATCAAGATGATATCCGGAGTCATTGCATCACCTCAGCGTCAGAATCAGCGCGAGCGCCGCCAAGGCGCCGGCGCCCACCAGCAATTGCGGCACGCGCAGCAACCGCAGCCGCGCCATCGAAGATTCCACCACACCCACGGCCACCGCCACGGCGAACATCGCGCCCAACCCCGCGCCGATGTCCAGCCACGCGTTGCCCGTGCGCACGGGCAACACCAGCCCCACCAACAACGCCGCCAACACCCACAATTTCAACGCTGCGCCATACAGGATGAACGCAAGGTCCGGCCCGCTGTGGTCCAGCGCCATCACTTCGTGGATCATCGTCAGTTCGAGATGCGTGTTTGGATCGTCCACGGGAAGGCGCGCGTTCTCGGCCAACAGCACCACCATCAACGCTGCGGTCACCAGCGCCAATACTGGGCCGGCTTGCCGCCAGGTTTCCGGCGACATCGCCGCGGACATGCCGGACAGTGACAGACTCCCGGTCAGCCGCGCCACCGCCGCCAGCCCGAGCAACAACGCCGGCTCCGCCAATGCCGAGAACGTCACCTCGCGGCTTGCCCCCATTCCCTCGAAGCTCGATCCGGTATCCAACGCCGCCGTCACTGTGAAGAACCTCATCAACCCCAGCGCGTATGCCAGCAGGATCAAATCCCCCGCGAACGCCAGCGGCGCCGGCTTGCCGCCCAGCGGCACAAGCGCCGTCGCCTCCAGCACTGCCGCCAAGCCGACAATTGGCCCAGCGCGAAACACCCAGGTCGTCGTCCGGCTATAGACCGCACCCTTTCGCAGCAACTTCGAGAGATCGTAATACGCCTGCAGCACCGGCGGCCCCCGCCGGCCCGCAAACCATGCCTTGGTGCGGTTGATCACGCCAAGCATCAGGGGCGACAACACCAGAGCGAGGAAGGGTTGGATGAAGGAGGTTGTTCGCATCGTTAACCCAGTTTCCACACCAGCAAAACCAGCAACGTCAACGCGATGTAGAGCACGTAGAGTTGGATGCGGCCTTGTTGCAACCAGCGCATCCGCGCAAGCACCCAGCCCACACCGGAAAACGCCGGCCCATACAATGCGACCCGTGCCGCATCGGGGGTCGCGGTGGACAGCGACGCTGTGCGCGGGAAATATCCTTCGGGCGCAGCCAGCTTGCGCCGCGTGCGCAGCAGCGGCGTGAACAATGTCGTCAATGGTTGCGCAAACGACGAGGCCGTATATTGCATTCGTGCCGACGGCTGCGCGTAGCCGCAGTCCCAGGTGACGGTTTCCGCCACCGTCCGCCCTCTCAGTAATCGGCGGCGTGACCACGCCAACCCGCCCACGAGCACCAGAAACGCGATGCTGCCGGCGATTACGAATCGCAACAGATCAGCAACGTCGGCCAATTTCTCACCGACTGTCTCCGGTGCCAGCCCGCTGACCAACGGGAGCACGTTCGCCAACGGTCGGATCACGAATGGCGCGCAAAAACCGATCAGCACACAGCCAAGGGCCAGCAGCACCATTGGCCAGCGCATCGCCGCGCCGGCTTCGTGCGCGTGGGCCGCGTGCTCGCTGTGGGGTTCGCCGAGAAAAACAACTCCAAATGCTTTCGTGAAACAGGCGGCTGCCAGTCCGCCGATCAGCGCCAGGCCGGCAATCACCGCCAGCAGCGGCACGGCCACACCAGCGCGTTGCGTGACGCCATTGAATGCGCCGAGGTAAATCAGGAACTCGCTGACAAAACCGTTCAGCGGCGGCAGACCTGAAATCGCCACTGCGCCCACCAGAAATGTTGTCGCCGTCCACGGCATCCGTTTAGCCAGTCCGCCCAGATGATCGATCTCCCGCGTACCGGCGCCATGCAGCACTGACCCGGCGCCGAGGAACAGCAGCCCCTTGAACATCGCGTGGTTCAGCACGTGCAGCAACGCGCCACCGAAGCCGAGTACCGCCAGCACGGGCGACCCGTTGCTCACGCCGACCAGTCCAACGCCCAGTCCCAACGCGATGATTCCGATGTTCTCCACGCTGTGGTAGGCGAGCAGGCGCTTCAGATCATGCTGCGCCAGCGCAAACAGCACGCCGAGTACGCCTGATGTCAGCCCGACACCGATGAGCACCCAACCCCACCACGCCGGCGGTGGACCGAGAAAGGTTAACGTGCGCAACAGTCCGTAGATCCCCATCTTGATCATTACGCCCGACATCAGGGCGGACACATGACTCGGTGCGGCCGGGTGCGCTTCCGGCAGCCACACATGCAACGGCATGAACCCCGCCTTCGTCCCGAACCCCACCAGCGCCAACAGGAACAGCGCGCTGGCATTGGCGGAAGAGTACCGGTCAAAATCGAGCGAACCGCTGTTGCGGCCCAGCAACACGAACATCGCCAGTAGAAACGCCGTGCCCAGATGTGACGCCACGAGGTAGGTCCAACCCGCCTCGCGCACGCTGTCCTGTTCGTGATCGAGCGTTACCAGGAAGTACGAGGTTAGCGCCATCGTCTCCCACGCGACCAGAAACAGCACGCCGTTGCGGGCCAGCACCACCAGCACCATGCTCGCGACCAGCAAATTATAGAAGAACCACGGCGGACCGAGCGATTTGCGCCCGCACCAGGCCTGTAGATACTCGGCGCCGTACACGGCCGCCAGTGCGGACAGGACGAAGATCGGCAGGAGAAAGAATGCCGAGAGCGCGTCCACCTCAACGAAGAAAGTGCCGTAGGGCACGTTCCACGCGAGCCGCAACGACTCGGTCGGCGCGCCAAACAGAAAGGGCATGGCAGCGATCAACCCCATGACGCACGCCACCACCGCGCCGCCGGCCCCGAGCCTCGTTGCCGCCCGCGGCGACCCACTGGCCAACAGTGCGGCCAAGCCACTGCAGACGAGAACGGCGACGGCGACCAGCAACACCGTCATCGTTGCCCCTCCTTGGTGGCAACGATGGCTGGCCGGGCAAGACCCGCCTCAACGCGATGCGCCTCCTTCAGGATTTCGTCCGCAGGTGCGCGACGCGCTACCGCTGCCTTGAATCCGTCGTCGCGCAGGGCAAATGCCAACCGCGACAACAGGTGCAGGTGCGTCCGCACCGTTGGACTGATCAGTGAAAACAATGCATGCACCGGTTTGCCGTCCATTGCGCCGAACTCGATAGGGGTGGCAAGCAGGCAAAGGCTGACCATTGCTTTCGGAACATGAAGCACCACCGGGTTGCGCACGTGCGGGATCGCGATGCCGTCGCCAACGCCCGTGGATTGTAGTGCTTCGCGCGCCAGTAGCACGTCGAAGAGAAGCTCCCGATCGACATCGTCGGGAAGAGGCATGTTCTTGACAATCTCCCGCAACGCCGATTCGCGGTTGGAGACTCCAACCCCATGGAAGATTCCCCCGACCCGTAGGGCGGCGGCCAAACTGGGTGGCGGTCCAGAACCGTTTTCCTGTCCGCCGAAAATCTCGCTGGAGAGATGGACCTGGCGCGCCGTGGCCCACTCCAGCAACTCGGCACGGTTGAACCGGTACTGGCCGCTAATCTGGCGAGCGGGCAACCCTTTGTCCTTGATCCACTCGTAGATTCTCTTTTCTGGGACGGCGAACAGCTTGGCCACTTCACGAACACGCAATTCCATGGTTGGTATTTTCTATCCTTTCAAACACAAAAGTTCCCCGCTTGTAAAATCACTCACTCGTGCGGAATACTACGCGACCTGACCCGACGCCGGCCCTTTCGGTCGGGTATCGTACCGAATGTTTTCTCCTAATGGAAGGGGCGACCCGCTCTGACGGCTTTCGCCCGCTCCTTGACCAATCCGGATGTTTCCCGCGCCGCCCACGTTCACGTTGGTCAGCATGGCCAGCAGTTCTTCTGGTCGGGTGCACGCCATCAGTGCGGTCAACCATCCACCCAACCGTGATTGCCGGGCCAGCGCCGACCCGACTGCCAGATACAACTGCGCTTCGACTGACGGGACGCCAATCAGAAACACTGCGTGCACCTGCGAGCCGTCTCGCCAATGAATCCCCTCTTTGGAAAGCCCCAACGCAAGAGAGAAACGATGGATGCCGTGCCCGCGCGCGTGGGGAAAGGCCACACCGCCCTCAATCGCTGAAGACGAGAGGTAATCGCGTTGCAAGGCCGATTGGAAAAATGTCAGAGAGTCATCTATTCGCCCCGCGCCTTGCAGTCGGTTGCTAAGCGCGTGAATCGCGCTCACTTGGTCCGCACCGAGCAGTTGCGGAACCAGCAAGCTCGACTCTGTGAAATCCCCTACGGTCATCGTCATGACACCACCTTAAACAATCTGTGTGCCAGTCCACATCGCCGTTCCCTAACTACTTGTGGCCGAATGTGCTGCGTGTCGACGGACAATGGCGGCTCTACCGACCAACTCGATTGCGGTGTGGCGTCGCGCAAGTTTTGCACTCACGCGGGCCAGCGCGTGCACAATCAAATCGACGAGTCCTCTCACTGACAGCGTGAGTAATGGGTCCTGCACACTGGGAGTGCTTCCTTGTGCAACAATTGTCCAAAAGCTCCAGGCCGATGCCGCAATATTCAAGAGGACGCGCCTACTGACTCTGTAACCATTAGCTGTCAAGCCGTTTAGGCAGATCATGTGTTGTATGGCATTGCTAATGCCATGAACAACGCTCAGTATGATTCGCGCCATCAATTAAGGGAGATAATCACTATGACTCAACCAACTCAATCGATCACTCAAACGGGTCAACAGTCCACCGCTCCGACGCCAAAAGAACACGTCGTCTTGGCGGGAGAGACTGTCGAACAAATCGCCAAGAACTACGACGTGCCTGCAAAGTATTTGAGGCAGCTGAACAAACTGAGCGGCCCGATCCAACCCCACCAGAAGCTCAGGATTCCCATGATGCGAGCGGCTGCAGCGTCAGCGCCGCGCCTGGTCACCTCAGCGAAGACAATGCCGGCGTCCACTGCACCGTCGCCGGCAGGAACGACACCCGGTGGGACCAAGTAATCAGGTTTCGACTGGGGCTTGCCACCAAGGGGAGTCCATTCGTCCGACGAAACACCGTGTGTTGCCAGGGGAAACGCTCGAAGGCATTGCGGATCGGTATGGTTTGTTCACACTTGAACTTCGGCAGGCCAACAATCTGTGGACGCGGTCGCTACAGACTGGCGATACGTTGACGATTCCTGTTACGCGTCCGCAACAGAAACCGACCGCGAAACCCTGACCGCGATCAATAGCAGTTCGTTGCGAGTGTGTGTCGATGTTCAGGAAAGAGGCTCAACCGCCTCGTTCCCGAACACACCTCATGTTTGCACAAAGAACCGCAGGGTGTTTCCCACCTGCCTGCAGGCGGAAGAATCCCGCTAAACGAGAATCACGGAGTTGGTGCCGCCGTGGGAATTGTGGTGAGACAACATCGCTTTGGGGTCGAGAACCCACTTGCCATCCACGCTGAACAGGTACTGGTGTGTGCCGGCGGGCAATTCGATCTGTAGCGTCCAGACTCCGTCGGCGTGGCGTACCATCGGATTGGCATCTGGTGACCAGTTGTTGAACTCGCCCGCCAAGCCCACCTTCTGGGCCTTTGCATCCGCGTACGTGAACCTTGCGCGATGAAGTTGTTGTGTACTCTGGGGAGGCGGCTGGGAAACGGGGTGATAACGTCGTGGACCTGTTTGTGGTTGGTCACTCATACACTTCTTCTCGTTTGCACAAGCCCGTGCCGGGCATAACGCCGAAGACTCGGCCACTTGACACGTCGGACGCGGCAGGTCATGCGAGTTGCACAGTCTTGGAGGTCCGAATCATGCGGCTTGTGTCCGGCCCAGACGGCAATCACTGCCAGTAGTACCATCAGGGGAAACAACTGCAGGTCGAGGAAAGCTTTCGGGTCCGACTGTTTTACGGTCTCATAGGAGTTGAGAACATCTGACGGGATATTCTTGCGCAATCCGGAGATCCGGGCCTGCAGTAGAAGCCTCTCTCTCGGACTCAGGTGTCTTCGGCCATCCTGTTGCGCGAGTCGCTCCAGCCGTTGCAGTGTGGTCACGAGCTTCACGAGCGTCCGGAAATCAGTTGGACACGCAGCTTTCGCCGGACCGCCACGGGATTGTTGGCAAGAAGGAGGCGAATTTCGTCGCAATGCCAAGTGTTTACCCTTCCTTTTCAGCGGATCGCGGGGACATGGCTTTGATGGCGGCCACAACGTCGGTTTGCTGATTGATCTTGCCGTCGGAGTCGATCATTTGAAAGGCATTGCGCAACGAGCGCGAAACCCCTGTAACCATCATTTCTCCGCCGCTGGACCGAAATGACTCGGCGCAGATGACGAAGCCGGCCACTACCAGCGTACTCAGTGTCGTCACTTCCGAAAAATCCACGATGACCCGATGCCGACCCGCTCGCGCCAATCGTTTGAGCGCCGTCTCCAGCACGCCAAGCTCGATCTTCTCCATCAGGCCTTCGGCAAACAGGATGGTCAAATCGTCCCGTTGCCGCTCTTGAAGCTCGAATGGTCTTTCGATGCTAAAACTCGCCATGGAATTCACACCGCGCGTTGATCGCCATTACCTTTAGCAACGGCAGTGCCACTCTGGCGGCTCGAATGCGAATCCATTAGGCGGCAGCACGTTAGCGTTCATCCGTTGGTTCCTCGTCCGCGCCAGCGACGAGTGCGGCGCCGTCTCTGTGCAAGTCTTGCACGTCATCACGTATGCATCGTGCAATCCCATCCCCATCCTTGCCCAACCTGCCAATCGTGTTACCATTGAGTTCGTGGAACGAATCCTTGCCAAGGCGATCGGACAGCCCGTTCCGTCGCAGGAACTGCAGCGGTTGACGCAGGAGCAGAAGCGCGAGTTGTTGACCCGACTGCTCGCGCATGTAGCTCACGAACTTCGCAATCCACTCAGTTCGCTCGACATCCACGTGCAGTTGCTCGAAGAAGACGTGGAGGTTGGCGGCGCGGACCTCGCGCAGCGAACCGTCGAGCGGTTCCAGATCATCCACGGCGAGTTGCATCGACTGGAAAACGTGGTCACGCGGTTTCTACAGCTCGCCGGCCCGCCGTCTTTGAGCCTGGTTCCCCTCTCCGTGAACAAATTGATCAGCCATACCTGTGAACTGTTGCGACCACAGGCGGAAGAACGGGGCATCGATCTGGTCGTGGAGTTTGGTGACGCGCTGCCAGAGGTTGAAGCCGACGCCGATCAATTGACCCAGGCGTTCATCAATCTGGTCATCAATGCCCTGCAGGCCGCTTCCAAAGGAGGGCATGTGGTCGTGCGTACGGCAGCGCACGCGTCCGACGTGACCGTCGAGTTCATCGATGATGGCAAAGGCGTCGCGCCCGAGAATCAGGACAGGATTTTCGAGCCGTACTTTACCACCAAGGCCGATGGCAGCGGTCTGGGGCTGTGGATCACGCAGCAGATCGTACACGCGCACGGCGGTACGCTGGCCGTCGAAAGCGCATCAAGCAAGGGCGCGACGTTCATCCTCACACTACCGGTCCGGTTGCCGCATGGATAAATCCAGAATTCACATCCTCGTCGTGGAAGACGAACCGGGCCTGTGTGCGGGCATTCAAGAAGCGCTGCAGCGCGAAGGCTATCAGGTCGGCACCGCTGGCGACGGCCAGAAGGCTATCGAACGATTGGAACAACGTCTCTACAATCTTGTGATCTCCGATGTCCGCCTCCCCGGCCCCAACGGCACAGATTTGCTGGCCTACGTCAAAGCGAAAAGTCCCGACACCATCGTGATTTTGATGACGGCCTACGGCACCGTCAACACGGCTGTCGAGGCCATGAAACAGGGCGCGTACGATTACCTGCCCAAGCCGCTGGACATGCGGCGACTGCGCGCCCTCGTTAGCAAGGCGCTGGAATATCAGGCGGTGGTTGCCGAGAACAAAGAACTGAGGCTGCGCCTGCAAAAGCGTTCCGAACCCAGCCCGCTCCTTGGCTCAACGGAAACCATGCGCGTCATCGGCCAGCTCGTCGAAGAAGTGGCGGCCAGCGATGTGACCGTGCTTATCCAGGGCGAGAGCGGCACCGGCAAGGAACTGGTCGCCCGCGCCATCCACCAGAAAAGCCTGCGCCGCGACAAACCGTTCATCTCCGTCAACTGCGCCGCGTTGCCCGAGCAATTGGTGGAGGCCGAACTGTTTGGCCACGTCAAGGGCGCGTTTACCGGCGCATACACCGACCGCCCCGGCCGATTCCAGATGGCGGAGGGTGGCACACTGTTCCTGGATGAAGTGGGAGACATGCCGCCCAAGGGCCAGGGCGACCTGTTGCGTGTCATCGAGGAAGGCATGTTCCGCCGAGTCGGCAGCAGCGACCTGAGCCGCTGCAATGTCCGCATCATCGCCGCCACCAACAAGCACCTGGAAGAACACGTCAAAGACGGTCGCTTCCGCGAAGACCTGTTCTATCGCTTACACGTTGTACCGATTCAGTTGCCGCCGCTGTGCGAGCGCGTCGAGGACATACCGTTGCTCATTGAAGCGTTCCTCACTCACTTCACCGCCAAGCATAAGCGCGCCGCGAAAGTGATGTCGCCGGACGCCCTTCAGCTTTGCCAGCGCTACCGCTGGCCCGGCAACGTCCGTGAACTCCGCAACGTCATCGAGCGAATGATCATTACCGTCCATCACAAGGTGGTTCAACCCGCCGACCTGCCGCAACCAATCCGTCAGGTTGCCGTCACGCAAGCTGAGTTTACCGTGCGCCCCGGCATGACCATCGACGCAGTGGAAAAGGAGCTCATCCGCCAGACGCTTCTCCACGTCTCCGCCAATCGTGAACTCGCCGCCCGTGCCCTCGGCATCAGCCGTCGCACCCTCCAATACAAGCTCAAGAAATACGGCCTGCTCTAATTCCCCGAGCCACGCCGTGACGAAATTTGGACAGGCTTTGGAGCGCCGCATAGCGGTACAAATGTCGCGCAGGAGGGGCTTTCCCAGGGGCTCGGCCCACGGGTGCGTTCGTCGCGCGTATAGTCATACTTGGAGGCACACGAGGCCTCCGTTCAGAACCAACTCTACCGGCGCTTCTGCTTGCGGACTTCTTCTTTTAGGCGTTGAACGTGGCCGCGGCCGAGGGCTTTGACTTCGCAGCCTAGCTCGAAATACCGGCGGATCGCGTCGTCGCTGAGGATGCCGTAGCAATCCACCACCGCTAACGGATGACCGGCCCATTTGACGACGTCCTCAGGCTTGAGTTGCCGGTAAGGCTCGTGCGGGACGGCGAAGATGACGGCTTCGCAATCTTTGAGCGCGTTCTTAATGTCTTGTTGGATGCGGACATTTTGGAGTCCGCCCTGATTGCGGAAGAACCGGCTCCAGGAGTGACCAGGCGCGGGATAGTTGTCTTGCGCTTCGAGTTCGTACCAATGCGCGACGTAGGGATCGTGGACGCGCATCTCGGCGCCCATCTCGGTGAGCTTGCGCACGACCATCTCGCTGCCGGAATAACGCGTGTCGCCGACATCCTGCCGGTAACTCGCGCCGCAGATGAGCACATCGGCGCCGGCAATATAGTGGCCCATGTTGCGCAACGCGTCGCGAGTGAGTTCGGCGACGTGCAGGCCGCGGGTGTCGTTGATGTCGATGGCGGTCGGTGTGATCTTGAAAACTTCGTCGCCATCTTCGAAGCCGAGGATGTGTTTGTAGGACCAGTAGCCGAGGCCGCCGTCCTTCGGCAAGCAGTAGCCGCCGATGCCGGGGCCGGGGAAGATGATGTTGCTGTGGGTCGGGCGCATCTTGATGGCCTTGATGACCTTGATGAGGTCGACGCCGTTGCGCTCGGCGAACAGGCTCCACTCGTTGAGGTACGCGAGGATCGTGGCTCGGTAGGAATTCTCGACGATCTTCGTCGTTTCCGATTCGATGGGGCGGTCCATCACGGTCAGCGGGAATTGTTTCGTGTTCAGAACTTCCCGGAGAAATTTTTCGACGCGTCGGCGCGCTTCGGGATTGCAGCCGGAGCAGACGCGCCAGAAATCGCGGATGCTCGAAACGTATTCGCGGCCCGGCATGACACGCTCGAAACTGTGCGCGAGCAACGGCGTCGCCTTCAGGCCGCGCGCCTCAAACGCCTTTTTCATGATCGGCCACGCCACGAACTCGGTCGTGCCGGGGGCGACTGTGGTTTCGATGAGCGTGAGGCATTTCGGCGGAATCCTCTGGCCGATGGTGCGCATGGTAGATTCGAGCGCAGCCATGTCAGCTTCGCCAGTACGCATGTCGCCGAGGTTCTGCTTCGCGTAATCGCATTGCACGTCCACGACCACGCAATCGGCCAGCTTCAGGCAATCGCTATGGTACGTGGCGACAAGCGTCTTCTTCTCCTTGACGGTGCGCGTAATGATACGGTCGACTTCGGGGTCTTCGGCCTTGATGGGTGACTCGCCCCGGTTGAGCATCGGGATTTTCCAATAACTGCGCGGGCTCGGCCGTTGGCAACCGATCACGAACTTGCTCGGTTTTCCCTTCTTGTTGACCGTGTCCGCCACGATCGCCGCCATCACCGCCCCGACAAACCCGACACCCATGACGACGACGATTTCCTGGCCGTCCTGGCGCGCGGCACCGACGAGTTTCTCCAATCGCGCGAACTCTTTGTCGTAATCGCTCTTCTGTGGCAGCGTGAACTTCTCGCCGGCGGGATTGACGGACACTTCGATTGGATTAGCCATCAGACCCCTGTCTAGCACACAAACAACCCCGGCACCACCACCAAGCGTAGAAAACTTCTGTGCGTGCAGCACGAGCGCGCTGCCATGTCTGCCGAAATGTCCAAACGCCTGCAGGACTGGTATACCCCCCGCCAGTTCTGCCGCCAAAAGCTATCACCCTGACACTCACCCGACGGGGTAAAACGCCCCGATTTCGGTCGCGCCAGCGACGAAATCGGGAAACAGGACAGCCGCCTAGAAATGCCGCTGGATCAGCAAGAAAGAGAGCTATTTCCAACGAAAAAGTTGGCGGGAGTGACGGGGCTCGAACCCGCAACCTCTGCCGTGACAGGGCAGCGCTCTGAACCAGTTGAGCTACACCCCCACCCGCGTTGCGTCAAGTCGCCGCCTCAAGGACGAAAACCCGCACATGACCGTCGTCGGATTGTCGTGTTTCGAACGTCGAATCGACCGCTATATGGTGGGCGCTAAAGGACTTGAACCTTTGACCCCCTCGGTGTAAACGAGGTGCTCTGGCCAACTGAGCTAAGCGCCCGCAACCAAAGAGCATTACAGGCAAATCGGCGCCTTGTCAACGCCGCGGTTTGGTGTCGCCAGTCGCCTCGGTGTATGGTTCACTGGTCGGGCGCGAGGCCGGAAAGGGAGCGACCATGTATCAGAACATTCTGTTGTGCACGGACGGTTCGGCCGCAGCCGACGCGGCTGCTGACTATGCGATTTGGTTCGGCAAGAAGCTCAAGGCCCGGTTGCGGGCGTTGTACGTCACCGACATTCGCCTTCTGGAAGGTCCATGGATATCGGATTTTTCAGGGGCCATCGGTGCCCAGCCCTATTCCGCCTTGTTGCCGCAGCTCCAGGAAATCCAGCGCGAAAAAGCCACCACGGTCCTTGCCGCTGTCGAGAAACGCTGTCGCAATGGCGGTGTCGCGTGCGAAACCGCTTATGACACGGGCAGTCTCGCGCAGGTCATACTGGACAATGAGGGGAAGGCCGACATAATCGTGCTCGGCCAGCATGGCGAGCACGCCGCCTGGTCGGCGGGTGCGCTGGGCTCCAGTGTCGAACGCGTCGTGCGCGCCTCCGTCAAACCCTGCCTGATTACGCCCGACAAGTTTCGCCAAATCCAACACGTGCTCATCGCCTACGACGGCAGCGCGGAATCGAGCAAGGCGTTGCGCGCCGGTATTGCCCTTGCCCCCGCCCTCGGTGCGACGGTAACCATCACGACGGTCGCCGCTCTCGGCGACGAAGACGCCGCTTCCGAGACGCTGCACAAGGCCAAGCAGCAGGCGCTCGAAGCCGGCGTCACCGCCGACGTGGAAACCCTCCATGGTGATCCCGAAATCCAGGTTCTCGAATTGAAAGAATCTATCGGCGCTGACCTTATCGTCATGGGCGCCTACGGTCACACGCGCATCCGCGAATTCATCCTCGGCTCGACCACCTCCCACGTCCTGCGCAAGTCCGACGTGCCAGTGCTCCTGGTAAGAGGGAAGTGACGCGGCGCGTCTCGGGACACGGCGCAAGTGTTCCGGTGCCCGCGTGGGGTGATCCTCATGAAAGCTCAGCTACTTCGCCACCCGCGTGTCGTCGAGCAGCTGCCGCTCGAAGCGGTTGATATTCCCATCCCAACGCCCGGCAATGACGACGTGCTGGTGCGCGTTCACGTGTGTGGCGTTTGCCATACCGACCTGCACACCGTCGAAGGCGAGATTTCCGGCAAACTACCCATCGTGCCCGGTCACCAAATCGTGGGCGTAGTGGAAAAGGTCGGTGCCAGCGTGAATGAGTTTCGCGTCGGCGACCGGCTCGGCGTGCCCTGGCTGCATCACACGTGCGGGGAGTGTGAGTTTTGCCAAAATGACCGCGAGAATCTGTGCGAGCGCGCCCAGTTCACCGGCTTTCACGTGAATGGTGGCTATGCGGAGTATGTGGTCGCGCCGGCGGCGTTCGCGGTGGGAATCCCCGACGCCTTCGACGATGCGCATGCGGCGCCGCTGTTGTGCGCGGGCATCATCGGCTATCGCGCCCTGCGATTGAGCAACGTGCGACCCCAACAGACACTCGGACTCTACGGGTTCGGCGCATCGGCGCACATCGCCATCCAGATCGCGCGGCGCTGGGGTTGCGAGGTGTACGTCGCCACGCGCGGCGGGGAACATCAACGATTGGCGAAAGAATTGGGGGCGACCTGGGTCGGTCGCGCCGAGGATTTGCCAAATGACACACTGCACGCGGCCGTAATGTTTGCGCCCGCCGGAGGCTTGGTTCCCGAAGCGTTGCGTGCCCTGCGCAAGGGCGGCACACTCGCGCTGGCCGGTATTTATATGACGCCGATTCCCGAACTGAAATATGAACGACTCTATCACGAACGCATCATGCGGTCGGTCGCCAACGCCACGCGCGATGATGCCCGGCAGTTGATGCAACTGGCCGGGCGGATCCCCCTTCGCACCGAAGTGCAGACGTTTCCGCTGGAGGACGCCAACCGTGCGCTCGCCGCCCTCAAACGCAGCGAGATTCACGGTGCAGGCGTATTGATTATAGGCCGCTAAATCTGGTAGTAGTGTGACATGTCGTCGTTTCAAATCGTTCCACGCATCCGGGTCGTCCGAGGACGTGATGTCGCCCTCGGGCCCGGCAAGGTCGAGTTGCTGGAACACATCGCGCGGACCGGCAGCCTGCGGAAGGCGGCGGCGGCGATGGACATGTCCTACATGCGCGCGTGGACGCTGGTGCAGACGATGAACCATTGCTTCAAGAGTCCGCTGGTGATTGCCCGACGTGGTGGCGCGGACGGCGGCCACGCAACGGTGACGGAGACCGGCCAGGCAGTCACCATGCTGTATCGGCGCGTCGAGACCCAGAGCCTGCGCGCCGCCCGTCCTCTGCAGAAGCAATTGCAGCGGTACCTGCGGTAGCCCGCTTCACTTCTGAATTCTTTCGCCGGGATTGCGCTTGCCTTTGCCGCACGATATATCTATTAGAAGATAACGAAACGAACGGAGGACAACATGGGTAGGCAGGGAATCGTGGTCAGAAATTTTGTTTTCATGGGAGTTGGACTGTGGTTGGCAGGCGCGGTCGGTGCATGGGCGCAGATCATCGTGACGAACACGCCGGTGGCGGATGCGTTTGTCCGGTCAGCGGATACGACGAACAACTATGGCGCTGCGGGGGCGCTCTCGGTTTCGGGATCGATTGCCACGAATCCAACATCGGGTCTTCAGGAAGGACTCTTGGACTCGTTTCTGCAGTTTAATGTGACCAACGCGGTGGCCAGTTTCAACAGTTCGTTCGGCGCGGGGCAATGGGCGATTAGCAGTGTGACGCTCACTCTCACCGCCCAAACCCCGAACAACGGGATCTTTAATCTTGGCGCTGGTCAGTTCGAGGTGCGCTGGATCGGAAATAATTCATGGCTGGAAGGCACCGGCACGCCCACGAGCCCGACGACCAACGGCATTACCTATGCGCAAGAACCGTCCATCCTGAACTCGAATGTGGACGAGTCGTTGGGGACGTTTACCTACAACGGAGCTACGAGCGGGCAGGTGAAACTGTCGCTCGGATTGCCTTCGGGCTTCATCAGCGAGATTTCGACCGGCGGCCTGGCCAGTTTTTACATGACCGCGACCCCGAATAGCACCGTTGGGTTCACATTCAACTCGCGAAATTTCACAACATCCTCGGACTGGCCGGCCCTTGATATTACGGCCGTCGCGGTCCCAGAACCGGCGACGGCGGCTTTGCTGGGCTTGTCCTGCATGGTTCTGGCCGCAATGGGCCGTCGTCGCGGTAAGAGCGCGCATGACACGGGCAATTGAGCGGGCTGCGTTCACGCTCATCGAGGTGCTGGTCGTCACCGCGATCATCGGAATGCTCGCGGGGCTGCTGCTCAGTGCGCTCGGGCAGGCGCGTGTTCGCGGACAAAGTGCCCGATGCGTAAGCAATCTCCGCCAGTGGGGATTGGCGCTGGAGATGTACATCGATGACTACGACGAATACATCCCGCGTCGGGGGCAAGGGATCCAGCCGCTCATGCTCATCAATCGACCCGAGGACTGGTTCAATTGTTTGCCGAAGTATTTTGGTAAGCCGTCGTATAGCAACCTCGTGGTGGCCGGAACAATGCCGCAAGCGGGCGACCCGTCGTCGTTGTTCATCGATCCGGGCGCGAAAAATCCCGGTGGCACGTATTTCCTCGCATACGCGATGAACATGTATCTCTCGCCCTGGATCCGGCCGCAGCAACACAACCTCCGGGAGATTCCGAATCCTGGGCAACTGGCCTTCATGGCGGACGCGCCGGGGCAGTACGCGTCGACGGTGCCCTCACAACTGGGCTACTCCGTGATTGCCCGGCACTCGGGGTGGGCCAATGTCGTGTTCGTCGACGGTCGCGTGCAGTCCTTCTCTGGCGAATACCTCGGCTGCGGCGTGGGCGAGCCGCAACGGCCCGACATCCGCTGGCAAACGCTCACCGACGGCATCAACCAAGCTCCTGTCCCATGATCAAACGACTTATCATTGCAATTCTCGCCATTACAGCTGGCTGCTCCTCAACACCGCCAGAGAAGCCTGTCGTCCGTGTTGCCGTCATCGGCGGCATGGTTATGAGCGGCATGTGGCAGGAACTAGCAAAACAAGCGGAGCAAGCGACCGGACTCAAACTGAAGCTCGTCGCGGCTGGCGACAAAGGCGTGCTCGTCGAGGCGTTCCACAACGGCAAAGCCGATTTTCTGACGATGCACGCCAGCGACGAAGCCGCCAATCTCGTAGCGGACGGCTATGCTACGGGCATGAAGCCGTGGGCGCGTAATGAACTCGTCATAGTCGGGCCGGTCGATGACCCCGTTGGCATTCGAGGCATGACGGATGGCGCGGCAGCGTTACGCAAGATTGCGGAGGCGCACGCCGCTTACGTGAATTTCAACGGCAGCGGTGCCCATCAAATCGCCAACAAACTGTGGAAGAAGGCCGGCATAACGCCACAGGGCGATTGGGTATTGAAGGACGAGAGCGAGCATCCGCAAATCGTCGCCTTCGCCCAGAAACATCACGCCTATGTCATTGTCGGACGCATCCCAGTCGTGAAAGGCAAGATGGAGTCCGAAGGAATGGAGATTCTTGTCCGTGGCGATCCTGATATGCGCCGACCATACGTCGTTGAGACGGCGGACATCAAACGTTTCCCCCATGCTAATGTGACTGGGGCAAAGGTGCTGGCGGATTATCTCACCTCGGAAAAGTGTCAGAAATTCCTTGAAGAATACGCCACCAAGCAGCCGGACGGTGTTCCGCTCTTCTTTCCAATTTCGCAGGAACCATAGTTATGAGGAAGCGGGGCGGGTTTGCATTGATCGCGTTTTGCCTGGCAATTGCTACAACTCGTTCTGCCCTCGCGCAACTCGTTTTCACAAACATATCAGTGGCCGACGCCTTCGTGCGCTCGCTTGATCCCACCCACAACTATGGCGGGGCGGGCGCGCTTTCGGTGTCCGGGCCGATTGCCACCAATGCCATCGGCCAGCAGGAAGGGTTGTTGGACACCTTCATGCGCTTTGACGTTACGAGTGCGGTCAGCAATTTCAATGGCGCTTTCGGCGTGGGGAAGTGGGTGGTCATCAGTGCCGTACTGGCTCTCACGGAGCAGGGCGATCCGAACAATACGATTTTCAATCGGGGGGTGGGTCCGTTTGAAGTGCAGTGGATTCCGGACAATTCGTGGGTGGAAGGAACGGGGAATCCGAACGACCCGACGACCGACGGCATCACGTGGGATGATGAGCCGTCGATCCTGAATTCAAACGTGGACGAATCGCTCGGCACATTTATCAACGGAGGTACGGACGGCGTGGTGAACCTGACGCTGGGAATGCCCTCCGGGTTCGTGAGTGCCATATCGACAGGCGGCTTGGTCAGTTTTTATTTGACGGCGACGACAAACAGCGCGGTGGGATTCACGTTCCACTCGCACAATTTCGTGGAGTCCTCGGAGTGGCCGTTGTTGGAGATTACCGCGGTGCCGATGCCGCAGGTCACATCGTTGGTAATCACAGGAGTTAATGCGAGGATCGCCTTTACCACATGGAGTAATCTGACTTACGCGATTGAATACAACAACGACCTGGTCGCCGGCAGTTGGAATACGCTGACCAACATCACGGGCACTGGCGGTGTCATGACCGTCACTGACCCGGCCGCCGCTGTACAGTCGAAGCGCTTCTATCGGGTGCACCTGACCGTTACCACCCAAAATTGAACTGACTTCTCACTGTGCTATACTCCGCGGCCATGTCTCGGAATTGGATTCGCTTCGACCGCAACGAACTCGCTGGCGCGTTTGGGGACATTGGGACTGATCTGCCGCTAATTGTCGGGATGATCCTCGCCGCGGGACTCGATAGCGCCGGCGTGCTGATCATGTTCGGCGCGATGCAGATTTTCACGGGGCTGCGCTACGGGATCCCCATGCCCGTGCAACCGTTAAAGGCGATGGCAGCGCTGGTGATCGCGCAGAAACTGAGCGGCGGCGTACTGTTTGGCGGCGGTTTGGTGGTGGGCGTAATCATGCTCGTGCTCACGGTGACCGGGTTGATCGAATGGCTGGCGCGTGTCGTGCCGAAGACGGTGGTGCGCGGAATCCAATTTGGTCTGGGGCTGCAACTCGCGCTGCTCGCGCTGAAAGACTACGTCCAGGCGGACGGCGCGGCGGGCTACGCGCTGGCGACGGTGGGGTTTGTCATCATCATCGCGTTGATGGGCAATCGTCGTTTCCCGGCGGCACTGTTTGTCATCGCGCTGGGAATTATCTACGCCTTCGTTTTCAAGATCGACCTTCGCACGGTGAGTCAGGGCGCTGGTTTTCGCCTGCCCCACCTGCATTCGCTTACGCAACAGGATTTGCTCGCCGGCCTGGTCGTGTTGGCCATACCGCAGATTCCGCTGTCGTTGGGAAACTCGATACTCGCGACGCGGCAGGTCGCGGAGGATTTTTTCCCCGAGCGGCCCCTGACCATCCGGGCGATCAGTTTCACCTACTCGCTGATGAATCTGGTCAATCCATGGTTTGGCGGCGTCCCGACGTGCCATGGCTCGGGGGGAATGGCGGGACACTACACGTTTGGCGCGCGCACGGGTGGTTCGGTCGTCATCTACGGCTGTTTGTACCTGACCTTGGGGCTGTTTTTCAGTGGCTGTTTCGCGCAATTGATCCAGATATTTCCCAAGCCGATTCTTGGCGTCCTGCTGGCCTTCGAAGGCCTGGCGATGCTGCTGCTGGTACGGGACATTGCCGGGTCGAAAACCGATCTACTCATCGCGATGCTGGTCGGTCTGATGGCTGTGGGATTGCCAAACGGATACGCGATAGGATTGATTGCAGGGACGGCGCTGGTTTATCTATGGCGTAGTCGGAACCCAGCAATATGAAACCGGTCATTGCCATTACTCCCGAAGCGATCACCTTGCCGTCGCGCACCGACGGGCGCGGGTCGTTTTGCGGCGTCTCATACTCGCAAGCGGTCGAGATGGCCGGGGGCGTGCCGCTCATCGTTCCGCTCACACGCGACCGGCGAGTCCTGGATCATTACGTCGACATTTGCGACGGCTGGCTGCTGACGGGCGGGGGCGACGTCGAGGCCAAATGTTACGCGCCGCGAATGTCAGCGGCGTTGCGCGGGAAGATCAGCGGCGCGGACAAAGGACGTGACGAAATGGAAATTTACGTATTACGTAAGCTCGCCGAGCGCGACCAGCCGGTATTTGGGATTTGCCGCGGGATTCAGGTGATGAACGTCGCGTTCGGCGGCACGCTCCTCCCTCACATCAATGGACATCGCAACTCGAAGCCCGATGCGCTGGCCCATCGAATCGAATGGACAAAGCGCGGGAGACTCCAAACGGCGATGGGCGGTTTCGACCGGGTGAATACCAGCCACCATCAAGCCGTCGACCATGTCGCGCAAGGCTTTGAAGTCGTCGCCCGCGCTCCGGATGGGATCATCGAGGCGATCGAAAAGTCCGAAGCCCGATATTGTTGCGCGGTGCAATTTCATCCCGAGCGATTGGTGAACCGGGCCCCTGAATTCCTGAATCTCTTTCGGGATTTTGTGAAGACGTGTCGTTCGGGACGCTGACGCCCCAACACGGGACGATCAGTTTGCGGGAGCGGGTTGCTCCGCTGGTGCCGGTTCGCCCGTCGGTGATCCTCGTTGCGGCACAGGCGCCCGCCGTTTGTAATCCACCCGCTCCTCCCGCATGACAGAGGTGGCCCAATCCTGGAACAGCGCCTCGCGATCCTGTTGAAGCAGTTGCGCTTCGAGTTGCCTCCGAACCGATTGGGACTCGAGAGGCTTGGGTTCTTCCCGTTCCTTGAGGTGAAAGAAAAGCCCGCCGTTCGGCGTGGTCAGGAAATCACTGACCGCGTTGGCAGCCATCCCGAGGACGACCTCTTTGATGCTACTGGCGTACGGAAGGTTGGTCGCTCCCCCGACCAGCGTAAACGGCTCGGAGGTTTTCACGGTAAGCCCGAGAGACGTGCACGCGGCGGCGAAATTCTTTCCCGCGGCAACAGCCGCTTTGACCTTGGCATCCAGTTCACGCCCCTGTTTTACCGTCGCCTCGTAGGCGCGCTGTCGACGGATTTGATCGATGACCCGGGTCTTGACCTCCTCAAACGTGGGGATTTCGCTCGGCTTGCTGTCGGCGTATGCCAGCACGTAGTACCCGTCCTTGCCATGGACAGGATCGCTGAACGGCACATCTGTACCCAGGGCGAATGCCGCCTGGTTGAACACCGGGCCTGCATCCACACCTTTGACCGGGCTGTGCAAATCAAAAAAGTCCGTTTCCTGGATCGTGAGCCCCGCGTCGGTGGCAATCTTCGTAAAATCGGGAGTCGCGGCGCCGGTCTGGGGTACGAGCTTCACGGTGAGCGCCGTGGCGCGGTCGCCGGCGAGACGCTCGGCGCGAAGGTCGAGTAGGTCTTGTTTCAGTTCCTCTTTCACGTCCGCCAACGGCTTCGGTTGGCCGGAGGCGTCGACGTACTTGCCCTTGTTGCGCTCGTAATATTCGCTGATGTCGTCGTCCCCAAGCGTGACGGATTTCTTGGCATCGGAAATCGTGAAGTAGACGTACCGCACCTTCACCATGGCGGGGGTGCGGAATTTCTCCTGGTTCAGCCCGTAGTAGGACCTGGCGTCCTCGTCAGTGACATCGGACGTGTCCTTGTGGTTGGCGGCGTCCAGTTCCACGTAATCAATTTTCGTTTGTTCCTGGAGCATGTTGTAAGAAAGCTGCAACTCCGCGGGTGGAATCTCCGCCGCGGAGCTGATGAGGGAGCGCAGCCGACCCAGGATGATTTCCTCACGAACGACTTCCTCGAACATCGCCTCGCTGATGTCGAGATTGTTGAGGAAAATCGTGTACCGCTGATAATTGTTGGGGTCGAACTGTTTTTGCTCGTTGAGCATGATAGGCAGCGCGCGAATCTGTTGGACCACCTCGTCATCCGTCACGCGGATGCCCAGCTCTTTGGCCTTGCGCAAAAGCAGCAGATGCTGGACGGCTTCAACGTTCAAATCGTCTTCAAACGCCACGGTACGCACCGGTTGGCGGCCCTTCGACATTGCGATCCCCGCCAGTACGCCGTTGCGGATGCGTTGAAACTCGGCAAAATTGACGGGCTTGCCCCGAATGGTCGGCAACCCGCCGCGCTGCTGTTTCCCCCCCATGAGCGAGCCGGAAGGAGTGAACAGGAGCCCCATTCCAACGCTGACCGCGAGGATGATCCCCAGAATCAGTGGCCCGTGTTTCCGGACCAAATCGTGCGTACTGATAAACATGTTTTTGTATCCCCTAGTGAAGTTCGGGGAGGATACCCGCCTCCTCCACCATCGTCAAACGCCAAAATCGTTGTTAAACTCCCCCATTGCTACACATGAAAATCGTCGCCGACCCCAATATCCCGTTTGTGCAGGAAGCGTTCGGCCCGCTGGGCGAGTTGCGGTTGGCGCCCGGACGGGAAATCACTGCGGACATGGTGCGCGCCGCGGATGTCTTGCTGGTGCGATCCGTTACGCCGGTGAACGCCACGTTGCTGGACGGTAGCCGGGTCAAGTTCGTAGCGACTGCCACCATTGGTTTTGACCATATTGATCGAGAATACCTTTCCCAAAGGGGAATCGGCTTTGCCAGCGCGCAGGGCAGCAACGCCAACTCCGTGGCCGAGTACGTTGTTGCGGCGATGCTGTCAGTGGCCGGTTCGCGTAAGTTCCATCTACGTACCAAGACGCTCGGGGTCATTGGCGTGGGCAATGTCGGTTCGTGTGTGGTGCGTTGCGCCGAGGCGCTCGGCATGCGCGTGCTGCAGAACGATCCGCCCCGCCAGCGGGCGGAGCGACTGGCGCAGTTTGTGTCACTGGAGCGAGTGTTGGCCGAAGCAGACATCATCACGCTCCATGTGCCCCTCGTACGTGGGGGCGAGGATCCAACATTTCATCTGTTCGCCAAGGAACGACTTGGCGCCTTGGAACCCCGCAAGCCGGTCCTCGTCAATACTGCCCGGGGCGCAGTCGTGGACAACCAGGCGCTGCTGAAGGCCGTGGACGGCGAGCGTCTGGGCGGAGTCATCCTGGATGTCTGGGAAAACGAGCCGAATATCTCGCCGGAGTTACTCGACGTTGTGGACCTCGCCACACCGCACATCGCGGGCTACAGCTTGGATGGCAAGGTCAACGGCACGCGGATGATCTACGAGGCGGTCTGCGGGTTCTTTCACCTCCCGCCAACGTGGTCGCCGCATCTTCCTCCGTCGCCGGTCCCACGCATCGAACTTGCCGTGAGCAGTGGGGAGGATGACGAAGAAGTCCTCCGCCGGGTGGTGCGACGCGTCTACGACATCACCGACGACGACGCTGCGTTGCGGCGAGATGTCCGTGCATTCGATACACTGCGCGCCGAATACCCTGTGCGCCGCGAGTTCTTCAATACGGAGCTTGTTTTGCGAGGCGCCAGCAAAGAGCTGCGGGCGAGGTTCGCGGCGCTGGGATTCAAAATGGGTTGATGATGTTCGGGCAGGGGCGCCCGTCCAGAACGGCCAGCAGGTTTTCCGCGGCCAGAATCGCCATGCGGCGGCGCGTCTCAATCGTGGCGCTGCCGATGTTCGGCAACAACAACACGTTTGGCATTTGCGCCAACTCGGGGTTGATCGTCGGCTCGTGCTCGTACACGTCGAGGCCGGCGCCCGCGATCCAGCCGTCACGCAACGCACGCACCAGGGCCGCTTCATCGTGCACCGGACCCCGGGCCATGTTGATAAAGCGCGCCGTCGGCTTCATTCTGCGGAACTCGGCTTCGCCAAACAGGTGATACGTCTCCGGCGTGAGCGGCACGTGCACACTCAGGAAGTCCGACTCAGCCAACACTTCATCGAAGGTCACGCGCGTCGCCCCCAGCGCGTCCATCTCCGGTTTTGCAGTGCGCGCAAAGTAGAGGATCCGCATGGAAAAAGCGGTCGCCCGCTTCGCCACCGCGCCACCGATGCGTCCGGCGCCCACGATGCCCAGGGTCTTGCCCGCCACGTCAACACCCAGCAGCAGCGTGGGCGACAACCCGCGCCATTCACCGGAGCGAGCGAGATGGTCGCCTTCGACGACGCGTCGGGCCACGCCCAGAATCAACGCCCACGCGAGATCGGCGCAAGCATCGGTGAGGACGCCGGGCGTGTTTGTCACGGCGATCCGGCGGCGAGTGGCCACGGCCAGAGCGATGTTGTCGTAGCCGACGGCGATGCAGGAGACAACCTTGAGCCTCGGCGCGGCATCGAAGAATTGCGCGTCGATGCGGTCGCCGCCCATCACCATTATGCCATCGCAGTCCCGAGCGCGTGCGAGCAGGTCGACGCGCGGAAGGGGCGTTTCACCGTCATGCAAATCGATCTTCACATCCGCCCGGCGAAGCACATCGAGGCCTTCGGCGGGGATGCGGCAGGTGACGAAGACATTCCATTGCATAATGCATGGTGATATTCGCCGGCATCGGGAGGCCGGTCAAGCTGTGACATGATGACGCTCGTGGCACAGTTAGAGGCAGGGGGATGTCACACTGACTGTGACATGGCACACATTGGTCGTTGTGGGAAAATTATGTAATCATCACGATGTGAACGACTTGGGAACGCAGCGACTTTCGTGGCACTGCCATTGCTAAAGGAGCAGTGGGATTTCATGCTCAGAGAGGAGCCCATAAACAAATGGCAAAGGTTTTAGGAATTGATTTGGGGACGACGAACTCCTGTATGGCGATCATGGAGGGTGGGGAGCCCGTCGTCATTCCGAACGCGGAGGGTGGACGCACCACGCCGTCGGTCGTGGCGTTCACGAAATCGGGCGAACGGCTGGTCGGCCAGGCGGCGAAACGCCAGGCGGTCGTCAACCCGAAGAATACGGTGTACTCGATCAAGCGCTTCATGGGGCGCAAGTACGAAGAAGTCGAGATGGAGCGCAAGCGTGTTCCATTCGAAGTCGTGCGCGGCCCGAACGGCGATGCCAACGTCAAGGTGATCGCCGGCAGTGAAGAGAAGACATTCTCGCCGCCGGAGATTTCCGCGATGATCCTGGCCAAGATGAAGACCGACGCGGAAGCGTACCTCGGCGAGAAGATCGCGCAGGCCGTTATCACGGTTCCTGCCTATTTCAATGATGCCCAGCGTCAGGCGACCAAGGACGCCGGCAAGATCGCCGGTCTGGACGTTCTCCGCATCATCAACGAGCCGACCGCGGCCTCGCTGGCCTACGGCCTCGACAAGAAGAAGGACGAGCACATCGCGGTCTACGACCTCGGTGGCGGCACGTTCGATATTTCCCTGCTGAACATTGGCGATGGCGTATTTGAAGTTCTCGCCACCAACGGCGACACGCACCTCGGCGGTGACGATTTCGACGAACGGGTCATGAACTGGATCGCTGACGACTTCAAGGCGGACACGGGAATCGATCTCCGGAAACAGGCCGACGCGCTCCAGCGCATCAAGGAGGAGAGCGAGAAGGCCAAGATCGCCCTGTCCAGCGCGATGGAGTACGAGATCAATTTGCCGTTCATTACGGCGGACGCCAGCGGGCCGAAACATATCGTCAAGAAACTCACCCGCGCCAAACTCGAACAGCTTTGCGATGAACTTGTGGAACGCACGATTGGCCCCGTCGAAGCCTGCCTGCGCGACGGCAAGCTCGACATGTCCAAAGTGGACGAGCTGGTGCTGGTCGGCGGCATGACCCGTATGCCGAAGGTCATCGAGACCGCGCGCAAGCTCATCGGCAAGGCGCCGCACCAAGGGGTCAACCCCGACGAGGTTGTCGCAGTCGGCGCGGGCATTCAGGGCGGGGTGCTCACGGGCCAGGTCAAGCAGGACATCGTGCTGCTCGACGTGACGCCGTTGTCGCTCGGCATCGAGACGCTCGGCAACGTGTTCACGACGTTGATTCCGCGCAACACAACGATCCCGACCCGCAAGAGCGAGATTTTCTCGACCGCGGCCGACAGCCAGACGAGCGTGGAAGTCCACGTCCTGCAGGGCGAGCGGCCGATGGCCCGCGATAACAAGACGATTGGCCGGTTCCATTTGACCGAGCTGCCGCCGGCGCCGCGCGGTGTGCCGCAGATTGAAGTGACATTTGATATCGACGCCAACGGCATCCTGCACGTCAGCGCGAAGGACCTCGGGACGGGCAAATCGCAGAAGATCACCATTACGGCATCGAGCGGTCTCTCGAAGGACGAAGTCCAAAAGATGCAGAAAGAAGCCGAGGCGCACGCCGAGGAGGACAAGAAACTGCGCGAGAAGGTCGAACTGAAGAACCGTTGCGACCAGCGGGTGTACGAGACCGAGAAGCTGATGAAGGAGCACAAGGACATCATCAGCGGCGATCAGAAGAAGAAACTCGACGACGCCATGGAGAAGGTCAAGGAGGCGCTCAAGCGCGATGACTTCGATGCGATGCAGAGCGCCGAGCAGCAATTGACCGAGGTCTGGCATGGCGTTTCGTCGGACATTTACGCGAAGGCGCGCGAGAAATCCGGCGCGGGCGCTGCGCCCGGGCCGGGCCCGGCGGCCGGGCCGCAACCGGAGGCGGGAGCGGAGGCGAAGAAGACGGGTGGCAAGGAAGGCGATGTGGTGGACGCCGACTTCGAGATGGTGGACGACGACAAGAAGAAGCCGTAAGCAACTTCGCCCCGAGCAGGTTCGGGGCGATGGTAGCTGAGCAGATGGCGTGCTGTACCCGAAACACGTTTCGGGTGACTTTTGCAAACAAAACAACAGAAGGAGTCAGGAGAACCATGAGTGTAAAACCGTTGGGCGATCGGGTGCTGGTGCAGCCGGTCGAAGACCAGGAAGTGAAGAAGGGCGGGATCATCATCCCGGATACCGCCAAGGAGAAGCCGCAGGAAGGCAAGATCGTCGCGGTGGGAACCGGCAAGCGGGATGAACACGGCAAGCTAATTCCGTTCGAGGTCAAGAAGGGTGATCGCGTGCTGATCAGCAAGTATGGCGGCACGGAGATCAAGATTGATGGCAAAGACTATCTGATCATGCGCGAGGACGACGTCCTCGGCGTGATTGAATAAGGCGAAACACAAAGGAGTGATGCAACATGGCTGCAAAGCAATTGTTATTTGAGGAGGACGCGCGCAAGGCGTTGCTGCGCGGAGTGGAAAAACTGAGCCGGGCCGTCAAGGTGACGCTCGGACCGAAGGGCCGCAACGTGGTCCTGGACAAGAAATTCGGCTCACCGACCATTACCAAGGACGGCGTGACGGTGGCCAAGGAGATCGAACTGGAAGACCCGTGGGAAAACATGGGCGCGCAGATGGTGCGTGAAGTGGCCAGCAAGACGAGCGACGTCGCAGGCGACGGCACGACCACGGCAACGGTGTTGACCGAATCGATTTATCGCGAAGGCCTGCGCAACGTGACCGCGGGCGCCAATCCGATGGCGCTGCAACGCGGGATCGGCAAGGCGGTCGAAGCGGTTGTCGAGCAACTCACCAAGCTCAGCAAGAAGGTCAAGGACCGCAGCGAAATCCAGCAGGTCGCGACGATTTCGGCGAACGGGGACAAGACCATCGGCAACATCATCGCCGACGCGATGGACAAGGTCGGCAAGGACGGCACGATCACGGTGGAGGAAGCCAAGAGCATTGAGACCACGCTCGACGTGGTCGAAGGCATGCAGTTCGACAAGGGCTATCTCTCGCCCTATTTCGTGACCAACGCCGAGACGATGGAGGCCGTGCTCGAAGACGCGTACATCCTGATCAACGAGAAGAAGATCAGCAGCCTCAAGGACATGCTGCCGTTGCTCGAGAAGACGGCGAAGCTCGGCAAACCGTTGTTGATCATCGCCGAGGAAGTCGAAGGCGAAGCGTTGGCGACACTGGTCGTCAACAAGCTGCGCGGCACGATCCAGGTGGCCGCGGTCAAGGCCCCCGGCTTTGGCGATCGCCGCAAGGCGATGATGGAAGACATTGCCATCCTCACGGGCGGCAAGTTCCTCAGCGAAGATCTCGGCATCAAGCTCGAGAAAGTCGAACTCGACGATCTCGGCCGCGCCAAGAAGATCGTCATCGACAAGGAAAACACGACCATCGTAGAAGGTGGCGGCAAGCATAACGACGTCCAGGGCCGGATCAACCAGATCCGCAAGGCCATCGAGGAAACCACCAGCGACTACGACCGCGAGAAGTTGCAGGAACGCCTGGCCAAGTTGGCGGGCGGCGTGGCGGTTGTCTACGTTGGCGCGGCGACCGAGACGGAAATGAAGGAAAAGAAGGCGCGCGTCGAGGATGCCTTGCACGCGACCCGCGCGGCCGTCGAGGAAGGCACGGTGCCTGGTGGCGGCACGGCGTACATTCGCGCGATTTCGGCGCTCGAAGAAACGAAGCTCAGGGGCGACGAACAGATCGGCTTGGAGATCGTCAAGCGCGCGCTCGAAGAGCCATTGCGCCAGTTGGCCGATAACGCCGGCCAGGAAGGCTCGCTGGTTGTCCGGGAAGTCAAGTCCCGCAAGGGATGGGAAGGCTTCGACGTGGACAAGCTCGAGTACGTCGACATGGGCAAGGCGGGAATCATTGACCCGACGAAGGTCTCCCGCAGCGCCTTGCAAAACGCGGCGAGCATCGCTGGTCTCTTGCTGACCACCGAATGCTGCGTCACCGAGGTGCCGGAGAAGGAAAAGGCGCCGATGGGCCCTCCGGGCGGCGGCATGGGCGGCATGGACTACTAAAGTGAGTCCGAAGCACGATAGTTGATTAAACGCGGAGGGGCGGGCTGAGAGGCTCGCCCCTCTTTGCTTTGGGAAGCGTTTGGCGCCAAAAACTACAGACCACGGAGTTGACCCCAATTCCACCCAAGGTCGAAGAAACGGTGGAGATTCGGGTAGACGAGAACAAACAGGAGTGCATTGCTTGTGACGACCATCAGTGACCCCGATCGCAAGACTCAAGTACCCCGATTGCTGAAGAGGGCTTCCGCACTCCACTTCGATGAGCATGACAAGGCTTTGGCACTCGTGCGTGACACGCGAGTTGTCATACGCACATTGTTCGGCGAGGCCAGCCCACATCTGCAAGTACTCGACTCAATTTCGTTTCGCCCCACGGACGGAATAATATACAACACAGGCCACTACAAGAATACCGCAGCATGGAACGACGGTGTGAAGTGTCTCAAAGACGTGTTGAAAGCCATGCAGCTTGAATGTCGGCTGTCCACTGCACCAAGTTCATCGGAGCTTATCCCACCTGAGAAAGTGACACTCCCATGGCTATTTAAGCATGTTTCATGGAAGCAATGGCTTTCCCTAGGAACACTGTTGATAGCCGTCTTTGCCCTAGGAGCCAAGTTCGGCCATACACCCCTCATTGAGCAATTGTTAGGTATAACCCCCACCGTGTCCCAATCCGACCGGAAATACTCCCAGCCACAGCCTACAGTAGACACCTCGACGGTCTTACCTGACCATCCGGTCTCGCAACCTAAGCCGACTGCCGATACACCTGTCGTCTTATTTCCGCCAACCTGGGTCAGCCCTATTATGGGTGCCACTTCCCCCGACGGCAGGGCCTACTTAGCGATTGACAACATCGCTTTAGACAACAGAGGTACGCCATGGCTTGTCAACGTACGACTCACAACCCAAACACCCGACAAGAAGGAGGTCGAATGGAGTGGAGCTCTCTGGTTGACCAGACGGCAGGTCGCTCAGGTTGGAGGCACTCGTTACTCTCTCTCTGTCCTTCAGTGCGAAACCAACAGAGCCCAAATCGCCGTGTATATACTCCCCTAACTGGACACCGCGCCGATACGGAAACGGGCCTGATCGGGGTCAACTCTGTAAACGGCGGATTTGATCTTTGAGTTGCTTCAGTTTGTCTGCCGGTTGGCGGTCGGTGCGGGCTTTGTGTTCCACAGATCAGACCGGTGGTGTAGCGTGCGCTGTCTCCAGCGCATCCGGGCCGGTCGGAGCCAATCGACTGGGGACAGTCGACGCTACAACAGTGGCGGTATCCAGACGCACCCGAACGGCTGAGATTTGCCACAAACGACGGCGGCGGGCCGGATTCGGCGGGGGGGCGGCAAAGCGCCGACTCCGAATACGACTCGCGAGCAGGCGAGTCGGCGCACTCCAAACGGAGCGCGCCTCACAGAGGCGCGGCTACAACCCCCGATTAGGAATCGGGGTAAAAAGCGCGGCTACACCGCGGTCGCGCGGAAGCGCGACCCTCCGAACGGTGCGGGTATGCAAAATAGGGCTTGTCGCTGCGGACGGTTTGCCATACAGTCGCGGCTCGCTTAACGCAAAATAAGGCTTGTCGATGGAACAACTTTCCCCTACAGTCAGAGTTCCTTTACGGATGAAGAGTAAATATCTGGAACCCGCGCAGCAACGCATTCCCAACCCCGAGTTGCTGATCAACGTCGTGTCGCGACGTGTACGCCAACTCGCGCAAGGGCATCGCCCGATCACGCAAACCGATCCGCGCATGGATTTCTCGGAAATCGCGCTGAAGGAAATCAGCGAGGGCAAGCTCACGTTCGAACTCGCCGGCGAAGGCGAGGAAATCGTGCCGGAGGCGCCGCCGCTCCCCAGCCCGACCGAGTAAACATCGACCGTCTCGTTGTAGCCACGGCGCTCTGTCGCCGTGGTGGTTTGCGCCCCGATTCACTCCGAAGCTCGGATCGTGCTTAGGAGCAGGGAGCGGGGCGGCTACACCGGCCAGCCGATTGAATGTCCTTTGACAGACGCGTTTTTGAGTTGGGATTGGGTTCGCGCGGCCAATATACTGGCCGTCGATGGTCCCGACGATTAACAACCACAAAGCCCGTCGTGATTATCTCATCACGGAGACGTATGAGGCGGGCATCGAGTTGAAGGGCACGGAGGTCAAGTCCCTCCGCAACGCCCGCGCCTCGATCGACGAGGCATTCGCCCGCGTCGAACGCAACCAGTGCTGGCTGTACAACGCGCACATCAATCCCTACGAATTCGGCAACCGGTACAACGTCGATCCGTTGCGTCCGCGCCGGCTGCTGCTGCACCGCAAGGAAATTGATCGGCTCGCTGGCCAACTCACCAACAAGGGCATGGCGCTGGTCCCGCTGAAGATTTATTTCACCAAGAGTTTCGCCAAAGTCCTGCTCGGCCTCGGCAAAGGCAAGGGCGAGATCGACAAGCGCGAGACGTTGAAGCGCAAGACGGCGGATCGGGAGGTCCAGCGCGCGCTGCGCGACCGCACGAAACGCAGGGTTTGACCGCGAGCAGCCGGTTTCTGGCTGGTATTCCGCGACGGGATTCGATAGTCTGTCAGCGGTGATTGACGGAGGCTTCATGAACCGGAAATCCGTGGCCGTAACTGTCGTTTTGGCGTTGGTATGTTTTGGGGCCGGCTTGTTGGCGGGCCGTTTCCTCTTCCAAAAAACACGGGCGGACCAACGTTCTGAATTTGCTTCATCTACATCAAAGTCATCGACTCTGGCGCCCGGGTCATCTGCTTCTTCTGCCACGGATTCTGCAAAAGCCGAGGTGCAGACGAAAGCATCCCAAGCACGACGATCCGCCACCATAGCCGATCTCGAAGCCGCGCTTCGCACCAGCCGCAGCGGTTGGGGCTTCAACCAAAACTACCGCAAGATCTATGATATCGTGGATGCGCTGGATCCGAGCCAGTTCGCGGCGGCGATTTCGGCCTGCTTGAAATCCACCAGCAACACCAAAGCCATCGCCATCCACGAGATCGGCGTACGGTGGGGGCACCTCGACCCACAAGGCGCAATGGCATTCGCCCAGACCATAACCATCACTTCCCAGCGAATGCAATTGATCGGCGCTATCCTGTCCGGCTGGGCAGAGAACGATCCGCACGCCGCCGCCGCATGGGCCAGACAACAGCCCGAGGGCCAGGCACGAAATCAGGCGATCAGCGCGGTAGCGGGATCTGTTAGCGCGCAGGACCCACAGGCCGGGCTGGCGCTGATGAATAGTATCGCGGCCGGGCGGTCCCGCCAGGGCGTGGTCTATCCGTTGTTTAATCAATGGGCGAGTCGTTCGCCTGAAGAGGCCGCTGCAGCGGCGCTGCAATTAAGCGGCCAGGACCGCAACCAGGCAATCGTCGCCGTGGCCAGTGCATGGGCCAATCAGGATATCGACGCGGCATTGGCGTGGGCCACGAATCTTCCCCCCGGCAACGCTCGGAATCAGGCCATCCAGAGTGTTTTGAGCGCGTACGCGTCAACAGACCCACAGGCGGCTGCCAATCTGGCTCTTCAGCTACCGGCAGGCCCAATAATGAATCAGGCGCTCGCCGGCGTCACAACGGCGTGGAGTCAATCCGATCCGAGTGCCGCCGTCAATTGGCTTCAATCGTTGCCTGACGGTCCAGCCAAACGCAACGCGATTCAAAGCTCCTTCTGGCAATTTGCCAATAACGATCCATCAAGCGCAGCGAGTCTGTTGACTTCGATGCCGCCTTCGCAGAACCGGGACATGTCGTACAGCCAGCTTGGCTCGAGTTGGGCAGCGAACGATACGGCGAGCGCCATTGCGTATGCGCTGAGCCTGCCTGCAGGATCCAATCGGGACAATATGTTGGGAAACATCGCCTCACAGTGGGCGAACAGCGACCTGGACGCCGCGCGCGCCTGGGTGGAGACACTGCCGGCGGGCTCCTCGCGCGACCGCGCGTTTTCGTCAGTAGTTTCCACCTGGGCCAATTCCGATCCGCAAGGGGCCAGCGATTTCATCAGCCAATTGCCCGATGGCTCCGAGAAAAACCAGGCCGCCTCCAGCCTTCTTTGGAACTGGGGTCGTCAGGATCCGCAGGCCGCTGCCAACTGGGTTAGCCAGCTTCCCGACGGCACCACTCGAGACAATCTCATCAGCCAAATGGCCAATGTTTGGGGCAATGCCGATCCGGACGCGGCGAGTAACTGGGTTCAGGGTCTTCCAGCGGGCAAGTCGCACGATCAGGCGGCCCAATCCATGGCGCAACAAATCGCGCGTGTTGACCCTGTTGCCGCCGCCAAGCTGGTTGACACGATTCAGGACGGCAGCATCTGGCAGAATGCAGCCCAGCAGGTTGCCTGGCAATGGCTCCGAACCGATCCCTCGGCAGCCAAAACCTGGGTGGCACAATCGCAGTTGCCAGCGCAGGTCAAGATCAACTTCGCCAATCAGAAGCCGTAGCCTCAGTGCAGTCGCAGCAATGCCTTCTGGCCCTTGATATCGAGCGTCACGCGATCGGTTTCGATTTTTTCGACGGTGGCGCCATCGACGTAATACCCTTCGTAGGCGTCGCGTCCGTTAATCACAGCTATCCGTTTGCCGTCGGAATCCGTCATGATGCCAGTGATCTTGTATTTCGATTCGTCGGCGAGCGGGATTGTGGAGGACGGGGCGCTTGGCGCGGACGCGGAATCGGCTGTCGGTGGCGCGACCGATGGCGCTGTCGCTGCCTGATCGGCCAGGGCGGTTGATTGCGCCACGGGAACCGGAGCCGTCGGTGCAGCAACTGCCGGGACAATCTCTTTGGTTTGACGAAGCAGGGAAGAAGCGTTGCTCACGAGGAATACGATGGCAATGATCGCCACAATCGCGACGCAACCGATCAGGGCAGGCAGGAGAAAATGGCTTGTTTCGCGGGGTTGTTCTCCCGCTGGCGCCTGTGAGCGGGGGGCCGCTTCTCGTCGTGCCGGAGGGGCCGGCATTGTAGCGACAGGCGCGTGAACGACCGGCGTGTGATTCTGAGTCGGTGGCGGTGGTGCTGGCTGGCGGGGCGCCGGCGGCGCGCTCGGCACGGCGCCGGCTTTTAGCTGCTTTTCCCGCTCGGCTTTGCGAAGGGCCTCGTGGACCAGGCTCATCCGGCGGCGACCTCCGATGTTTGTTCCGTAGCGGTTGCGGGAAGGCGGCACTCGGTGTCCTCAATGGCGCGGCGGATGTTCGTCGCGTCGATGACGAAGGTTTCGGCGATGTAGCCGGCCAACAGCGCTTTGTCGCAGAGCACGTTGATCAGGCGGGGGATGCCACGCGAGTAGGAGTAGATAAAGGTCAAGGCTTCCGGCGCCCACTGGATGCGTCCGTCACCGCCCGCGATCTGCAGACGATGGTCAATATATTCGCCAATTTCCTCGGGCGCGAGCGATGCGACGTGATAGCGCAACGAGATGCGCTGTTTGAGTTGACGCAGACTGTCGCGGTCCAGGATCTCCGCCAATTCGGGCTGCCCGACGAGGACGATCTGGAGGAGCTTTTCTTTTTCGGTTTCGAGATTGGAGAGCAACCGGATTTGCTCGAGCACGCTCGGTTTGAGGTTCTGGGCCTCATCGATGATCAACGCGACATTGTGGTTGGCGGCCAACTCGCGCAACAGGAACGCATTGATCGTGTCGTACAAATCCTTTTTGGTGGTCTTGGCGGGCTGCAGGCGAAACTCGTCCGTGATGGCCCGCAAGACCTGGGAGTCCGACAGCGTCGGGTTGAGGATCAGCGCGGTTTTCGTTTTGGCATCGAGCGAATTCAGCAGGGCGCGGCAGAGAGTGGTTTTTCCCGCGCCCACCTCGCCGGTAATCGCAATGAACCCTTTTCGCTCGCTGATGCCGTACAACAATACGTCCAGGGCGACGCGATGATGGCGGCTCAGAAAGAGGAACTGCGGATCCGGCGTCATATTGAACGGGTATTCGCGCAGTCCGTAAAATTCTTTATACATCGCCCGATCTCCAAGTGGTGGGACATGGTACCACCGTCGACCAGTTTCTGACAAGCAATCTGAGGCATATGTTCCCCAGGAAGATTGGCCCCCATCGGTAACGGTGGCATTGGGCCTGCTTCTAGGGAGTCCATGCCTGCATTAGACCAATACTTCCAAGCCATGGTGGCCCAAGGGGCTTCGGACTTTCACCTATCCAGCGGGAATTGCCCCACGTTTCGGATCTCGGGGTCAATCACCACTGTCGGCAAGGAGATTCTCACGAGTGACGCCGTTGAGGCGCTCATTTATGAGATAATCCCGGAACGCAACCGGCTCGAATGGGAACAGACCCACGATACGGATTTCGCGTATGACCTGGCCGGCGTGGCCCGGTTTCGGTGCAATGTGTTCGTTGATAGCCACGGGATTGGCGGCGTATTCCGGCTGATCCCATCGAAGATACTCGGGTTTAAGGATTTGGGGCTTCCGGACTCGGTCAAGAAACTGTGCTTTTTGCAAAAGGGCCTCGTGCTCGTTACGGGACCGACGGGCAGCGGCAAAT
>JBKQMH010000144.1:0-3455 GCA_052146795.1 Verrucomicrobiia bacterium
GCCACGAATAAATCGATTGCGCGTCATCGCCGACAACCATCAGGTTGCGATGCACCATGGCGATGGCGTCGATCAAGTCCGCCTGGATCTTGTTGGTGTCCTGATACTCATCGACCAGCACGTGCAGAAACTGTTCGCGATAGCGCGCGGCGACCTCGCCGTGCTCCTGAAACAACCGCAGCGTGTTGACGAGCAGGTCATCGTAATCCATCGCGTTGGCCTTGAGCTTGCGTTCGCAGTAGACCTCGCGCAACGTCTTGATCGGCCCGGCCAGATGCGAGAAATAATCGTATTGCTCGGCCAACACCTGCTCGATGGAGCGCTCGGTGTTCACCGCCAGCGAGTAAATCTCCGCCAACACGTCGCCTTTCGGAAAGCGCTCCTGTTTCGTGTCGATCCCCGCCTCCGTGACGCACGCATCGAGCATGTCCCTGGCGTCTTCGCGGTCGAGAATCGTAAAATCACTGCCGAAACCGAGGAGCTTCGCGTGGCGGCGTAGGATCCGATTGCCGATGTGATGAAATGTCCCGCCCCAAATCGCGGAGATATCCGTCGGCAGCAGGTTCTCAACACGTCGCAGCATCTCTTTGGCGGCTTTGTTGGTAAACGTCAGGAGCAGGATCCGTCCCGGCGGCACGCCATGCTCGACCAACCACGCCACGCGATACGTGAGCGTCCGCGTCTTGCCGCTGCCTGCGCCGGCAATGACCAGCATCGGTCCCGAGTTCACGGTGCCATCGGCACCGGTGGCCGTCACCGCGGCGAACTGCTGGTCATTGAGTTCCGCGCGGTAATCGATATGAAGGTCCCGCGCCCCGTGTGCGGGCTTCAAAATGTACTCTGGAGCCATCGAAACAATCTTCAGCCGTTACCGCTTCAACCCCAATGCGAAGATCACGGCTGCCACCAGGCTGAGAATCGCCAGCATCCCCGCGGGCATAAACCGCCGTTTCTTGGCATAGCGCATGGCGAATAACACCACCAACACAAGTGCGATGACCTCCGCCGCCAGGAGACAGCCCTGCGAGCCTTGCCACACCCCAAACCCGCTGACCAGCAGCATCAATCCGAAGCCAACGCCCGAGATCAGCGACGCCTTGCTGCCCACCTTGACGAATCCCGCGATGCCACCCAAAATCATGATCACGCCGTACACCCACACCTCAATTGCCGTATTTTCCATGATTACCACCTTACCTGATGGGCAGCGACTTTGTCCAGTATCTGCCCAAAAACCAGCCAAAATGGCACGTATGCTGCTCGGTTGGGGAACCTATGCTCTTGACTAAAGCGCATGCAAATGCCAAGATTTGCAAGCATAACAAGGAGAATCGCTAATACAATGAGAGCTGTGAAGATTTTCTGTGTTTTCCTACCGATTGTAATTTTGGCAACATATGCCACCGGAGCGCGGGGCCAAGGCGCATCGACACCTAATTGGGTGACTCAGTTGCGCCCCATCGCCATGGGGACCTCCGGGGGGAATCTTAAAGATAGCACCAAGAACCCTTCCCCCACCTGTTGTAGCGGCACGCTGGGCGGGCTTGTTGAGGACGGCTCCGGCAACTTCTACATCCTCAGTTGCAACCACGTTCTGGCGAAAGAGAATCATGCCACGCGCGGCACGATCATCACCCAGCCGGGCTTGGTCGATGCCGATTGTGACCTGGGCAAGAGCAATGCCGTCGCCAGGCTCACAACGTTTGTGCCGCTGAAGAGCCGCGGCATGGTCGATGCCGCGCTCGGCCTGATCACCAGTAACACAGACGTGGACGTGACCGGCCCGATTCTCTTGATCGGCCAAACGAGCACCAACACTTTCGTTCCCCCATTGGGCAGCACTGTTGCCAAGAGTGGCCGTACCACCGGTTTCACGACCGGTATCGTCGCCGCCGTGGACGCCACAATCACCGTGGCGTATTCGCCCTGCACTCTCGCCAAAACCAAGCCGGTCATGCGGACGTTTACCAATCAACTCATCGTTACTCCGCCGTCCTTTGGTGGTTTCAACTTCGGAGGCGAGGGTGATTCGGGTTCCCTCGTCGTGGAGTTTAACCCCGACATTACGGGTGGAACCACGGACATCGTGGCGGAAGTCAGCACGAACGTGCTGGATGGGTTCACCAACGTGGTGGAGGTTGTGATCACGAACATCGTGGGTGGGATTACCAATGAATGCCCCCGTGTCGTCGGCGTTCTGTTTGCTGGGACCTCTACCGTAACGGCAGTCAATCCCATTGCGCCAGTCTTGGCCCAACTCAGCGCCAGACTGGGCGGGGCTTCCTTGTCCATGGTGGGCTGCACAGGTGCCCCTGTGGAAACCCGCGCATCCGCCAAGGAAGAGTCGTACGGCTTGGCTCTCGAATCCTACAAGAAGGCGTCGGCGATCAAATCGGCCACCGAGAATCAGATTCTTAAGATCCCGGGCGTCGTCGGCATCGGAATTGGGCAGCAGACCACCGATCCGACACAGGCCACGGTGGAAATCATGGTCGAAGAGGACACCCCGGGATTGCGCGCAATGTTGCCGACCTCGATGGCTGGTTTGCCGGTCCAGATCGTTCAGACCGGCACATTCGTTGCCCGGTGATCCGAGGACATGGACTCGTAACGCCGACCGACATCTTTGTCAGATCTCAGCGGGGTGGCTCCAGTATCGGGCTGCCCTGCTTGTTTTTGGAGGGGCGCGCTGCCGTCTCGTCGGAACGAAATATCCTCGACATTCCCGCCGGGAAAATGGTTTGCTCCACGCGGAGTATTCAAGAAAGACATCATGACCATTTTCCGGATTCTGGCGACCATTCTGCTCATCGGGTTTCTCAGTTGCCGCTGTGACGCCTTCACGAACAACGTCGTGCCGACCCGGCTCTACGGCTTCACCGGCGGCGCCGATGGCGGCATCCCGGAATCCTGGCTCATCCAGGCCAGCGACGGGAATTTCTACGGCACAACGTCCCAGGGAGGCGCCAACGACACCGGCACCGTGTTCCGGATGAACCTGGGCGTGACAAATATCGTCGGGACTGTAACGAACTTTTCGGTGACGACCTTGTACAGCTTCACGGGCGGCGATGACGGAGCCACCCCGATCGCCGGGCTCTTCCAGGGCAGCGACAGCAATTTCTACGGCATGACGACGCGCGGCGGCGCCAATGACACGGGCACGGTCTTTCAGATCACTTCCGCCGGGACATTGACCACACTGCACAGCTTTACCGGTGGCTCCGACGGCGGTTATCCGCTCGGAGGCGTGATTCAGGGCATCGACGGGTATTTCTACGGCACAACTTCGCAAGGCGGTGCCAACAACACCGGCACCGTCTTTCAGATCACCTCGGCCGGGACATTCACCACCCTGTATTCCTTTCTCGGCGGCACCAATGGCGCGATCCCCGAAGCCGGTCTGGTCCAGGGCAGCGACAGCAATTTTTACGGAACGACCTCGATCGGCGGCT